>NZ_CP104971.1:0-300000 GCF_025452195.1 Phyllobacterium zundukense | reverse complement strand
ATGGAGTCGAACCATCTACCTATCCTTTATCTATGGGTCGCGCTGACCGATGCGCCACCTCAGTACGCTTTGCATACCGCCCAATTATTGTCACAGCGCCGAGCCAAACTCGGCTATGGCGATGGGAATTGGACTAGGTATTGGAATTGGCGCAATGCTCGGAAATATGTTGTTCGACAGCGTGTGGATTGGTATCGCTGTCGGCATCGCGCTCGGTGCTGCGGCGGGGCACACGTTGTCAAAATAAATGCAATTAGATGGCCTTGGCATGGGAGTCTTCCGTATAGTCTTCCAATTAACGTGGAGGATTAATGGAGAAGACCAATACTTGCCCAATCTCAGATGAGCCGGCTGAGGCGCTGCCCCAAACGGGAGGCTATCATGAGTTTGACTGCCCGAGTTGTGGCCGCTTTCGTATCTCAGACATTTGGAACAGATTCAAGCAATGTCTCGTCGCGAGAGAGAGGCTCTTCTGAGCGAAGCCAAGCGTGATGTCCAGGGTGGTGAGGGTCTGCCGTTTATTAGGAACATCGACTAATACGTCGTTGCCGTCGAGTGAGTGAAAGTAAGATTTGAGCAATAATAGGGCCTGGTTCCTTCAAATCGCAGCGTTTGCAGTGATTATGGTTGTGCTACTTGCAGCCGTGTATCTCATACTTCCGGGCTGAATGCTTCGAATATGCCCGCCAATTCATCACGCTGCATAGCTGCTATGCAATAACTCGCATTGAGTTTGGCCCGCGTCGAGCCTAGTTCAAAAAACAGCCGGAGCGGTTCTCCTCCAATTTTTCTGCTTCGGCTGTTCCCCTCTGGAGGTTTTCAACCTTCACAATTAAAGCCGGGCTTTTCAGTCCGGCTCTTTTTTGCCTGAACACCAGTTAAGGGTCCGGATTATTCGGGAAACTTCTTCTTCGCCTTAGCGGTCGCAAGCGTTTTTGCCGCTGGCGTCGAGTGCCTTAACAGTGAACACGTATGTGTAAGGCGGCAGCGGCCTCTGTAGCTCATTGCTGCGATCCTCGAAGCTATACGGGCATTTGCAAGTCCTGTTCAATCAGGAACTGCGCGGGAAACCCTTCCTTTGAAAATGCCGATAATAGGGGATTTTGGCCAACTTTGATTGGTGCCCGAAGGTCTACAATGCCTTCCTACCAGCAGGTGACATCGTCTTTTTGCCCAGGCACACGGCTTCGTATGTACTGACGATCAAGTATGTTAGGCTCATCGTGCGAGTGTTGTCCAGAACAGGCGATACTCAATAGGGACAATCATGCATGCTACGGCGCACCATTCTGACCGAGCGACCGAAAAACGCTGTTCGCCTTGGGTAATCGCAACGATAGCGCCGCCTAAATCGACACGGCCTCCGACATGCGCTATGTCACGATGACTTGAAGGGAACGGCACGTATGACATTCGCCAGGCTTCTCACTCTTGGCATGCTTTGCATCTCGACGATCTCAGCTCACGCACAATCCGATCAGTCAAGGCAGACGGCGGTACTGGGGGCGCAGATGGCAGGCGGTACGGCGCGCATCGCTGCCGATATTTGCCAACTCGACCCGAAACAAATTGATGCCTACAAGGAGCGGGCGCGACATGCCTTTGCCGCGGACGAAAACTTTGAAGGAGACTGGATCCTCGGCTGGAATAACCAGCAAAATGCCGTCGACGGTATTTCTAAGCTTAAGGTCAACAGCCCCGACGAATACGCGCTTCAGAAATCCGAAACATGCGCACGCATCCGCGGCGAGATGAACCTCTAAAAGTCTCCGGCAACTGTTAAATTCTGTTAGATTGATACGCAAATTGGGGCTTGGATCAAGGTAGTTCTGAGAGCCCTCTTCGCATCTTCGGCATGGTCTATGCGCTTGATAAACCGGTGAGCGCGAGAGATGGGGTCCTGCAAATATTGATCCGGACCCAACATCTTTCGCTGGTTTAACTCGGCTGTATCGAGCAGATCAAAGTCAACTTTCTCGATTGTGCAGTCCCAACCCGCGCTCTGCTTCGACCATCCTTTCCTGTGATGTCCCAAAAGACGTTCACGAGCAGAGTAGCCGTGATGATCGAAAGCGATGACGCCATCCGTCACGTAGATGTGGTTCCCCCAGAAACCTTCGTCTGGAATAATCCGCTCCCCATAAAATCCTTGAAGAGGGGGGCGCTCAAGGAAGGCACCCGCAAGGATGTGACATGCGCCGTAACCGAAGAAGATGCGATCTGGCAGCATCCATCGTTTTTCTGGATTTTTCTTGATGCCGTGCTTTAAAACATACATGGACTTAACGATAGCTTCGTTGCGGCGCGTGGGTCAAACACCCGAGTGGGCAAACGGACATTCGCATCAGCGCCTCATCAACTGTAGGAATTCAACGTGTTCAGCCTGGAAATTTAGAGAAAGCTGGGCACCAGTTTTTCCCGCTCCCATTTCAGCATGTATTCCAACTGCCTGGTTGTAACAAGTTCGGAACCCCATTCACTCGTCTTGTTGGCATAATTTCCCATGAGCCAGAAATGCCTTATCGGCACAAACAGGTGTGTCGCCTCAAAATCTATCGGGTTTATCGACCGCACGCTCCGATACCCTTCGATGAAGGCGTGCCAAAGTGCAAAGCCACTCCCGTGAAGAGTTAAAGACCACAGAAAGACGGCGAGATCATAGGCGAGATATCCGGGGCCGCCATCATCGAAATCGAAGAATATCGCCTGGCCTTTCAACGGGCCATCCTTTGCAATCCTGGCATTGCCCCCATGACAATCGCCATGGCAGCTTACCCATGTCAGGGCGTCAATGGCAGTCACAGAAGATGAGAGCCTTGACGCCAGATCGGTGAGAGATTTGGCAGCGTCAATGTCGAGAAGTCCTAAAGCCAATACGTGGCAAGAGGACAGTGGAGCAGATGATCAAGGTCAAGGCGGTTCGCTCCGGAATTCCATCGGGGAAAACCGTCAGCGGCATCATGGATACGCGCCATCGTCACGCCTTGTGCCTTCGCGTCTGCTGCCGAGTAATAACCTGGCTCTTCGCCTTCGGCATACCGAAACAAAACAGCGGATCGCTCGCCCTGTAGTAATTCAAGCCGGGAAAACAACCTTCCGTCCCGCGTCTGTATTGGCTGCTACCGGGACACCCGCTCCTTCCAAAAAGGCGAGCAAACGGGTCTCCGTCTCCACGTGTTCCTGCCCCCGTGCCCGCGAGCCGGACAATCGCAGGACAGCCAATTTTTCCTTGCCTGAACGGACTTCGAAAGAGTCGTTGAAGCCTCGGCGCAAAAAAGTAACGTCGAGTGGTGCTGACAGGTCGTAGCGGTCTTGAAGGAGCGCCTTTATCGTTTCCACGTGTGGTGTCGAGTATTGAATTTTGGCTGCGTTGATAGAGATGTCGGCCATGCGTTTCCTGACTTCAATCTACCTCGTGCTTTGAGTCGGCGTACCTTGATGAAACAGCATTTGCCAGCGCCCGTCGATAAATTTCCAGATGGAACTGCGTAAGGAGCTGTGTTCAGAACCCGTCTCGGGGAATTTCCTGACCGTACGATAAGTGACATGTACGACACTATCAGACAGCTTCTGCACCCAAAAATCATGGGCCGAACGCAAGGGCTGATTTTCGTCGAGATGTTCTTTTGCAAGAGCGTCAATCACCGTTCGTTTGTTATAAACGGCACCAGAACTGCCAAATTCGATAAATTCATCTGCGAGCAAATTGGCCACAATTTTGGGAGAACGACGGATGCTGGAATCCAGAAGCTGTTCCTCCAGCTCCGAAATACCGAAATATCCCCGTCCCAACGTGCGTCACTCACTGATGATACATCCCTGCCGTTGGCGTAACTTCCATCCGATCGACCCTAACCGCAGAGTGTTTATCACGCCAAACAAATCTGGTTCAAACCCTGCGGCTGCCCGCAATCAGGAATGACGTAACTTATGCGGTTTTCGAGGCACAGAACGGTCCTGCGTAAGGCCAATGCATGTTCTTATTACATTCTATCTGATATTGCTCACATCCTTTCGTCGACAACCCACAATCACTGCTTTGTTGAATTGCCATGGAACACCGCTTCACCCGCCAAGAGCTCTATGACCGCGTCTGGTCGAAGCCGATGTCGCACTTGGTTGCCGAGCTCGGGACTACCACAGGAATACTCAGCACGTTGCTGCGCCACGCCGATATCCCAACTCCGTCGTCCGGACATTGGATCCGGAAGGAGTTCGGAAAGCCTGTCGAGCAGCGTCCTCTGCCGCCGACGCCGTCTGGATGTGTCGAGCCGCTGGTGCTGGATACCGAGAAGCAGGGCGTTAAGCGCAAACCGAAGGCGTTGGTGCACGGATCGTTCAGCGGTTTGAGTTAGGCAGAGGCAACCGCAATAGCCTTAGTCGTGTAGTCATGCCTTTCAAACACCATAGCGCCCGCCGTCATCATATTGAGAAGATGACCTTCGGGGTGACGAATTGGCCGGAGTATGAAGCGGGACTCCGTCGACGCGGCAGCTTGACTTTGTGGCTGACACCAGATGCTCTGTCCGGGTGGCAAGCGCCACGACGCAAGACCCGGGGCGGCCAGCACCGCTATTCCGATCTGGCAATTGAGACCGCCTTGACGCTGGGCTTCGTGTTTGGCCTACGGCTGCGACATGCAGAGGGTTTGTTGGCATCTGTGCTGCAATTGATGGGGCTGGGGCTCGCTGTCCCCGATCATACCACCCTGAGCCGTCGGGCACGAACATGGCAATCGCCCAGAAAACGGCCAGATCGTCAGATTTCAACGGACGGACCGTTGCATGTTCTGGTGGACAGTACTGGCCTGCAGGTTTACGGCGCGGGGCGGTGGCTGGAGGAGAAGCATGGCGTCAGATCCCGCCGTGGTTGGCGAAAGCTGCATATGGCACTGGATGCCGATAGCGGCGAGATCATTGCACATACCCTGACGGATCAGGGCACTGGCGATGTCTCTCAAGTCGAGCCACTACTCGACCAGATTGGCGATCCGATCGGACAGTTTACTGCCGACGGTGCCTATGATGGAAAGCCAATCTACGACGCAGTCATCGATCATAGCGCGGCTGCTGCCATCGTCATTCCGCCGCGTACCAACGCAGTTGAAGCAATCGACGATAGACCTCCCGGCCAAAGGGACCAGCATATCGCCGCAATCAGCAGAGCCGGCCGGATGAAATGGCAGGTCTCCAACGGCTACGGCAAACGCTCGTTGATCGAGACCGCCATAGGGCGATACAAGTCCATCATTGGCCGGCGTCTGCGAGCCCGATCGCTGTCTGGTCAGCAGACCGAAGTCGCTATCGGCTGCGCCGTTCTCAACCGCATGCTTGACTGCGCACGCCCGAAATCCGTCCGCCGTAGGACAGCCACGGCATAATCAGCCGTTTCAAAGATCGCCATCCGTTCAAGTCCAGATCCGTGCACCAGCGCCAATCCGAACAACTTTATGACACCTCCTTCATCTCTGTCATTACAATTGACGTTCAGGATACCACGTCACCGCGAGGGCGGGGTCCATGCCATTGGCGCCCGTTCAATACCGATACGCTCAGTTCGTTGAGGGGACGATGATGATCGTTCCATGGGGTATCCTCTCCTTCCCGCGAAGTGGTCTGCTCTTGCCCCGAGCTCGTGCGGAACAGCGGAGCGCGGAGCGTGCCAAGGGGCAGAGCCCCAAGCCCTTGTTTTCTGAAATGGGCCGCAGGTGCGAAAAAAGGTGGAATGGAGCGATTGACCCACAGCTATTGCGCAATGCGACAATTTGCACACCAAATATGCAGGGTCGTTGTTGCCACGAATTTAAGCGGTGCTATCTTAGGGAATGTCGGGTTCTCTCCTCCCGGAAGCCCCAACATCAAATGCGCTGCACCTCCTCCCGCGGCGTATTTACAATCAGGACCGCTGCTCTCCTCCCCCCTGCAGCGGTCCTTTTTCTGCGTCAGGCCGTCATTGGCCGAACGCGGCGCAAACGCAACGGAATCATCTCTCAACCGCAAAACGGGCGACGACATCGGCCGAGGCTCCAGGATCGTCGTCCCGTATCCGCCGCCATCCGGCATCGCTGTGGAACGGGCCGCCGATGTAGGAGCCTTTCTGGAAATTGGATAATCGTGGCGCCGGAGCCAGTTCAGGCAAGTCTTCCGGCTCAGGCCGAAGGTTCAGCGGGCGGTCGATGCTTTGGTGGAAGAGATGGCCAGTCCGGCGAAGTTTTAAATCAGCTCATTAGCGCGCCGGAAAGCCAGTCGGAGCCCATCGCAAGAGCAACTGAAGCAACCAAAAAGACTAGTAGGATGAACTCCGCCTGATCCAAGTGCGGCATGTGGTTGTGATGAGGACCTTTACCAAAGTTCAGCATAAGTGCCTCCATTAAAAGGAGTTCATATTATAGCATCTTCTTGAAGCCTAAATATTCAATATTTCGCGATCCTACCATCAGTATTGACGCGACCAGGTTCCATTCCGCTAGATGCTGTGAACTGCGGGGTCTGGCTGCAAAATGATATTACGCGGCGCGGGCACAGGACAGCAGATAGATATTTGAATTGTTGCGATTGCGGACGCTGATGTCACCAAAGGCATCGCAGCCCCCTGCGACGCTAAAATACGATTAGCCCGACCGTAATCGTCCAACATAACAATCCGTTACCGCTCTGTTCACTTCAGTCATATGGGAAATTTGCGACGGAACCTTGACATCGGTCATATAACGCACCGGCCAACCTTGCTCAGCGCTTCGCCGTCTGGGCGATAGACGAAGACCCGATAGATATTCCCATTCCGATCAGACGTAATATCGTGAGCCGTTGTGTTGCCGCTCAGTGCCAGAGTCGAATTTGGAAAGCCCGTCATGAATCCATCTGCAACGCGTGAACAGACACGAGTTATTAAACTTGACATAATCGTCAATATTTAAATCCCTGATCTTCTATACCATGGACCGTATCTTTGAGGTATTAGAACGCTGGCCGGGCTTTCATGATTCCTGTAGAAGAGACTATTATCTTGGCGATCCAAATTAGCAGACTGCAGCGTGATGGGTGGGACTAGATGGCACTGTTCGTTGATCGAGTGAGCGTGAGATGCCGAGCGATGCAATTGGTCGCCGTGATGGTGACCATCTCGTCCGCCACGGCGTCCATCGCTGCGGACAAGCCAGCGGCCCCATCCGGCGAAAACAGTCCGGGCTGGATTGTGACCTTGGGCGCCGGAACCGAATACGGGCCGACGTTTGAGGGCTCGGGAGACGATGACTTTACCTTTGTACCCAATTTCGATATCCGCCGGGCCAACGAACCAGCGGGTTTGAGCGCTCCAGACGATAGTATCGATTTTTCCCTAATCGAGCTCGGCGGGCTTGAGCTCGGACCTGCTGCCAATATCAGAGGCAACCGTTCGAAGTCTGACGTACCTGGCGTGCACGATATCAACTGGAGTGTCGATGTCGGCGCTTTTGCCCAATACTGGCTGATCGACAACCGGCTGAGGGTACGAGCCGAAGCCCGCCAGGGCGTTCAGAGCGATGACGGTTTTGTCGCGGACTTTGCGGTTGATTGGTTCCAGCCTTTTGGCGAGAATCTCGTGTTCTCGGCAGGTCCCCGGGCCTCGTTCGCCGATTCGACATATATGGAAAACAGTTTCGGCGTAAGTGCTGCCGAAGCATTCGACAACGGCAGGCTGAGCGCATTCTCACCGGATGCCGGCTTCAAATCAGTCGGCTTCGTCGTTGGCGCTACCTATCAGATCAATGCCAAAACGAGCGTGCTGGTCTATAACAAATTTGACAGGCTGGTCGGGGATGCTGCCGACAGCCCGATCGTGACCGAGATTGGATCGCCGAACCAGAATACAATCGGCATTGTGCTGAGCCGGTCCTTCCACATCGGATTTTGATTCTGCGTTACGGTGCCGGGAAGAGGGGCCCGAGATTTCTCGTTGCGTGCAGTTCGTCATCGCGAATGTAGTTCCTGGTGAGGGGAACAGCTCCGTTGCGCTTGGCCATCTGAATCTGGAACACAACCAGGTCCTCGTATCGGAACGCTGCCTCCGCCGCCGCCAGATAAAACTCCCACATCCGGCAGAATCGTTCGTCATAAAGCGCTTTCGCCGCCTCCCGCTTCGCCATAAAACGCTCGCGCCAAATTTCGAGCGTTGAGGCATAATGGAGCCTCAGCACCTCCACGTCGGTTGCCATCATTCCCGCCTTCTCGATGTGGGGAACAATTTCGGACAATGAAGGAATGTAACCGCCCGGGAAAATGTACCTGTTCAGCCACGGTGTGGTGAAGCCCGGAGTAGACGAGCAGCCGATCGTGTGGAGAACCATGACGCCATCGTCATCAAGCAATCTTGCGCATGTTTTGAAAAACGTACCGTACGACGCGGCGCCAACATGTTCGAACATGCCGACCGATACGATTCTGTCGAATCGGCCTTTCAGGTGGCGGTAATCCTGCAGCTCGAATGAGACGCGGCTGTCTCCCTGGCCAAGTGATGACCGTGCATATGCCAGCTGTTCTTCGGACAGGGTTATGCCCAGTACTTCACCCTTTGTCAGCCTTGCACCGATATGCCGCGCAAGACCGCCCCAACCGCAGCCGATATCCAGAACGCGCTGATGCGGTTCGAGCAGGAGTTTGGCCGCCAAGTGTCGCTTCTTCGCCAATTGTGCTTCTTCGAGCGACTGATCGGGATGTTCGAAATAAGCGCAGGAATATTGACGATCCGTATCGAGGAACAACTCGTAGAGCCGTCCGTCGAGATCGTAATGGTGTGCAACGTTTCGCTTCGATCGGCCGGGCAAATTAGGCCATTTCAGCTTGCGGAATCTGGCGCGCAGAGAGTCTATGAAGCGCGCTGGCCAAGGATGGCTGCTGTTCTGGGCTTCTCGCAACAGCAGCGCGATGAAGTCATAGATAGAGCCCTCCTCGACGACAAAGCGGCCCTCCATGAAAAGCTCGCCAAGCCGCATATCTGCGTCGGCCAGAAAAGCCAACTGTGCCCGACTGTCGGTAAACCTCACCGATACCGCGGGTCCGCTGCCATCTCCGAAAGACAATCTTTTGCCCTTCGCGGTCGTGACAGTCAGGCGACCTTTGCCAACGATGCGAAGGAGCGCGGCATGCAGCGCACGATCGGCAAGCGTCTTGGGGCGTTTGTGGGAACCATCATCTGGAAATTGGAAGTGTCTGGTCATTTCATCGTCTGGCTCGCATTGTCGTAACTGGCGGAAACTTGATCTCCTGCGTGCTTTGTTGAGGGCTGCCATGTCCGGAAGCCGTCCCGATCAGCCAAACTCCGCCAAGTATGAGCGCGCTTCCAAGCAACTGGAGCGTGGTGATCTGCTCCCGGAAATAAAGCCAGCTCGACAGGAGAACCAGCACGTAACTTAAAGCAGAAAGGGGAAACGCCTTGCTCAGATCGAGCTCAGACAGGACCTGCATCCAGATCAGGAAGCAGACGATTTCGACTGCAACGGCCGCAAGCAACCAGGGCGATGCGAGTGATCCGGAAAGCCAGCCACTGGCATGATCACCCCCCGCATCGGCAGCAAGCTTGATGAAAATCTGAAACAACGTGTTCAGCACCGGAATGGCGAACCAGGAAAGACGCAGGCCGTTCATGAAGCGCCTCCAGGAGGCTCATCCACGCCAAACAGGGGCGATACAAGCCTTAGCAGCCATTGGACGCCCTTGTTCCGATGCTTGAAATACATTGTGTTTGCAGTGAGCCTGCTGCCGAGCCGTAGTTTGTTTTCATAATAAGCCTGGCCGCTCTGATAGCGGGCGACGCGGTGGTCGATGCAATAACGCAGATTGGCGAACCAGCTTAGATAATAAAGATCGTAGGCGCGGCCCTCCTCTCCGTCCATGCAGAAGAACTTGTCGATGACTGTCGTTTCGTTGTGGACGAGAATATTGGCTGCCAGCAGCTTCTCATTTGCAAAATACAAGGTGCAGAATGACTTCCCGGACATACGGTCGAGAATGCCGGCAAAATATCCAGCGGTAAGAGCTTCGAACTGCCATTCGCTCCGGCTTCGTGTCTCATTATAAAGAGCCATGACGCGCGGCATGAGGTCTGCAAGGTCGGTTCGTGTCTCGATCCTGATGCGATCAAAAGATTTCAGTTTCCGGCGCATGTCCTTGCGGGTTCCTGAGGACAAGCAGCCCAGATAGCTTTCGATCGAGTCGAAATCGATATCGAGACAAGCTGTCGGAAGCCCGGGAATGGAAGCAAATCCTGATTGCGTAAATACCGGCGCGAACGCCGACGCACAAGGCTCAGGAATATCCTTTACGCCCCGCAGGGAACAACCGTTATTGTCCGCGTGCTTCTCGAGCCCGGCAATAAGTCGCGCCAGCAACTCAGGCTGGCGTTCTGAAGGGACGTTGGCACAAAAGCCGGGCTTGCCCGTTTCCGTGCACGGGGAGCCGAGACACGCGAGTTTCAACGTGAGGAAACCAGGAAAGAAGCCTCGCATCCGACGAATGAAACGGCGCACAGGTCCTTCTTCCAACGTCGTCTCAAGCTGGTAACCGGTAATGAATGCCGGCAGGGCGGCGATTACGGTCCCGTTTTCAACTACCGTTACGTAGCGCCAGGCGAAACCTTCGATCCCGGCCTCTTCGATCGCGAGAAGGCAATCGAAATCTTCGACCTCATCTTCGAAACAGGCGTTCCACGCTTGCTTACCGACTTCCCGGATCGAATTCACAACGCGCGTTTGTATGAGCGGATTGTCTTTCGCCGGTAACCGTATCCTGGTAAGCGTTGATTCAGAGATGGTCTGAAGCATGGCCCACTCCAAAATAATCGGCGGTGAGATCTGCGACCTGCCTGTGCTGCCGGTCGAGATGGATCATGTGGTAGCTGTCATCGATCCAGCGCAACTCGTTTGGCGCCCCGATATGGTCGCTGATATAACGAGCATGGACGGGACTGCTGAGGTCGTCCTCCCTTGAATGCAGGATCAACGTGGGCGTCAGCATATGCGGCAGCTCGTGTTTGAGTGCCCTCCCCAGGCGGTACATCTCTACCAGCCCCTTGCCGGGGAATTTCTCGAGGATGCCCTCTCGCGACATGCTCTCCATCATCCGGCGCATACGCTGGTCCTTGACGCCAAGCGCCGAAGTTTCACTGAAATTCAGGCGATCCAGAAAAGGGACATGCGCCAACCAGGTGATGTTGCGCGACAGCAACGGGTAATAGAACGGCACGTTCCAGCCATCATAGAGAAAGCACGGAGAGTAAATCGCCACAGCCTTGAGCATTCCGGGCTGCTCGTGCGCAGCCAGAAGCGCCAGCTTGCCGCCGACGCAGATGCCGGCAGCGAACATCTCACTGGTATAGGCGGTCAACTGCTCCACTGCCTGCTCGACACTCTCCAGCCAATCCTGCCAGCGCGTGCCTCGCAGCTTTCGCACATCGCCACCATGACCGGCGAGAAGCGGTACATAGACCGTATAGCCCCGGCGGTTCAGTTGCCGCGCCACAAGCCGCATTTCCGCGGGTGCGCCGGTCAGACCGTGCACAAGAAGGACGCCTTTGCCGTTGGTGCCCTCCATGAAATATCCAAACGGGTCAGCGATCTGCATTCGAGATTTCCAACTCGCGGTTTTCCTTCGCCATGAACCCGAGCGCGTGACAGGTGCTGATGACGTGAACACCGGCTTCTTCCTGCTGGTCCGCGATCTGTTCGTGGAAGGAGCGGAGTTTCGTCCAATGTGTGCGCGGACGATAATGATGCTCGGCGTGATAGCCGTTGCCGAACCACAGCCAATTGTAGAAACGATTGTGGCTGCTGACGCCCCAGGCTATCGGTTCCTCCGGATCGCCGTGAAGGTGCTCGTAATAGCCGTTGAGCGATGACAGGCAATTGCCGAAATAATAGAACGGCACGAAAAACAGGACAGCGCGCCAGTCATAGATCAGCGCGAGACCGACCGCGCCAAAGAACGCGTAGAGCTCGAAGCGGCCCCATTTCGCGTCGAACGGCCGGGTGCGGGCAACGCCTTTATGAATATCGCCGATATCGTCGCGAAAAAAGCTGAGGAACGTGTAGCTCCAGACGTTTTCCGGTTCGCCGTTTTTGCCGTGTCTGTAAATAGACAACCAATCGATTGTTTCACCCTTTTCATTCGGCTTGTCGCTGTTGCCCGAATGGTGGCGCATATGGATCCAGTGATAGTAGGCCTGCGAAAAGCCGATGGTGATGGATTCCAGCAGGCTGAAGACATAGTTCAGCGGGCGCGCGGCAAAATAGGGGGTGTGAATGAAATTGTGGGAGATGCTGTTGATATTCCACGAGATCGAGACGGCGTAAACGCAACCCAGAACAACGGACAGCCATAGCGGGCGGCTGTGAAATCCGGCGATGAGGTAAATATTGAAGAATAGGTGAGCGATTGCCGCGATCACGGGCGCGGCATCCCATTTGGTGTGAGTGAAGAGTTTCATAGTCCTGTTGCTCCAACGCACGTCACGCCGGCCGTGATGAGAAGAACTCCAGCCGCGTGACGCAGATTGACGTGTTCCTTGAAAAAGCAGGCTCCGGCGACAACGATGACAACATAGCTCAGCGCCATCATTGGAAAGGCGATGGATAGCGGCACGTGTTCGAGCACCATCATCCACGCGAACAGTTCCACCGCCCAAAAGACGATGCCCACCCAGGTGGCGGGTTTCACCAATGCCTGACGAAGCGTCGAAGCGTGCGCGGCCTGTTTGAAGCAGACCTCACGCGCCATTTCCGCAAGAATGCAAAAACTGATCAGCGCCAGCATTGGCAGGGTCAGGGTGCCGCTCATGGCATGGCCTGCGCAATAACTTCGAGAAGGGCGTGATTGGCTGCGGTGTTAATGTTGGTTGCGAGGTGCGGATCCCGAGGCCGCCGGGGCTGATCCAGCAGAATCTCGGCGTGTTTCAAAAACATCGTCCATAACCCGCCCGCATAGGCCGGGATCGAATAGTCGCCGGTGACGTCTGCGCCGACGATGCGGTGGCGACAGCCGATTTCGCTTATCAGCGTCAGGAGATAGGGCAGCCTCATGCTACCCTGATCCCAATTCGTGACAGCATCGTCCCGGGACAACACGTCCTTGTCGATCGTCAGATAGACTGCTTCCGTTTCTATCCGCGACAAGAGACGATCAATGAAATTCTGCTCACCGATAGCGGCAATCGTGTTCCAGCAGAGCGAGCCGGAATCCTGCCGGTAGCTCGACCCAGACCCATATTCCTTTTTGACCCGGCTCGGTGGATGGTCGTAGGGATAGAGCTCAAGCTTGCCTTTCTTCAGCAGCGAAAGATTTGCTCCCTTCCACTCAGGCTTCTTCAGATCGTCGCTGCAGACGCCGACAGTGATGACCTTGCGAACCTGGGAGTGTTCCAGCGCCCTATTGACCCATGAGCCGCAATGGATGCCACCTTTGAAATGAACCCAATCGGGATGGTTGTCGAAATGGATCACCGTGGCCGGCTTTCCGTCCTTTTCGAGGGCGACGTCGAGCAACAGCGCGGTGACGTGATGAAAATCACCTGAGCCCATGAAACACAAATGTGCATCCTTTCTCCCGCGCAGCATCCTGCGCGCAAGCTTGGTCCGGACGGCAGACAGATCGGGGTTCTTGCCCCAAAGCCTGATGGCCTGTCCTTCATTCTCGGCCTGTATCTCACCAGCGCCTGTATTCAGGCAGGCGCGGATGAAATCGGGCTGCAACTCGAGCGCATCGTCAAGGTGGAGGAGCAGGAGTTGCATCGGCCTATCGCTTCGAAGCCCGGGTAAAAAGCTGATCCAGCAGCATCAGGGCAAGATCTATCTCGTCGCGGCTGATCAAAAGGTTGGGCGCGAGGGTGATGACATTCTTGTGGTAACCGCCAACATCCAGGACGAGCCCGTACATGTTCGTGCCGACACTGAGATCACCCTTCATCCCCTCACCGCAGAGCCAGTCCATCGCCGCCTTGTCCGGCGTAAAACCATCTTCGGTGCATATTTCGACGCGCAAGGCCAAACCCAGCCCATCCACATCGCCGATGATCCGGTGGCGTTTTTGCAGTTCTTTTAGCCCGTCGAGAAAGTAAGCGCCTTTCTCGACGATCGCGGCACCGAAATCCTCCTCCTCAAGCATTTTCATGGTTTCCAGTGCCACGGCGGTTCCCATCGGATTGCTGGCGAAGGTGGAATGCGTTGAACCTGGAGGGAAAATGCCCGGGTGGATGATTTCCTCTTTCGCCCAGACGCCCGAAAGTGGATTGAGACCGTTGGTGATTGCCTTGCCGAAGACGAGGATGTCCGGGCTGACACCGAAATGTTCGATCGACCACATCTTGCCTGTCCGGTAGACGCCCATCTGGATTTCATCGACCACGAGCAGGATCCCATGCTGGTCAAGGACCTGCTTCAACTCCTTGAAGAAGTTCATGGGAGGGATGACATAGCCCCCGGTTCCCTGAATGGGCTCCACGTAGAACGCGGCAAACTCCGCCTTGCCCGCTTTGGGATCCCACACGCCGTTGTATTCACTCTCGAACAGCCGCGCGAATTTCTGCACGCACTGGTGGCCGTATTCCTCTTTGCTCATGCCTTTCGGACCGCGAAAATGATAGGGAAACTCGATGAACTGTGCGCGCTCGCCGAAGTGCCCGTAGCGCCGGCGATAGCGATAGCTCGACGTGATCGCCGAGGCACCAAGCGTGCGCCCGTGATAGCCACCCTCGAAGGCGAACATCAGGCTCTTTCCGCCCGAATAGTTGCGCACAAGCTTCAGCGAATCCTCGATGGCCTGCGAGCCGCCGACATTGAAATGAACACGTCCTTTCGAGCCGAATTTCCGTTCTGCGTCTTGGGCAATCATGGCCGCGAGTTCGACCTTTTCCCGGTGCAGATATTGCGACGCCACCTGAGGCAGGGTGTCCAGCTGCCGATGTGCGGCGGCGTTCAGGCGCGGGTTGCGGTAGCCAAAATTGACCGCCGAATACCACATCTGCAGATCGAGGAACGGCGTACCCTTGCTGTCGTAAAGGTAGGAGCCTTCGCAAGTTTCGAAAAAGCTCGGCTGCTGGGCGTAGTGGACAGTATCGCCGTGAGAACAATAGGTCTCCTCAAGCAGGCGCAATTCGAGTTCCGAGTTCGGCAGCGGAGATACGAGCTCAGGCTGCTTGATGACAAATTTTGTGTTCATTAAAGGTTCTCGCTTGTGATTATGCGGCGACGTGGCGGGGAGATATCAAGGCGTCGCCCTTCAGGCTCGGTATCGCGCTCTTGAGGCTATGGGTGAGATCGGCAAAGGTCTCATACGCAATGAAAGGGATGTCCTCGGCAAAACAGTAATCAGCCAGTTTCCCCTTGGCGAAGACCAGTTCCGGTTGATGGGAAACGCAGAAGTCCGAACGGCCGTCGCCGACATAGACCCGCAAATCACGCGGCGTCAGCGATCTGCACTTGCAAACCCCGGCGGCTGACAAACAATCTTGATCGGCGTGCGGAGAGGTCAGATGGTAAGATGGTTTCCCGTCCGGATTGACGATCGTCAACTTGTTGGCGACGACGGGAATATGGCTGAGGTTGTTGCGCACGAGAATTTGCTTGATGAAGTAATCGACGCCATCGCTGACGATGGTGAGCGGCACGGCGCGGCAGCTGCAGAAATTTGCGAATGCAGCAAAGGTCGGGTCGATAACGACATCTTCAAGCACATCATCGAGTTCATGTTGCTTGGCGTGGATCAAGCCGATCTGGCGGCGCATGCATTCTGCCGAACCGATCTCGCCCTCTTGCCATTGTTGTTCGATGGCTTCCCATGCGGGATTAGCCAAGTTTGAAAGAACAAAATCCGTCGCATCCTCGACCGAAATCGTTCCATCGAAATCGCAGTACACGTGCATTTAAAAACTCCTTGCACAATCGTGCGGGGGTTCTATCAGCCGTGCCTGAGTGCAGAATTATGCCAAAATGAAACGAAACTGAAATCGCCTGAAGACGCGCGCTATGCTCTCGGCATCAGCACGTCGACGCTCAATCCTCTGCCTGATCCCGCAGCATTCAATGCGATGGTGGCGGAGAAACGGTCAATAATATCGGCAACGATCGCCAAGCCCAGCCCCGCCCCCTCAGCATGCGGCGTATCGACCCGGTAGAAGCGTTGAAACACAGCTTCGCGATGTTGCGCCGCGATTCCAGGCCCACTATCGCTGATCGACAATAGCCAGCAATCCTGCCTGGCCGTGATCGATACTTCGATGGCACCGTCGCTCGGGGTGTACTTGATCGCGTTGTCGACGAGATTGGCGACCATCAGCCGAAGAAGCGATTCATCGGCATTGACCTGCGCGCTTTCATCGCCGTGCAGGGAGACATCGAGTTTCTTCTGATGGATGATACTGCCGAACTCAGCGATCACAGAAGCCACGGCGTTGTACAGAGATACGCTTTTCAACTGCATTGGCTGGTGGCTCACGCGCGCGGCACGGAGCAGTTGCTCGATCAGGTGCATTGCTTTTTCATTGCTGGCGACGAGGTCGCCGACGATGATTTTGCGCTCTTGCTCGCTTTCCGCGTTCGCCAGCATTTGCAGCAATAACTTCAAAGATGCTTGAGGGGTTCGCAGCTGATGGGCTGCATGGTCGGCAAAGCGCCTTTCGGCCGTCAGAGAGCGGTCAAGCTTGTCAAGAAGCTGATTGATCGATCTGCCGAGCGGGGAAAGGTCTCTCGGCAATGTATCGAGGGGAATCACCGAAAGATCGTCAGGCGAACGGCTGCGAATCTGGCGGACCAATCCATGAATTGTGCTGAGGCCGTTCTTGATACCGAACCAGATCAAAACTGCGATGAGCGGAAAGAGCACCAACAATGGAAAAGACAGGTTCAGCAGAATGTTCGAAACAAGTGTCCTGCGCAAAGCCTGTTTTTCTCCAATCTCCACAACGATTGTCGTTTGCGGAATTGGCAGCGAGTAGACCCGCCAGGCTTCACCCTTATACGTCAAATCCGTAAAGCCGGCCGGCTGCTCCGGAATGGTCTTGGGGAACGCGGTACTGGAGAACACGCGGATCTCCCCGTCTTTCCAGGCACGAAACATGTGTGCGTCCGCATAGTCGTCCGCATCTTCGTTAATTGCCAGCTGGTTGCCCATCGCCAGATCGATATCGTTGACCTGCTTGAATTTATGGATGCCCGGTTTTTGGACCTCGCGTTCCAGCAGCGTCCAAAGGACATTCGCGTCGTTGATCAACTGTGCGTCGTAGATGTTGTTGATTTCGCGCGTGGCGCTGCGGAAGGCAAACGCGCCGATGACGGCTATGGTGATCAGAATTGTTGGAGCAATTCTGAAAAACAGTTTGCGCGTCAGCGTTGATCTGATCATTGCTCGACCATGTATCCGACGCCGCGGATAGACTTGATGAAGTCGCTGCCAAGTTTCTTTCGGAGATTGTAGATGACCACTTCCGTCGTATTGCTCTCCACAGCACTTTCCGCACTGTAAAGCGCGTATTCAATGTCGCTTTTTGTAACGTACTTGCCGGCGCGTTCCATGAGGAGCTTCAGCATCTGAAACTCCTTGGCCGTCATCGCGACTTGTCCCGATGTGCTACGCACCACCATGGCGGCGGGGTCGACTTCAACATCTCCGCACCTCAGGACCACATCGGAACGTCCGTCCCGCCTCCTTATCAGTGCTCTAAGCCGTGCTAACAGCTCATCGAGATCAAAAGGCTTGACGAGATAATCGTCAGCGCCGCTGTCAAGGCCCTCAACCTTCTGTAGCGGAGTATCCCGCGCGGTCAGCAGCAAGATCGGAACCATATTCTTCTTTTGCCGCACTGCTCTCAGCACTTCGATTCCCGTGAGTTTCGGCAAGTTGACGTCGAGTACCACAACGCTGAAGTTCAAATCCTCCAGCGCAGCGAGCCCGGATTCGCCGTCCTGGATCCAATCCACTCCATAGGCATGTTTCTCAAGCGCTTTCTTTAACGACGATCCAAGGATCACGTCATCTTCGATCAGCAACAGACGCATCGTTACGGGCACCTTTCGGGGGATAGCAAGATTGCATGCGGGTGCGAGCCCAAAAGCTAAGAAACAACATCCCGGCTTTTTGCGGGCAGCACCGCAAGCGGGCTTGTCACATTAACTGTCGGTGAGCGAGTTTGGACATAGATGTGACGACATGAACATGCCTGTTATCCGCTACAAGCGCCATCGTTTTCCACCCCAGACCATCGCGCACGCGGTTTGGCTTTATTTCCGGTTTCCACTGAGTTTGCGGCTGGTCGAAGAAAGGTTGCTTGAGCGTGGCATTGTGGTTTCCTATGAGACCATCCGCCGTTGGGCATGGAAGTTCGGTCCGAAGTATGCCCGGCGTCTGCTCCGCAAGCAGCCAAGCCGCGTTGATATCTGGCACCTGGATGAAGTCGTCATCAGTATCGCTGGCAGAAAACACTGGTTGTGGCGGGCCGTCGACCAGGACGGATATGTGCTCGATGAAATCGTCCAGAACCGCCGCAACACCAAGGCAGCAAAGCTGCCGCAACACCAAGGCAGCAAAGCGATTGCTAACAAGGCTCCTGAGAAAGCAGAGGCTCGTGCCAAGTGAATGATCACCGACAAGCTCCGCTCCTATGGAGTAGCAAAGCTACGACACCGTTTTGCAGCAGCCTAAGCGCAATATCTCGCTCTAGGCACCCAGGAACTCCATTCGTAGGTGACTGGAGCTGGCACAAGATCTGCCCGAGATTGCTTCACCCTACACGCGACGAACTGAACGGATGGCCGAGATTGTACGCTTGATTGGCCACAAGATCGGCGGTCGGCCGGGTGAATACTTGTTGCATCGGCTCGGCATGCTGGTCAGTGACGACACGATCTTGCGGCAATTGAAGCGCAATAGTCCGGCGTCCCTGCAAAAAGACAATATTCGGGTTGTAGGCATTGATGATTGGAGCTGGCGGCATTCCTCGCGGTACGGCACGATCATGGTCGATCTTGAGCGTCAATCGGTCGTCGATGTTCTGGACGACCGCAGCGTTGAGAGCGCAAAAGCATGGTTGCAAGAACGTCCGACGATCGAAGTTGTTAGCCGAGATCGCTGTGGCCTGTATGCCCAGGCAGCCCGGGAGGGCGCACCGCAGGCCCGCCAGGTGGCTGACCGTTTTCATCTGGTCCAAAATCTCCGGGCGGCGATCAAGGAACAGATGAGCGTTTATGGCCACGCCCATGTTAGACCCATTCTCTCCGAAGATGCGATCGCCAGCGCTACGGCACAACATCGCCGAGCCCGCTTGCAGCACAGACAATCCCGTCAGGAAATATTTGCCACGCTTCAAGCTTTGCGCCAGCAGGGCCTCACCTACAGCGAGATTGCAAGGCGGACCGGATACGAGCGCCGCAGCATCGCGAATTGGCTCACTTCTAACGCACCTCGAGACAGAAACCGGGCAGCATTGAATCCGACATCGCCGTTGTATTTTGAAACTTTTCTGGCTGAATGCTGGAAGAATGGAAACCGCATTGGGCGCCATCTATTTCACGATATCAAGAACCGCGGCTACACGGGCAGTCGTTCCAATCTGGAGCGCCTGTTGAAGGTGTGGCGTGAAGCCGAACATCCAACCCGACGATCCGCCTCCAGATGTGCATGTTTCAGAACCTGTCCGCGATCCTGATACCGGCCATGTGATCTCGTCTGTAGTGGCCGCAGCTTTGTGCATAAAACCGCGCGACGGCCCTGATCGGCATTTCAAAGGAAGGGTTACTGACTGGCCGATCCGCCCCGTTTCTGGAACAAAGGCGGATTCTCGCTCCGGACCGCCCGCTAGTTCGTCGTGCGCGGCTTTTCCGCAAATACGCCGATTCATCCGCGATAGCCGAATGGGACCATCTCCTGGGTAAGGTGCGCAGCGGTCTTCTAAAGGAGCGTGCTCGAAAACGGAACGCTACTACGAATTGGACGTTTAGATCTTCAGGCGGGACAATTACCGGGAGAACATCATGTTCAAGATATTGGTCATCATTGGAGCGGCCACCTTGGTGACGCCCACCGTTGCGCCGCAAACTTTTGCGCAATCCATTGAGCTCGGTCCCAATGGATTGCGGCTGCGGGAGCCTGAGCGCGAGAGACCAGACCGCCGAGTTATGGAAATCGATGAGCGACAGGCTGTTCGGATCGCCCGATCCGAGGGCCTCAGAAATGTAGACGACGTCAGAAGAACAAGATCGCGATACGTCGTTGAAGGTACAGATCGAAGGGGCAATGACATCAGGGTTAGCGTTGACCGTCGGACAGGGGATGTGATTTCCGTTGACTAGCCGTTCCTACTTTGAGCGATCAAATATGGGAATGATGGCATCAGCGCGTGGTTCCTAACCCACACGCTAGGAAGGGATCCGCCGCTGGACAGGCCGAGCGGAAAGTTATCCACATCAAACTGTTCCAACTTTTTAACGGGCATATAGTGCACGGGACAAACGATGAAACTTGGAACACTTTTAGATGAACCAAGTCAGATGGAAACCTACCGAGATTGGCGGCGAGATCGGGCACCATGATTTCACAGCATTCGTGAATCGCCGTCGAGCATGGGCCGAGCAAGGGAACCTGGAACTGGTCTTGTTTCTTCGGGTCAGGGGAATTTCTCAAAGGCAGCGGCGGCAGCGCCACATCGATAGCAGGAAGCAGCAGACTACGTAAGGAAGCGCTTTGAGAGGTACAATTGCCAACCCGCAGATCAAGGTGGTGGCATGGGCTACGAGCCAGAGGAGATGCCGCTAGACGCATCCTCTGATATCCTTCGCGGCTTAAAAGCGCGATCCTGAAGCGTTCTGGCGTCGCATCGCGACCCGCTCAAATCACCGAAAGCGTCCATTTGACAATATCGCTCGTAACGCTATCAAAAGCCCTGTCAAGCGCGGCGATATAGGAGGCATTGCCCTGCCCGTTTGCTGGCCCGCCCACCGGAGATGTTGAGCGGAAGATGCGCGACGAACGTACGGTTCCATTCTTGTCGTTCAGTATCTTGACGGCGATTTCGACGACAGCGGCATTACCGCCGGAAACGTTGATATTGAAGGAACGGATATCACTGATCACCTGATAGTCGATGGCGAGGCCTTCACCAGGACGGCCGACGCCGCCAAGACGCCCGGTGCTCTCGAAAGCCTGCACGAAGCGCGATTGTACGATGTTCGGCAGACGATCGGCCCACTGCGCGCCCTTAAGAAAGGCAATCGAATTCGGACCGGAGCGGACAACGACATTTTCGCCGTCGAGCGCCTTGAGCGCGGAGGGCGCCGCAATCAGAATCTGACGCCCCTGCTTCTTTGGTGAAGACACAGATGGCGAAGCACCGGAAAGATCGAACGTATCAAGCTTTTTGGAACTGGCGCAGGCTGAAACGGACAAAGCCATCAGCAGAGCGGCAATAGTCGTTCTTGAACTCACCAATGCCCCCGTCCCCGCGAAGCGTGACAACCCGTTGACTCTCATGCGATGCGAATTGGCCAAAGTCAACGGCGTGTGCGTCCGTCGTACTCGGGAACGTTGCCACCTCCACCGAAAATCACGCGCTGCGGGTTCTTTTCAAGATCGGTAATTGCCGTTCGATGCGCTGCACCGACTGACGGCTCTCGTTGACGAGCGCGTGTACGTCGCGCAGCCCCTGTCCGGAGAATCGATTGATCATTCGCGTCGGCAGGGTTGACCGGAACTATCACTGTTGGGTGAATGACAAGTCGCCGCTGAGGGCGCTAACCGCAGACGACTTCTAGGATAGCCGGGCAAGGCCTATTTTTGCTGCTTTTCCTCGGCCTCATCCAAGCGCCGCAGCAACTCCTCGAAAGTCTCGTCGTTGGGTGGAGGTAGGTGGCCTGAACACAGCGCATCCTGGTATTCGGGCCGCCTAGGTTGCCAGTGCACGACATTCTGTCGCTTTGGCTTTTTATCGTCACTCATACCGTTCCTCGATTAAGAACCTAACAAGCACGGGCTCGACCAGATGCTGTCCGAATCCCCCGGCGTGATAATTGTCACTCACGAATCCCTGAACCCTCCGACAATCGAAGCCATAGCAAGCCATTTGGCCACACAGCCCAACTGGTCTGACTTGCCAATCTTCGTCCTTTTAGATCGATCGGCCCAGCAGTCTCGTATCCGTGCCGAACTCGACGGGCGATGGCCGAAAGCATGTGTAATCGGGCGGTCCCAGCAGGGGCGAGCTCCCACTACTATCTCGGCTTGACCGAGATGAAGGGAGATGACGATGTTTTATGCTCTTTGGACGTGTCGCTGCGCTCAGTGGCGATCTGCATTATTGACCAGGATGGGAAGGTTCGGCTCGAGCGATCCGTCCCATCCGACGTGTCGGACCTGGTTCGCTGCCTGCGCGAGTTTGGCGAACCGATCCATCAGGTTGGGCTGGAAGCTGGCACGCTCACTCAACATCTGACCTACGGACTGAAAGAAGCGGGGTTCGACGTCGTGTGTATGGAGGCTCGGCAGGTCAATGCCGCTCTTTCGGCCATGCGCAACAAGACCGACAAAAACGACGCTCGCGGCATCGCCCAACTGCTGCGATCGGGTTGGTATAGTCGGGTGCATGTGAAGAGCGTCGAAAGCCATTACATCCGTGCGCTGCTCACCAGCCGCAAGGTCATGCAGCGCAAATGCATCGACCTTGAAAACGAAATCCGCGGGCTTCTGAAGGTCTTCGGCGTCAAGCTGCCGATGCGTTTGCGGGGTGGTGCTTTCGATGCGGCCATCCGAGACACGATCGAAAGCGATCCTGCACTAAGCCATGCGCTCCTACCGATGTTGCAGGCCAGGCAGATGCTCCTGGAAACCTTACTTGAACTCGATCGACGTGTCCGACGGGCGGCGCACCAAGACTCCGTCACTACGCGGTTCATGAGTGTTCCAGGTGTCGGATACGTGACGGCCTTGAGCTTCAAGGCCGCAGTTGACGATCCCATCCGCTTTAAAAGCTCGCGCACTGTCGGCGCTCACTTCGGGCTGACGCCGCGACGCTTCCAGTCCGGCGAGAAGGACAATCCCGGCCGAATCTCCCATGCCGGCGACGCCGACGTGCGGGCGACGCTCTATGCAGCCGCCAACGCGATGCTGATGCGGTCGATTGCCTGGAGCAGCCTGAAGGCCTGGGGCGTGCGGTTGATGAAGACCAAGGGACGGCGGCGAGCCATCGTCGCTGTCGCCCGCAAGATTGCCGTGGTGCTTCATCGGATGTGGATCGACGGCACAGAGTTCCGGTTCGGATCGGAGGCATCTGCATGATTTGACAGAGCCTTCGAACTCGATCCTGGCCGGATCGTCCCACGCGGACGACGGGATGGATGAAGCCGTTAATGTCTGCTGCGCTTCGAGCGCGTCCCAAAGCGAGGCTCTCCAGACCCTGATCCCATGCATGCATGCAGCGGCTCCGAACGCAAGGGAGCCAATCGACTGCGAAGAGAAGCGTGACCCGCGTGAACGACCAGGCTGCCGGAAAATTAGAAAAGAGCTTGACCCAAATGCCCGATTAGAGAAGCCAGACATATATTTTTCCAGAGGCCAGTTGCGTCATTGGAGCTTGTGAGCGGTATCCAATCGGCCCTCCTTGTTCGGTTGCGCCAGCAGGAAGTCCGAGATTCCATTGAGCGGGAGAGGGAGCTTCGTTTTGAGTTGAACCACCGCGTCAAGAATATTCTGGCAAGCGTGACATCGATTTTTCGCATGACCCGTCGCGATGCGGATTCAATCGACGCTCTTGCCGCCGATTTCGAAGGTCGTCTAGGAGCACTGGCCAACGTCCACTCTGCCGTCTTCGAGCAAGGGGGTGATAGCGTTGCGCTGAGAGGGATAGTCGAACTCACACTGAAGCCTTATAACGCCAAAGCGACGGACAGACTTCATGTCGAAGGTCCTGATCTCATGCTCACCCGCGACGCGGGAACCACTATGGCTCTTTGCCTGCATGAACTTGTCACCAACGCCATCAAGTATGGCGCGCTGTCGACAGCGCAGGGGCGAATTAGCGTAATTTTGGAACAAGGCCATTACCTGCTATAATGGATCGGCGGCGTTGTCGAAATCCACTTGGCTGCATTGGATGTCAGGGCATAACCGGCTTTGGAGACAGAAAGAATGTTGCCGGAGCTTCCGCTCCGGCAGTGTCCGCACCGTCAAGCGGAAGCGATAGATTTTTCAATGTCCTGAATGGAATGTCCCGTCAGATCTTTGGAAATTTCGCCGATCAAAACCGCTTCGAGTTCTTTATGATAGTGCTTGCGCAATTCTCCCAGAGCTTTGGGGGCGGCAATTACCACCAGACCCGTGATTTTCCCCTTCAGCACGCGTTGATTAAGAATGTCTGCTATTCCGCCTGCGAAATTATCTTCGTCAGCTTGGCCTTGGTCGGGATTTGCAGAACTGCTTTTCCGGCCACCGCTGGCGTTGTTGCTTTCAGTATCAACATCAGCGTCAGGAAGAGCCGTCAGCTTTGGATCTGCATCATCACTGACATTCTGGAAAAGATTGAATTTCTCGCCGTCAGCTACCGCAATTGTTGCGCCTTTTGGAATCTGCATATTTGATTTTCTCCGCGTCATTCCCGCCCCATATCTTCCGATCGGGCAAACCAAGGGGGATGGCAGAATTGCCAGCCCTAGAGAGGACAACGCGGTAGGGGTCTTTTCGATGCAGTAATTTTGATCGGGCACCGCCCCGTGTAGGAAAAAGGGCGCGACCGCCAAGGCAATTAAGGGCCAGCGGGCCAAGCTAATCAGCACCGCATTCCAACCGTCCAGGCCACGCAGCGTCAACACGTGTAGGATAATACCCAGCGCAGTGGTCAGGATAATTCCAAAAAACATGCTGCCGAACGTGAAAACAAATGAAACCAGATTAACGCGCGCGAAGCTGCGGGTTTCCTTCTCGCAATAGGCAACGTTTAAGGCTTCGAATATGGCCTTGATGCCGTTGTTCGCACTCCACAGTGCCGCTGATCCGATCCCTTGAGGCTCTTGCAGCGCAGGATACGAAAGTTCTTAGTCTCGGGTTCTTCATGCCTTTCGCCAGCCGCAGCGCCGACCGCATCCTGCTAAGTCTTATGAACCTGGGGCACGATCAGATTTAAGAGCTGCAACGAGAGTCTGCAGCGCTACGGCCCTATGCTACTCTGCCAGTCTCTCCCACAACCGCGCGACTAGACTGCGACGTCCGCTGCCGGCCGCCTTACGAATGTAGTGAGCAGCCGTTGCGGCACTGACCGTCGCACCGAAATGACAATAGCAAAGTGCCCGGTGCAGTTGATAGTCGGTCAGTTCAAAGAACCGTTTCGCCTCGCCGTAACTATCTCCTTGCAACCCGGCCGCACGCAGCACCGGATCTCCGAAAGCTGCCGAGATCGGCGATCCGTCGATGCGCATGGCGTCGCGTTCCTTGGCCAGTCGATTTTCTGTCTGGTGCAGCGTCGCGAGACGCCGACTAGGGTTGAGTTCGAGAAGTTCGGCCCAACGTTCAATGCGTTGATTGCGGGACATCGGTTGGGGCTGTTGCTCCCATTCGACGTCGGCGACTGTTTGCAACTGTTCGAGTGCAACGTGTTTCATTTTCGCCTCCTTTGAATGTGTGACATCAACCTTTGGCGGGTTAAATTGTTCCTGACCTGTACCGTCGGAGACGGAGTGGCGACGGGATGGTTCACCTGCAGGCGTCACCATGGTGTGGCCCCAACGCCCTGAGAGAAAGAGGACGGCACCCACGGCGGAATTTTCAAGCCGACAGGAAGAGGAAGCCTGCGAATTCAGGATAGGTCCCGCTCATCCGGTATGCAGCAGACCGGGGCAAATAAGGCGTTCGCCAAACGCCCGGCGGAACCTTATGCCAAGCCATCTGTTAATTCCGCAGCAAACGTTGCTCGATGGCTACGAACCATGGAGGTTCCCATGGAACGCATTGCACTCGCCCTTGGATCACTCGCACTTCTGTCTGTGGCTCAAGCGCAGGAGACGCCGAAGCCGGGGACCGACGCCGGAACGCCGGCGGTGGCGACGCCCGGATACGACCAACCCCGCTGCACCTGTTCCGGGCGCAAACAGCTTCACGGAAGGGCAGGCAAAGGACCGCATCGAAAGTAAGGGCTATTCCGAAGTTACCGCGCTGACAAAAGGGGCTGACGGTATTTGGAATGCCTCGGCCAAGAAAGACGGCAAGGCCGTTGCAGTGCAACTCGACTACCAGGGCAACATTAGCGAACCCGCCAAATAAGCTCAAACAAGGGAGATCCAAAATGCAAACGGTAACAGCACTTTATGACAACTATGACGACGCCCGGGCGGTGGTGAGTGAACTTGAAGATGCGGGCATAGATTCATCCGACATCACCATCGTCGGGCGCGGTGCGGTAAAAGAAACACACGCTGGGGAAGGGGCAGCTGCCGGCGCTGGGGTAGGAGCTGTCGTTGGCGGAGCGGGCGGTCTTTTGGCGGGACTCGGCATGCTCGCGATCCCGGGCGTCGGGCCGGTGGTTGCGGCAGGCTGGCTCGCAGCAACCGCCGCCGGCGCTGCGGCGGGGGCGGTGGCGGGCGGTGCCGCAGGCGGAATCATCGGTTCGCTTACTGATGCAGGTGTCGATGAGGACGAGGCTCACGTCTACGCGGAAGGCATACGACGCGGAAGCACGTTGGTGTCGGTCAGAGTGGAGGTTGATCAAGCTGTCACGGCCCAATCAATCATCCGCGACAGCTCGCCCGTTGATATCGATGCCCGACGCGCCGTCTATCGGGACGACGGCTGGAGCCGCTTTGATGAAGCGAGCCCTGCGCTCACCGACGAAGAAGTTGCACGTGAACGCGAGCGCCTGCGCAATTACCGCCAGCAAATGCCATAATTCTTGTTGACCCACACACAGCCGGGTTCGATGGGCTCGGCTGTCTGTCTTGGAGAACTTGGACGAGGGAGGTTGGTTGGTTGCAAACGTATCGCCTGCATTCTCGATGCGGTCGTTGCTTCGGCCGCACCGCGAATTGTCCGACACTGCGTTGCTATCGCCGAAACGCCAACGCGAGTTGGCTTTACGATATGAAGGCGGCCCAGCGGATGAATTCCGCACGACCACCGAGGCGTCAAGAAAGTCGTCAACTGGGAAAGGGCGTGGTGACTGCGCCCGGCCAGACGCACTCGGAATAAAAAAGCCAAAGTCGCGGTAGCCGAAAACTCTCAATCCTGCTTCATTGCATCTGGGTAGATGGAACGACCGCATAAATCCTGCCAGTTTGCAAGCCCGCCTAGCGGAACCTCTGATATCCCCGCCCCGAACATCATCATGAGGCAAAGACCTCGAAAAGGACCATGACCGCGGCAAGGATGTTTACGAAAGGCCTAAACACAGGCAGTCGGCATCTGACTCTATTCGGCCGCACCGCGAAGCAGAATCTTCTCGCTGTCGGCCTTATATGCCTCTGCCGAATAGGCCGGGTGCTTCTCAAGCTCGTCCTTGGTAAACGGCGTAAAAACGGAAATTTTTCCATTGTCATCGGCGAGCAGATCGAGGTTTTCAATCGAGATTGCGATCGGCTTTTTGCCTAGTCCAAGAAAGCCACCAACGTCCACGACAAAAGCGTCGACCTGCCCGTCACCTGCCATCAATGTATCTGCCACGCTGCCAAGCTGCTTGTCATCGGGGCCATAGACCGCTGAACCTATCAACTTTTCGGAGCTTATCGACGCAGTCGGAACAGCCTTGAGCGCTCTTCTGATGTCCGAAGCTGATTTGTTAACCGCGCCCTCCGGTTTCGTATTCGTTGCGACTCCCGTAGCCTGTCCCTTGGCGGGATTGGACGCCCCTTCTGTCAGCAAACTTTTGCGATCGAACGTGGGAGCGCCGCTGAGTTCCTCTTTGCTGCTCGCAACAACCAGCCAGCGCTTGTTGTCCTCGCGTGTTACCCATGCCAATTGATCGAGACTTACGGCAATATCCTTCTGGCCGACGCCAAGGAAGCCGCCGACGCCAATAAGCGCCGCCACCGCATTTCCGTCTGGGCTGAGGACAATATCGGTCACTTCGCCGATCATGGCAGCGTCGTCTGCCGGACCATTATAAACTGTTTGTCCGACTAGGCCCGATGTGAGGACGAGCCCTTTGGAAGCGACGAGATAGCGATCGTGATCTCGTGCCGCCACCGATGGATGACCAAAAACGTCTTGAGACGTCCTTCCGTCTTGTGCGAATGCCCCTGTTGTCATCAATGTTATGAGAAAAGTCGTCGTGAATAAGGTTTTCAAAATTGATTGCTCCTGAAAGGCGGCACAATGCGTGCAGCCAAGCACAAACGCAGAGACTAGCTCTCTGTTCCACGTTGGCTGTGAAAATACGGCGAGCGGTCAGGTTCAATGGAACAAAATGCGCCGTCTGTGTTCAGCGTTGGAGAAATTGGATGGAAGCTGCTGAGCCTACTCAAACGTTAGGCTTTGCCCGTCGAGGATCTGGGGTTGCGGCGACCCGGGCGCTCTCACGCACGGTTTGGTTAGAAAATGATAGCGAACGCCATCATCGATTCAATTCTCCGCAGCGGGTTCGGCCCGCACTTGCCATCGTGGCATTGATGACCAGCCAGTTTTCACCATTGTCCTTCTTGGCGAGGTTCAGCTTGTTAAACCCAATTGCAAACGTCCTTTCCACCTATGCCGAGGAAACCGCCAACGCCGATCACGGCAGCTTCGATCCTGCCGTTGGCGTCGATGACGATAGCGTTCAATTTACCGATGAGCAACACCGGGCACTGTGCAAACGCAACAGACTCCGCCGTTACAGCGAAAGCCTGTTGCGTCGATTGTTGGGCTTGAGTGCAACGATCAGGCGATCCGCTTATTTGTCGCGGCCGTGTCCTTTGCCTCCATGATTGCCGCTTCCGTTATTGGCCCCGTCGGCATCGCTGCCATCCCCATTGTTGCTGCTACCGGGATTGGAACTGTCATTTCCGTCAGGGTCATTGCCGTGACCGTTGTTTCCATGGCCGCCTCCGTTGTGGTTGCCCTTGCCATGATTACCTCTGGCGTGATCGCCCTTGCCGTGATTGTCGCCATGGTGCCCGCCACCTTTATGACCTCCATCACCGGGTCCGTAATTGCCTGGATCGCCACCGCCAGGGTTACCACCGCCGCCCGGGTTGCCGCCAGTGTCACCACCGCCGCCGGGGGTGCCCCCAGTACCACCGCCAGTGCCACCGCCGCCACCAGGGTCACCGCCCGGGTTGCCGCCTGTGTTACCAGAGCCGCTGGGGGTGCCCCCGGCGTTGCTACCAGCGGTGCTGCTACCCGCATTTCCGTTGCTGGAACGGCCACTGCTGCGACCAGGGCGATCACTGCCGCCTTCGTGATCGATATTGGACGCCGCACTGATCGCGGCCGTTGTTCGCGGTGGGCACATTTGAAGCTGTTTCCGCGTGAGCACGAACCTTCTGTTCAACGCATAGCAGCATAGTGCCGTGTTATCTTCAGTCAGCTGCCGGCATTGCGCCGCACTGGCAAACAATGCACGTTTGGTTTGAGCGTGTGCTGGCTCGATTTGGATGGCCGTTGAAACCAAGCCCAAGGTAGAAACCGCCAATATGGCGAATAAACCATTGCGCCTTCCCCAATTCATTGTGCTTGTTATTTTACACATGACACATTTCCTCACGAGTTTGCTTCGTTGCGCAACTCACCATACTCGGAAAATGTTTTGTGTTTTCACTTAGCCATTGATGGCTTTATTGCTTGTAACTTACATACCAACAATTCTATGATTTTAATACATAACAATTCTGCTTAGACTTGAACCTAATATCGATTAACCATTCAAGCTATACCGAATGAACTATGACATGCGTGGGTAAACCTGATTGTGCCAACGCTGGCTGCCTTCCGACTCCCGTCGAAAATTACCGCATCTCATGCAGCCACAGCGCGTTCAGAGCGCGTTACGGGGTGCAAACCCGGGGAAATTGTGAGCTTGCGCAACAAAGCGAAAGTGGGCCCCTGCACTGTGGACCTGGAATATGCCGAGTCCCCACGCCGGGACCTTGGTGCCCGACAAGCAACCCTCCTCCACTCGCTAGAACCTGTCAAACGGAATTCCTCGCTGGACCGGAAGGTGGAAACCCGCGTCTCCCAACCACGGTTTGCGTTTAGCCCGGTAGTTAGCGCGCAAACGAAAGTCAGTGATTCCGCCACCCATCCTGGGAACGAACGCGGCGATCCGCGGGTTCTGGTCCATGAAAAATATTCAATTTGAGCGGGTCGTCATAGCCCAGGCCGGACAGCGCCGAAATGTCACCTCGGTCATGGAAGCTGCGGTGCTGTTGTTTCAGGTTTGGCCGAAGGACCGCGGTAAAGCGTATTTCGCCGCGCGGCGAGCTTGCATCGAGGCGATGGAAGGTAAGGCGACTGCTGATGACGCACGCGCTGCCTTCATTGCTGCGGCGCGAGAAGTTCACATGCTAATTGAGGCTCAGGCACGATAAAACTGCCGATCGGAGATGATGCAGCTGAAAGCGGTATGGTCGGCGTTTTTACCTTCCTGTCCCGCCTAACGACGGTAGTGAGATTCGACCGGTGATTGCCCCAGGTGTCCAATCCGAAACCGAAAACTGCTGCAATCTTAGCATTCAGATGAACAGGCACAGTCATTGCTTTTTGATCATCCCGGAATTCAGTCGACGTGCCCAATGATCAAAACTGCTGGTCAGCAGCAGCATAGCATTTTGAATTTCGAGTTCGCGGAGTTCCTTATCAACAATTTGCGACGCCACACATTTTGCCTTTAGTTTCCCCTGAATTTGCTTCAGTTTTTCATCAAACCTTTCGGATCGCCTTGTTTGGTCCGGCGCCAGCAGAGTGCGAGCCCTGACGCTGGCCATCCGGCGCTTTAGGTTCTTTTCAAACCGGTCAACCTTGTCAGCTAGTTCACCCAGGGTTGTATCTTGCATTCTTGTTATCTCCTCCGTGACGTCTGAATTTTCAAATCGAGCGAAATCCGTTCGATGGGCAGGTAAATCCATTGCAAGGACAACCCGTTGTCGACCGATAAGGTTCCTGAGGACGGCCGATCACAAATTGTCGCGGATGCCGGCCAATCGCTCGACTTCGTCGATTGAATCTCGCCCCGCCCCACCGGCGGCTGCTCGAATAAGTCATGGGCACCTTCCTCCGTTGCTTGTTCGGCAACCATCGTTGACGGCGATGGTCAGAGGGTCAGACCAAGCGGCGGCAGATCATCGGCATCAGTCCCTCGGCAGTGGCGCGGTTGGTGTGTTCACCTCGTGCACGGCCAGCTCTTGGGCTGCAGGTGTTTCGGTGGCGTTTCGGTGCTATCAATACTTCCTGCTACCCCAATGAGGCACCTGAAGATGCCGTCTGTTTCACGTGCACTTTTAGAATGCGTCGCATATCAGACCCACCAAAACATGGACCCACCTGAGCTCAATCAACGCGTGAGCTGACTTGACCGAAACCCCAGGGCTGGCCTGCCGTTATCATAGAAAACGGTTAAACATCGCATCTTCCCGAACGGACATGGTCGGAACAAATACTCCCTTCAATTGGTTTCATTGTGCGTCGGGAGCATAACCTCTTCGATAGGGGCCCGGCGTACGGCACCCCCTCAGACTGCGCTGGGCCTCGCCTTTTCCGTTGAAGCCACATTTTCTCAATGCAGTGGATGGGACTTTCGGCAAATGCGTTGTGCGCGCAGAAGCCCTTATACGGAACCTGTTGAGATGGCAGGCGGAGGTGACGTCTGGACTGACGGGCCTCGGTGGCGCCTTGGTCTTCCCCGGCACCCTCGCGCTGATCAACACAACGTTCGCTGAGGGACGGGACCGCAACCGCGCCCTTGGCATCTGGGGCGGTTGCGGCGCGGCCGGGCTCGTAATCGGTGTCTTGCTCGGTGGCGTGCTCACCCGCTTCCTCGGCTGGGAAGCGGTGTTCTTCGTCAATGTTCCGCTCGCGGGTGCGGCGCTCATCGGGGCATTCGTGCTGATCGAGGCCGACCAGGCCCGGGATAAGGACCGCAGGTTCGATCTGCCGGGTGCGCTGACCGCCACCGGTGGAATCACCTTGCTCGTCTTCGCCCTCGTGCGGGGCCCGGACGTTGGTTGGACCTCACCATGGATCCTCGCGGCCGCAGTCGCGGGGCTTGTGCTGCTGGGCGCCTTCGCCGTCATCGAGCTCCGCAGCCGTGATCCGCTGGTGCCACCCCACCTGCTGGCCAACCGCGTCCTAATCAGGGCCGTGATGATCGCTTTCATGTTCATGGCGACGTTCGGCTCCCTGCTTTACTTTCTGTCCCTCTACTTCCAGGAGGTCTTGGGCTACGACTGGAGACCGGCGTCGGATTCCTGCTTCCCACCACCGTGGTCGTCGCGGGCTCGACGTTCGCCGGGAAGGTGGTTACGCGTCTGGGTCTGCGGCGCACGCTCATCGTCGCCCTCGCCATTGGCGCGGCAGGCGCAGCCACCTTGGGACTGGCGATGTCGCCAGACGGCTCGTATGCCTCCCTCATGCCCGGCCTCGTCGCCGTCAGCATCGGCGACGGTGTTGTGTTCACGGCCATGTTCATCGCCGCTGCCACAGGGGTGGCAGACCGCGAGCACGGAGTCGCCTCGGGCGTGGTCTCCACCGGTTCCGGAATCGGTGCGGTGGTCGGTCTCGCCATCCTGGTCCTACTGGCTAACTCTGGCACCGAAGGACTCGTCGGCGAGGGACTGCGCGTTGCCACAGCCGAAGGGATCAGAACGGCGGTGTTCGCTATCGCCGGCGGGATTGCGGTAACCCTCCTGCTCGCACTCAACCTCCAAACCGCTCTCGACATCAGTCACACGGTGCCCACGACAGAATATGAACAGCAGGGCGGCCTGGAGGATAAAACCCAAGCAGGATGCAAACAGGACCGATGATCTCGAGCATGCCGCCGAGCACCAATAACAGCGCCGCCATCGAAGCCAGCAGCGGTTTCCGCCCGTCGGTGGCGGGCGGTAAGAGGTAACCTCGTCTCCTTTGGAGTGACAAATGATGCATGGTACTCAAGAGGCTTTGTTGATTGACCGGATTTTCAGCGTGTCCGCAGCGATCCGCTATGTCGCGCTCTACAGAAAGGGTGCACTGGCAGCACGGCAGCGGTCGGAAGTAGCGGATGCTTCGGCGGCCGAGTCGGATCGGTACGAGGAGCTCTTTGTCAATCCCACCCTGCTGGCCCTTGCACGCCAGCGCGGGAATCTAGACTGCGGGGGCGCCAATTTCGTCCTTGTCGGCTATGGCAACTTCCTCCAACTCGTGATCGACCTGCCTGATGGCCATGCGTCGATCTGTTTTGAGCTGGGATCGGCTCCATTAGACTTTCTCGATGCGATTCGAGAAATCGCCATCGAGACCTAGGACAACGGCCTTTCTCCGGCACGGCAGCCAGCTCCGGCGCCCTTAGCATCTGCGTGAAACATTGGACCGGGGTGTAGGAATGGTCGAATTGATACCGTTGCCAGATCATCACGACACCGAGGATTTGCAAAGGCGGCTAAGAGCGGGAGGGAGGATAGTTACTTGAAAGGCCGCAAGGGTCACACTTTGCCCTACGTAAGGGATCCTCTTGCGAACGCCTGTTCTGTCGTAAGTTGGAACTCGGGATTAAGCACCTGCTCAAATTCAGGACCTGCCAGTAAACCTTCCTTTGAAAATGCCGATAAGTGTGGATTTTCTGCCAATCCGATTGGTTCCTGGAATTCTACAATCGCTGATCGTGTGACGATATACAAACCTTCAGTTGATAATTTCCGAAGTCGGCGCGCTAATCATGCCGTTAAACGCTCATCTGAACGAAATCAAAATAGTTCGGCATTTTCAACACATTGCCACACCCACCAGAGCGATTCATTATCAAAAAAGTACCGTCAGCGAGGCGTTCCATTCGTGAAAGGCCCTTTGCGCCTGCGCAAACGGGGGCTGCGGTACCTGTCCTCCTCCCCAACACACAGGAGCATAGCGCACCCGCAGTCACGCAACGCGGTGGGCTGCGCTTCTGCTAGCTTACAATCTGTTCGGCGACAGCTTCTTCGAGGCCAGCTGCCGCTTGGGCGGCAAGACCGCCGGCCGCTGCTTGTGAATCGTAAAATTCCTCAAGCGCATAGACTCTACCCCACCGCAGGATGAACACGTGGAGACCACGGTTGACGTACGACGCGTCGCCGTTGAGCAGCGTTGCGGTGCCGTCCCACTGGGCAAACACGGTGGTATGCCAAGGCCAGCCGTTCACCCAGATGTGGTTGACCGTGAGATGGAGAGTGGGCAGGACACGGCCGAGGCGCTCAAACCAGTGGCGCACGGCTACTTTATCGTGGCGCTCACCACCAAGCGCGTGGGCGCCAGAAACGCGGTGATGGACATGCGGCGCGAGTGCTTTCACCGCCGCATCCCAGCGATGGTTGTTGACGTGGTCGAAGCTCTGCCGGATCGATTTCTCGACAAAATAACTGTATATCATTTGACCTCTCCTTTAGACTTATTTGATGGCGTGATCGAGGGCATCGTGTGGCGAGCCACGCGGACGCAAGAGCCCGCGGCCGGCAGCAGGCAGGCTGCGGTCTGCACGTCGGCTCAACGCATTGTCACGTCGGCCCGCAGATGCGTGTTAGTCTCGGTCGAGACCGTCACCTCCTTGCCGGACCTTGAGAACGCGTAAAGCGAGTCCTGATGTCCTGGCATGGAAAATGCCACGGAGTCGCCGTCGGCGAGGCCCATGACAACCCGCAGCGGATCGCCCCCGGTCTTCGGCGCGAAGGTGGCGGTGACCTCCAGCAGTTCGCCGTCGACCGGGACGTAGTAGACCGCCATGTCGAGGTGTCCCTCGTGCAGGCTGCCGCCTTCGATCGGGCGTCCGATAGTTGCTTCTTCGGCAAAAGCCGGGGTCGCAAGAAAAAGCACGGCCAGGAGCGATGCGCTCAGGGTTTTGCGGATCATCTCATATCTCCTTTTTTAGATTTCGTTCGCCCTCTATATAGGGTATAGATTACGAATGCAATCAAAAAGGAGATGACGATGCGCGTAAGTCGCAGGCCGCGGAAAACCGCGATCAATGTAGCGAGCCGCCTTTTTCGGGAGCGAAGTGTTGAGTTGCGCCACCAATTGACCCACTTTTCCATCTTCAATTGACCAGGTTGATCGAGATGGTGGGTCAGCACCTCTTGTCATCCAGGTGTTGGTACTGGACGCTCCGCCAAGGCAAGGTTCTTCCGTCCGAACGATAGCAGTTGCCAAACCTTCATTGTCTTGTTCATTGTGCATCCTTTCAGATGAACCGGATATTATTGACAATCATTCGGATTGTATTGCGATATGAATGACGAACACTTCCTCCATTTGGTCGCCATCTCATGAGCCAGGACCCGCACTCCCACCTCCAGGGCATTTCAGCTTTTGTACATTCCGAGGAGACAGGCAGCTTCGCTGCTGCCGCCAGCCGCATGGGTCTTTCCAAATCGGCCCCCGGGAAATGGTCGCACGGCTGGAAGAGCGTCTTGGTGTCCGGCTGCTCAATCGCACGACACGCAGCCTCAGTCTGACAGCGGAAGGCTAAGACTATTACGGAAGCTGCTTCAAAGTGCTGGACGAGCTCATGACAGCGGAGGCGATGCTCGCCTCTCGAAAGCGCGAGGTGTCTGGCTTACTGCGGATCAATCTGCCGATTTCGTTCGGTCGCCTGTGTGTCATGCCGGTGCTGATGGATGTGGCAGTCAAGAACCCAAATCTGCAACTCGATATTTCCTTTGCGGATCGCGGCGTCGATCTGATGGAAGAAGGAATCGATCTTGTTGTCCGTCTGAGCGATCCCGGCAATCAGGCAAGCCTTGTCGGACGACGCATGGCACGCAACACTCACTCATCTGCGCCTCTTCGGATTATCTGGATCGTCGCGGGCGTCCGGCTTCGGTTGAAGAACAGAAGGAACATGACTGCCTTGCCTTTTCCAAGGACGGACGCCCCTTGCCATGGTTGATCGAGGCCAGCGATGGTGTGTCGACATCCTTGGACATTCAGCCGCGCCATACGATCACCCAAGAGGAAGCCCTGCGGCCTTGAATGGCTTGGGCATTGCCTCCCTTTCTACATGGCTGGCGGCCGCACACGTAAGAACGGAAGCTTGAAGCTCTCGCAATCTCAGCGCCCGCAGAGGACATGCCGATCTCCGCTCTCTGGCCGCGGTCGCGCGACCTTTCACCAAAGATGGTGGACGCGCTGGTTACGGCCGCCTGTGCAATCTCGGCATCGTCCAGTCATTTCAGCAAGTCGTCAAATTGCTCTCCGTTCGGTAAGTCGCGATGACCATGTGAGACGTACCGCCGCCAGTCTTTATGATGGGTGGCCGGCTTTATGCCATCGGCAGTCTTGCGCTCGTCTACCATGCGTTGACCATATGCTTATCCCATCTCATCTGGTGCCAATGCGCTTCCGCGAGAGGTCGACGTCAGTCTCTGTAGGAATCGAGCGGCTCATGAGGTCTCCAGCATGAAGGTTCTGACCAACTGGCATTTTCCTAGACGCCTCCTATTTTGTCGAAGCTCCGCTTCCCTTACACATACCGGTAGGCATGAGAAAGCCACTCAAAGATCTTTTGCGCGCAAAGTACCCTACTCCGCGGCCATTGCCCTCTGTGGTGCCAGTTCTTCGATCGCCTCTCCGTGGTGGTCATCTTTCGTTGGCTTGATCCGGAACCACACCGCGTACAGAGCTGGAAGGAAGAGGAGAATCATTACTGTGCCTGCAGCCGTTCCGCCAATCAACGTATAGGCCATCGATCCCCAGAACACCGAATGGGTCAAAGGTATGAAGGCAAGGATGGCAGCAAGCGCGGTCAGAATAACAGGCCGTGTCCGTTGCACCGTGGCTTCAATAACGGCGTGATAGTCATCGAGACCGGCAGCTTGATTTTCCTTGATTTGTTCTGTCAAGATCAACGTGTTGCGCATGAGGATACCTGCCAATCCTATCAATCCGAGAATGGCGTTGAAGCCGAAAGGCTGATTGAAGAGAAGCAACGTCGGGACCACCCCGGCAAGTCCGAGTGGCGCAGTCAACATGACCATCGTCATCGTTGACAGGCTGCGAACCTGGAGGATGATGACGATCAACATCGCTGCAATCATGGCCGGGAATATCTTGACGAGTGCGACATTGGCCTTGAGGGATTCCTCGATATTGCCACCCATCTCGATGCGGTACCCGACGGGAAGCGATGCGATCAGTGGCTGAAGGGCCTTCATGACCTGCTGTGAGACCTCCGGGGGTTGTGTCGCCTCGTTGATGTCAGAGCGTATCGTGATCACAGGGGTGCGGTCGCGGCGTTTCAGGATCGGCTCCTCAAATTGGATCTCGGAATGGCCGATCTGATCAAGGGGGACCTGTCGGCCATCCCTGCTCATGAGCGAAAAATCGCCCAGCCTTGAAGGATCAAGCCGGTTGTCACCTGCGCTACGTGCGACAACGGGGACGTTGCGGATGTTGTCGCGCACCTGGGTGACAGGGATGCCGCTAAGCAGCAACTGCATCTGCTGAGCTGCCTCAGAGGGCGAGAGACCGATCAGATTTAGCCGATCCTGGTCGGGGACAAACCGCAGCACCGGAGTTCGGTTACCCCAATCCCGGTTGGCCTGTCGGACATCTGGAACACTTTTCATGATAGCAAGAGCCTGCTCGGAGATTTTGTAAAGTTCATCCGGATCCGGTCCCATGACCCGAAACTCGACCGGAAACGGCGTGTAGGGCCCAAAGACAAGCTGCGTTACGCGCACGGATGCCTCAGGAACAAGCCCGTCCGAAACGGCGGCTCGCAGACGATGCTTCAAAGCCTCGCGTGCGTGAGCATCGGGGGTGAGCACGACGACCTTGGCGAAGGCAGGGTCGGGCAATTCAGGTGCCATGGCAAAGAAGAAGCGGGGCGCACCCTGCCCTACATAGCTGGTGACGATTTTTGCTTCCGGCTGAGTTTGCAGCCAGCCCTCGACTTTCTCCACTGCGGCGGTTGTGGTCTCGATACTTGTGCCTTCGGGCATGCGAACTTCGACCAGCACTTCAGGCCGATCCGATGTCGGGAAGAACTGCTGTTTTACACCTCCCATCCCCATGACCGAGACAGCCATCGTGATGCCGACCACGGCACATACCATGAATTTATGGCGAACCGCGAACTCGATGAGGGAGCGCAGGCGACGGTAGTTCGGCGTATCGTAGATGGCTTGATGTCCACCTTTGACCGGCTTGATGTCAGGCAGCAACTTGACGCCGAGGTACGGGGTAAAGATCACTGCAACAAACCACGAAACGATCAGCGCGAAGCCCACGACCCAGAAAATGTTGCCGGCATATTCACCTGCAGTCGATCTTGCAAAGCCCACTGGCATCAGACCAATGATTGTGACGAGGGTGCCGGACAGCATCGGCGCCGCCGTATGGCTCCAGGCATAAGCGGCGGCTTTCATGCGGTCCATGCCCTCCTCCATCTTCACTACCATCACCTCAATGGCAATGATGGCATCGTCCACGAGGAGGCCCAGCGCAAGGATCAACGCGCCGAGCGTGATACGGTCGAAGAACCGGCCGGTTTCCAGCATGATGAGGAAGACGACGGCGAGCGTCAGCGGTACAGCAAGCGCGACAACGATGCCGACGCGCCAGCCGAGGGCAACCAGGCTCACGAACAGCACGACGCCAAGCGCCATTGCGAACTTGAGCATGAATTCGCCGACCGCCTCGTCGATGTTAACGGCCTGATCGCTGACTTTGGTGAACGTCATGCCCAGCGGCAGTGTCTGCGCGATCGCGGCGGATCGCGCTTCCAGCGCCTTGCCGAGATCAAGACCATTCCAGCCCTGTTGCATCACGGCACCCAGCATGATTGTGGGCTCGCCCTCATGGCGGATGATGTAGGTTGCCGGATCTTCATACCCGCGCCGAATATCCGCCAAGTCGGAAAGTTTTAGAGTGCGTCCAGCCGCAACGATCGGCGTATCGGCGATCGCCTGCACACTGTTATAAGCCCCGTCGAAACGGATGAAGATCTGTGGCCCACGCGTATCGATGGAGCCGGCGGGCGTGACTGTATTCTGTCTCTGCAAAGCTGCGGCGATATCGGTTGCCGATATTCCAAGTGTCGCGAGCTTGGCATAGGAAAACTCGACGAAGATCTGTTCGGGGCGCTCTCCCAGAATGTTGATTTTCTTGACACCCGGAACATGCAGGAGATCCTGACGGATGACCTCCGCTTGTCGCACCAGATCGCGCATTGGCATCCCCTTTGCCTTCAGTGCATAAAGACCGAAGCTCACATCGGAGTATTCATCGTTGACGAAGGGACCAATGACGCCTGGAGGGAGATTTCGGGCTTCGTCGCTAAGCTTCTTGCGAGCCTGATAGAACTCCTCTTCGACGGCGGCCGGCGGCATGCTATCCTTCAAAGTTACGGTGAGGAAGGCGTAGCCGGGCCGCGTTATCGTTTCGACACGATCATACCAGGTGAGTTCCTGGATGCGCTTCTCAAGTGGCTCAGCGACAAGATCCTGCATTTCACGCGCAGTGGCGCCTGGCCAGACTGAAGTGACCGTCAGGGTCTTGATGGTGAAGGAGGGATCCTCGGCGCGTCCCAGCTTGACGAAGGCGTAGACGCCTGCAGCCGCCAACAGAACGATAAAGAATAAGGTAACGGCGCGTTCGCGAACGGCGAGGGCTGAGAGATTGAAGCTCATTATTTTGTCACCTCTTGCTGCGAGGCAATTCTGACAGCTGCGCCATTTTCCAGCAGATGTGCGCCCAGTGCGACAACCTGCTCACCGATTCCGATTCCGGTGACAAATGCCGTCTCCTCACCGATCCGTTTAATTTCGACTGGCGTGAACTTCACGGTGGAAGTGGCACCGTTGACAACCCAAACACCTGTCCGGCTACCGTCGTCCAGGATGGCACCTACCGGAACAGCGACCTCCGACTGCCTGTGCGCGTCCAGGATTTTAATCGTCACCGTCGAACCGAGCGGGGCAGAGGCGGCGGCGCCATCGAGAACATAGCGCGCCTCGTAGGTACGGGTTTGCGGATCGGCGGCATCAGAGATCTGTCGCAAGCGGGCCTTTCCGCTGAGACCGCCACCACCATAGACATTGGTCTTGGCTTCGGATCCGATATCGGGCCGCAAAGTCTCAGGCAGCCAGACAAGAGCTTCCCGCGGGCCAGCTTGCGCGAGTTGAACGACCGTCTGGCCCGCCGCCACGACCTGTCCGGGGTCTCCAAGCGTCTCGATGACAGTTCCATCCGAATCAGCAAGAAGAACGCTATAGGTGGCTGCATTTTCTGCGACCTTGGCGTCAGCTTCGGCCGCGGCCAGTTGTGCGGTGGCTGTGTCGAGCGCCGCTTTCGCCTGTTCATAACGCTGCGGGGTGGCAGCCAATCCACTTTTTACCAGCGCCGCATAGCGTTTCTCATCTGCTTCCACCTGGATGAAGACGGCACGCGCTGCGATGACCGTATTGCGTTTTGCCGTAAGCGCGAGTTGAAGATCTGTTTCATCGATGCGCATCAGGGCCTGGCCTTGTCTCACCTGCTGACCCACATCGACCATCCGCTGGACGATCTTGCCGGGCACCCGGAAACCGAGGTTGCTCTGCACCCGCGACGCGACCGTGCCGGTAAATGACCGCTCTGCCGTTGCAGTCTTCCCCGCCTCTGCCACGCTTACCAGTGGTGCAACTGTCCTCGGATCCGCGGCTTCGGCTTTCCGTTCAGTGGTTCCGGACAGGAAAAAGGCAGCGGCCGCCGCCACTCCCAAAAAACCCACAAAAGTCAGGACGTATTTGCGTTTCATTTTACATTCTCTGCTTGACGAGCGATCTGCACAAATTAGATTGCGATCTAACTCTATTTACGATATAGATGTCAAATGAAATCTAATAGGAGGTCAAAATGAGAGTGAGCCGCGCACAGGCCGAGGAAAATCGCGAGACGGTGATCAACGTTGCAAGCCGTCTCTTTCGAGAGCACGGCTTTGATGGGATCGGCCTGAAGGATCTGATGAAGGGTGCCGGCCTTACGCAAGGCGGGTTCTACAAGCAGTTCTCGTCCAAGGACGACCTTGCTGCCCAAGCATCCAGGCGCGCGATGGAAAGCGCCACACGCAGATGGTCGATAGCGGCCGCGACAAGCTCCAATCCTCTCGAAGCAGTCATGGAGTTCTACCTCTCACCGGGACATCTTAGAGAAAGGGCCGACGGTTGCCCTTTGGCGGCGTTGGGATCGGACGCTGCGCGGCAAAGTGAAGAGGTGAGGCGGCCATTTGAGGATGGGATCCGAGCTCACTTTGAGGTCCTGGATGAGCTGATGGACGACGCCAAGAGCTCGAGCTCCAGTCCCAGCGGCAAGGCAATGGCGATACTGTCCCTGATGGTCGGTGCCGTCACGCTATCGCGCCTCCTTAAGGAAGAGAATTTATCGCGAGCGGTTCTGGACGCAGCCGCCGGCGAAGTCAGGCGCATTGCAAGCGGTGAAGATGTCGCCTGATAGGCGCAGTCGGTTCGTTTATCTAGCGGCGGTCGTTGGCCAACCTGTGTTTAGGCATGCAAAAAGTTCAGTGCTGATTGACGCCGTCCGCAGTGAACCGAGCGATCTCGCCATCAATCTGATCGAGCAACGGCGACACTTGAGAGTAATCGTCCGTGTCCTGGTCCGTCAGCCTATGGGCAATGATCTGCCCGCTGTCGGCATCCACTGCCAGATGCAGTTTGCGCCAGTGGCGGCGTGATCTGGCGCCATGTTTCTCCTCCAGCCACTGCCCGGCGCCATAGATTTTCAATCCCGTGCTGTCGACCAGCACATGCAGCGGGCCATCTGGAAAGGCTCGCTGTCGTCTTTTTGATGGCAGCCACTTCTGCGCCCGGCGGCTCAGCGTCGTGTGATCGGGAACAGGCACTTCCAGTCCCATGAGGCCAAGCACCGAGTTCATCAGCCCCTCGGTCTGGCGCAGGCGCATTCCGAAGGCACAGCCAAGCATCAATGTCGTCTCGATGGCAAGATCGGAATACCGGGGCTGGCCACCTCATGTCTTTCGAAGAGGGGCGCGCCATCCTGCCAATGCCTCCGGCGTAACCCACAGTGTCAGGCTGCCACGGCGACGCAGGCCTGCTTCATATTCCGGCCAATTCGTTACCCGTAATTTCATCTTCGCGATGTGATGACGGCGAGCAGCATTGTGTTTGTGGGGCATGACAACATAATCAAAGTGAAAACGATCCAATCTGCTTATCGCCGAACCGTTAAAAACCATTCATGCACCAACGCCCTCGCAGGGCCTCCATCTGAACAACAGATGCGAAAAGCGAACCGGCGCAACGCCGGTTCGCTTTGGTCGTAACCTCAATCGATATAGCCCTTGTTTTTCAGCCAGGCCTTCAAGCCTTCCTTGCTGTCCGGCGTGACCTCTTTGGCAAATGCATTTGTGTGCATGAGCGAGCCTTCGGCAGGATCGTACCAGAGCGGATCCTGACTTGGCAGCATGCCGGGCTCAACCTTTTTCTGCGGCACCCACCACTTACCGGCTTCCCAGTACATCTGCGTCGTCTGGTCCTCGAAGCGCTTCTCGGCGCTGTTATATTTGATGTTGGGATATTTCGACAGATCGGCCTTGTCAGGATTGAAGGGCAGTTGAAGATATTTGAGATCATCCTGACTGTCAGCGAGTTTTCCGTCTTTAGCCGTCATGTTTCGTATAGTCTCGGACACTTCCTTAGCCTGATCCGGCGACCAGCTGTTGAACAGCTGGCCGAGGCGGGCACGGTTATAGTCCAGATCTGCGTATGTCTCTGTCAGAACATTGTTGGCGCTGCGTGTCGCAGGATCACCGCCCATGAGGTGTTCGTCGCCGGGGAACACGGTTTGCAGGATCCCCATAAGACCTTCATCCAGAAGGTCGTTGTGTTCTGCAAGCATTTCCGCTGTCTTCCGGTCCTTGACGCCGTACAGAACCTGAATGGCGTCCGCATCCGCCTTGTCATAAGTGTGGGCGGCATTATATGCACCGCGACCGCCAACGATGCCGGCGCCCGCCACCTGCAACACGGCGGCAACGCCCGAAACCTTCAGGGGACCAAGCCGTGTCAGAAGTCTCGACAGCCCGCTTTGGCTTTGCTGCAGGAGCGCCGCGTCGGTGCCCCTCGCCGCAACCGTGGCGAACATCGCATCGCTGATCGTCGCGGTACCGTAACCAAACGACTTGACGCCATCCTGTTTGGTTCCAGCCCAACCAAAACCGTTCAAAACCGCATTGGTCAAATCAGCAGCGACGTAGAGCGTATCCACACCACCGCCGCGGACGCCATCGAGCATATTGAGCTTGCCTGTCCACCTCTTCTTTTCCACATCGGTCAATGTTGTGCTCGCATCGATCCGCGCCTTCACTTCATCGATCTTCACTTTTGCCGGCGTATTGGCAGTGGAACCCTTGTCCAGGAAAATCTGTCCCGATTTCGGCAACAACGATGTCTGCGCCGCGGTAAGCATCATGAGCGTGTGCGGGACATAATAGACGAGATCCGCAGGTGAACCGTCGAGAGCGTCGATGTTGCGGCCGAACAGAACTGCACTGCCACCCGATGACAGGCGCGTGGCCGCATTCAATCCGAAGTTCAACCGTCCCAGAGTGGCGATCTGTCTTTTCTCGGCATCGGTCGCTGTTGCCTTGCCGTCGACAAGATCGTTGAACCGGGCTTCGCCAAGGGCTGCCTTGGCATTGCGAACATAGGCATCTGCCGTAGGACTGAGTGTCTTGGCATCCTTCATGGCCTTGCGCTCGGCATTTGTCGCAAGACTGCCGTCGGCAAGAATCGACTGGTAGCGGTTTTCGCCAAGGGCGACATTGATATTCTTGACGCCGCCTTTCAGCGACTCGGTTACCGCCTGGGTGGCAAGCGCCCGCGTTGCTCTTTGGACCCAGATTGTCCCTGGTGTTTTCGGGTCACTTGTCTCGGCATTCTGATAAGGATCGTCCGTCTGTTTCGGACGCTCGGGCAGATCTGCCATTGCCTCCTTAACCGATTTGGATTTGGTCATCATGATGCCGGTGCCGAACAACATCGGGATTGGCGCGTCATTGTCCTGGCCATCCACTTTCTTGTTGTCATTGCTGTAGATCTTCACGCCAAGCTCGATACTTTCCTGCAATTCCCACTGCTTTTGCTTGGTATTGCCGGCCTCTACCAGCTTTGCGGATTTCTCCTTGTTCTCCGGCGACATACTATCGATCGCCTCCATGTCGCGGGCGAGCTGGCCCGCCGCCGGGATGCCGGTATCGGCCTTCACATTGCCGTTCCATCCCTCAAGACCGTGGTAGAGTTCGTTATACTTGGTGCCTATGTCATCATTGAGGGTTTTGGCCGCGGCGCCGAAGTTCTCAATGCTGCGGCGCGTCGCCCATTGCGCATTGGAGTTCAGCGCCTGATAGCTGTCGCTATCCGTATCGATCTCGCCTTTTCGCTTGTCGGTTTCGACAGCAGTATGGGCCGATATTGCGGCGAGCAGCGATGTGCCGCCACCCTTCACGTCTTCCCGGCTGACGACCTTGAAGAACATTTGCTGGTTGAAGATATTGCCCTGGTCTCCCGGCAGGTCTGATCGCATCTTTTTGACGATATGTTCGGCAATATGGTCAAGGACTTGCTTGCCTTTGCCGGGCTTGTCGCCGTCATTGTAGAGGATGTTCTGGCTGGCCACACTCAAGTCTATGACAGCCTGCATTTTTTCCTTCATGTCGCCGTCGCGAAGGCCGGCCCCGGAAATCGCATCGATCGACTGATCGATCATTTTGATAACCTTGGGGTCGGATGCGAGCAAGGAACCGCTACCGGGAAGCGTATTTTCCGTGCCCGTCTTTTCGCGAAGCTTGGCCATGAAGGCCTGGGCCCCCGCTAGATCGCCCTTACCGAATGCGCTCGTCAGTTCGTCAACCTTCCGGTCAACGCGGATTTCCTTGATTGCCTGTTCTGCGCCGGTCTGGAGTGCTTTTGCATATTCGCCCGGTTCGCCCGCGCTGAAGTTCATGTAAATATTGGCGCGGTTCGAGAGTGCCGTTATCTGCTCCGATTCTGACGGCCCGGCGGCAAGTGCCAGGTCGACCAGCTGTTTCTTCGTTTCGCTGGTGACCTTGTCATAGTCCCTGGCGTCGCCTGCCGTGGCAATAATGCCGAGCTGGTCATCCGTACGGCCTTCGGCTTTCCACTTGCTCTCTTTCAGTTCGCGCGCCTGGTTGAACGCCTCGACGAAGACGGGATCATTGGGTGCGCGCTCCAGGATCGGCTTTGTCAGATCGCTTGCCTCACTGACATCAACTTTCTTGTCATTGTTCTTGTCATTACCCAGTTTTGGTGCACCCTGCCCGACAGTCGCCAGATCAATTTCCTGCGCTATCGCCACGACAAGGTCATCCTTTGCCGTGTCTCTCTCGGTCTGGGTCTTTGAATTGTCGCTGGCAATCTTCAAGGCGCTGCGTTGCGATTCCAAAGAGGCAAGCCGTTCGGGACTGAGAACATTGATCTGGTCGCAATTCTGCAATGTTTTGTCTGCGTCCGCCGGCGCTGCTGGCCGGTTGCCGAAGGCCTTCGGATCGAGTTCAGGCGTTGCCACCAGCTGGTCATGCAAGGCCTTGTTGTCCGTCGGATCGATACCCGCCTTGTCATAGATACGGAAGGGCCATACGCCCGGTTCGGTCCGGTACTGAGAAATTCCGGCCGGATTTTCGTTCCAGCCATGCGGTGCCGCAACGGCCGGCGGTTTTGGAGCAGCCGGCTTTGTTTTCACGCTCTGGTCCAGAGCCCCGTCAAACTTGTTAGCGACGTCGGCAGTCGAACTGCGCATGCGTTGAAAAATATTATTGAACCCAAAAGACATAGGACAATCTCCCAAATAAAGTGTTCACCACGCGTTGCGTCTGCTGCAGATTGCTAGTCGTTCCATTTCACTGGATCGCACTCGATCCCATACTTGTCTTTCGCATGCTGGCCGATCAGCTGGTCCATGCTTTTGTCTGTGACGCCTGTCGTCGACGTCCAGGTGTGCTCTAGAAGACTGTCGAAAATGGCTTTGGTCTTTCCAGGGTCGGTATAGGGCGGGATCAGCTCATCGAGAATTTCCCTCCGTTTGTTTGACCGGACATTAACGTCGTCGCCATAGTTTTGATTGGGATCGAGAAGGGCTATTGCCGCCTTTGTCCTGTCTTCGATGCTACCATTGTGTTCGTCGAGATAAGCTGCGATTGCAGCCTTGCGCTCGTCTGGAGACTTGGAATTCTTTATTGTTTCAATGGCACTTTGCTTTTTCATCGCATCTGTTGCACCCGCTGGTGCATCCGATCCGAGAACCGTCGCGTCACTTTTTTCTTTCATCCCTTCGGGGGTGCCGGCCGGTGCATCGGACCCGGGGATCGGCTCAGCTGGCGTCTTGGGAACAACGACAAAATCAGCCCTCAGATCACCTTCGTGATACGCATGAATTAAGTCCGGATTGGTAAACTGTACATTGTCTCTGACCATTTCGTAGGCCGTAGGCATATCCAAACCGAACTGCTCGGCGATCTTGTATTGGGAATCCCCCGCCGTCGGGACGGTAACGGTTGTTATTGACAGCATCTGTTTCGCATCTGTGAAGCCGAGCTGCTTGGCTTGCTGTTCAAGCGCCACTTGCCAGGACTTGGTTTGTGCCGGGTTGACATTATATGTCGCCAAACCATCGGCGCTCTTCAGGCTGAAGCCTTTTTCATCGTATTTAAGAACCAATGCCATTGTGTTTCTCCTTACAAAACCACGACTTTTGTTCCGATTTTTACACGGCGATAAAGATCAACGACGTCTTCGTTCGTCAGGCGAAAACATCCCGATGATGATGATTGGCCAACGCTTTCCGGCTCGTTCGAGCCGTGAATGCGATAGAGCGTATCACCCAGATAAAGGGCGCGAGCCCCAAGAGGATTGTCCGGTCCGCCAGCCATCCGGTGCGGCAGGTCCGGGCGCCGGGAAAGCATGTCCGACGGTGGACGCCAGTCCGGCCATTCGCGCTTGCTGGAAACGCGCTCCGTACCGCGCCAGCCATAGCCTTCCCGTCCGACACCGACCGAATAGCGCAGCGCACGCCCATCCGGCTGCACCAGATAAAGCGCCCGGTTTTCCGTCTCGATGACAATCGTTCCCGGCTTTTCGTGGGTGTCGTAGGCAACGACCCCGCGCGGCATGGATGGCTGGAGCGTATCGATGGCCACACTGTCCTGACGCGCATGGCGCGGGGGATAGCTTTCCGGTCCCATCAGAAATTCGAGATAGCCATGCTCGATTTTGTGGTTCTTCTTGTCGAGCACAGGCGGGGACGGCTCTCTGGATTGCGCATGGTCGCCCGCCGATGCGTAACCAAGACATACAAGCATAATGGCAAACGATCCGATGCCTGATTTCAGCACGACCATGGAAACGAAACCTCCATTTGACCTTTGGGCATTTTGAGCTTCGGCCCGGCGAAACGATTGGAGAACACGATCTAGATCAACCCCGCTGCAACAAGGGCATTGGCAACTGGTTGGAAGGCGCGTTCCGGAACCGGGTTACCTATGCTGGCCGTATTGGCGATTTGCCGTGCAAGGTCTCCGTCGACCGATAAAGGGATGCCCATGGCGCCTGCCTGCCGGCTCATCTCGATCGCATCCGGTCCCGACGCCCGGCAAACCACGACGGGTACGGGGGTCTCGCCGCGGATATACCGGATGCCAACAAGGATGGTTCCCGGGTCGCCAATAAGGAGCACGGCATTTTTCAGACCGGTCTTTCCGTTCGCGACGTTGCGGCGCTGGCGCTGGCGCTCCTGGCGGATCTGCGGATCGCCTTCCATATCCTTCTGTTCACGCTTGCTTTCGGTTTTGGTCATGCGCATTTCGCGCAAGAACAGCCATCGCTGAAGAAAGATGTCGCAGAAGCCGATGACCAGAAACGCTCCGACGGCAATTGCCGCCAGTGGCCTCAACATGGCAAAAAACGTTGCCTGCAGGCACAGGCCGCCGCAGGAAGGCGACTCAAACAAGGCTTTCAGTCCCGCCTGAAACACCAGGACGAAGGCCGTCGTCACAGCGATGATCTTGAAAAGCGCCTTGGCGAATTCAACGACGCTTTTCAGCGAGAATATACGTTTCAAACCGCTGGCGGGATTGATCCGGTCAACGTCCGGCTCGATCGGCTTGACCGAGAAAACAAAACCGCGGGTAACCGCCACATTGGTAATCAGGATCGCAAACATGGTGATGATCAGAATTGGCAAGGTAGCGGTCAGCAAGGCCTGAACCGCAATCGTGCTCAACCGGTGCCAGACCTCGTCGAAAGGCCGATCGTAGATATGTGAGGCTTCTTCGAGTAGTGCGCCGATCTTTGCACGCAGGGTGGGAGCAATATAGACCAGGAAAATCGTGCAGGACAGGATGATCACGCCCGACACCATATCCGGGCTGTGGAGCACCTGGCCTTTCTTGCGCGCATCTTCGATCTTCTTGTCTGACGCGGGAAGGGTTTTTTCTTCGCTGGTCTGGCTCACCTCTTCTACCCTTGATTATGCGGACGCGAGCAAGCCGATTGCCTGCGCCCGCTTCGCTGGATCTTGAATCGAACGTAGCTTTGCGGCTTTCACCAGAATCTGGTTCTTCTGATTTGCCGGCATGTCCGGCACGTCGATGGCGCGCGCGCCTGCAGCATCTCCCGACAGGCTCAAAATGATCATGTAATTGACGAAGTGGCGCTTCTCGGCGAGCGGCGATGTCACGACGCTGTTCATGCTGGTCGAAGCATCCGGAAGCTTGTTGGACAATGCCTGCGCGAGCGCGATATTGGTCTTGGTATCCAGGTTGGCTGGTTGCAGAGCGAGCGCTTTGGCGAAGGCGCCTTCGGCTGCAGCACCGTCGCCGCTCAGAACCAGAGCGGTACCGAGTTTGTTATAGGCGGAGACGGAATTCACGGCCTGCGCAGCGGGCGCGAGTGTTCTGGCTGCCGCATTGGCATCGCCGCGCTGCAACTGCACCGTTCCCAGACCGAGCAGCGCTTTGGCGTCCTGCGGATTGATCTGCAATGCGGCGCGATAGGCCTGTTCCGCCCCATCCGGATCGCCGTCCTTTAGCCGGGCATCGCCGAGTTTGACATGGACGGTGGAATCGTTAGCCGACATTTCGGCTGCACGTTCATAAAGCGCCAGCGCCGTGCCGCTTTCGCCTTTCGCATCGATGTCCTTGGCAATCTTCATGAGCTTGGATTGCTCGCTCGCAGGCCTCTCGACGGCGGCACTCTGCTCGTTCGTGGCAGAGACACAACCGGAAAGCATCGCCACGGCAACCATAAGTGGCACGACAGACAATCCACGCGAATACCTTTTGATCATGCCAATGGTCCTCATTGTGTCGACAGCGTCGACTCATCCACGCTGCGACGTTGCCGGCGCTCTTCCGGTACCGTTCCGTCGATGTAATTCTGTGCTGCCCGGGCAACCGGTGCTGCCATTGCCGGACCCATTTCCCGCCCGTGCATCAAATCCTGTTTTCGGCCGGCCATATGCTGCAGATTGAGATTGTTCGAACAGCCGGAAGGCAAATAGAACGGGTCGGCGGCCGTATCTGGGGTGATGCACGCATCGGGGACGAGCATGGCGGCCTCTTCCCTGTCGTACCCTTTCCTGACGACGCCAGGCCTCGGGGCACCCTTCAGGCTGACATAGGCGTAATTGGGCGAATAGGGCTGTGGCTTGCTGCCCATGCAACCGCCAAGAATGGCGAGGGAACCAGCCAGAACCCCCAGGCGCAGCAGCGAGCGAGCGGAAATGCAAGGGCGGTTATTCAACATAGAAACCATACCCCTTGTTGACGATCTGCTTGCTCTTCTTGCGCGGGGACGAAAGCGTGCCGGAAGGACTGTCCAAAGGCGTTTTCAGATTGCGCGACGATGTCGGCGTCACCAGATAAGGCGTGATCAGGATGACCAGCTCGGTCTCGTTGCGCTGAAAGCGCTTGGATTTGAAAAGCTCGCCAAGAATTGGCACGTCGCCAACGACCGGCGTCTTGTTGATCGATTGTGTTTCCTGCCTTTGGAAAAGACCGGCAATGGCGAATGTCTGCCCGCTGCCAACCTCGACCGTTGTATCTGCGCGTCTGATGCGCAGCGAGGGGACGACCAGCCCGCCGATCGAAACAACACTGTCCTGCGAAACGCTGCTGACCTCCGGCCTTACCTGCAGGGCAATGCGATCATTGGGCAAAAGCGTTGGCGTGAACTGCAGCGACACGCCGAACTGCTTGTATTCGATGCCGATTTGTTCGTTACCGACCGGCACGGGAACGGGAATCTCGCCGCCGGCGAGAAAGCTCGCCGTTTGGCCGGTCACCGCAGTGATATTCGGCTCGGCCAGAATTGTCAGGACCCCATTGGCCTGCAAGGCATCCAGGAGAACGCCGACATTCACATGCTTGCTGCTGATGCCGATACCGGTTGCGCCGCCCTCACCGCTTGTGTTGCCTGTCCGCACAAGCCCAAAGGAGAAGGACCCGCTATTGACGACAGCGCTCCAATCAACGCCGTAGCGCGACAATTCATTGCGCGCGACTTCCGCGAAGCGTACCCGGATATTGACCTGGTTCGGGCCGGATATGGTGGTGTTGTTCAGTGCAGGCTTGTCGGGTTTCGAATAGCTTTGGAGCACATTGTCGGTATCGAGGGCTTCGCCGACATTCTTGGTCTGGCCCTTGCCGACGAATTGCTCGCCGAACAGAGTGATATCAACCGTCGATGTCGGCTGCAAAACCTTGGCCGATTGCTGCGCTTCCCTGGGATTGCCCACGACGCGAATTTGCACCGTACCGCGCATGCCCTGATCGGGACTGAGCGCAATCAGATTGGTATTGCCGATCTTGGTGGCGTATATGTAGACGGCTCCGGGCGATACCACACGTACATCGGCAATGGAGGTATCGGCCAGAAAAACCGATTCGACAGGCTGGTCAAAGCGCAGGATTTGCCCTTGCCCCATGGTGAGTTTCAGCACCTGTCCGGCCGTTGCATCGACTTTTACCTGAGCGGAAACCGGCGTCAAGCAAGCGATGAAAGCGACCAGGAGCGCCGCTATCAATCCTGTCTTGTTTTGTATTTTTAGTATGTCCCCCCATGGGAGGAAACCAAGCATGAGCATAGGGTAATTGTCCGCCACATTTTGATGTTGCCGGTTGCTGAAATCGATCGAACGCCTACTCATTTGCCCCAACACCGATCTGCCGTATCTGGTTCGACGCCGGAAGCGAGATATAGCCGAGGGACTGCACGCTGAACTCTGGAGAAATCTCTTGATAAGACAGGACCGGCAGATTGATATCGTTTCTGATCAGGAGGTTCCTGATGGGCCGGCGGATATCCATTGTCGTCAGAACCGTTCTGACAATGTCCGCATCAGTGCCGTTGAACTTGCTCTTCAACTGCTCGATGATCGGCCTTGAAATTACTTCCGGAATATTGATCGAGGGGCTTCCCGTTCCCTGCTGGACGCTGGCGCGCACCGCATCCTCGGTCTCGCGCGTCAGCAGATAGGCGGAAACAATCCGGTTCATTTCCGAATGCCGGTGGCAGATCTGCCTTGCCAGTCCGATGCGGGCATATTCGGCCAGCACATAGGGATTTTGTATCTGCGCTCCCCACTCGACGATGGCTTGAAGGATGACGCGTAGATTGGTGATCGGAATATCCTCTTCAACCAGCCGGCGCAAAACCTCGGAGATCTTCTGCAAGGACGATAAGCTGATGGCCTCTTTGACGAGATCGCCGTAATCATCTTCGACCTGCGACAGAAGAAACCTTATCTCCTGCACATCGATGAAGTCGGATGCATAGCGGCGTACGACACGCAAAAGAACTTCCATCAACACGGCAACCGGCTCGTGAAAGGTTATTCCGGCCTTTTCCAATGTCTGTTTATGACTGTTGGCGACCCATACGGAATCATGGCGCCCGATCAGGACAGGGCGGACCTGATAGGGAATCGACATGAGATCGAGATGAACCTTTTCGTCCGTCACCAGAAGCTGGTCGATGAAGATGACGCCATCGGTGACCGGCACATCTTCAAGATCAATGCGGAATTGGTCGGGTTCAAGGACCGCATCCGGCCGAACGCCGATTTGCGGTACGCGAACACCGATATCGGTAAAAACATTGCTGCGGACCTGCTCGATACTTTCCTGCAGGGAAGCCAGAGCAACCGTTTCGGCAAGGTGCGGTCCGAGGCACAAAACCAGCCGCTGCGACCCCGGCAAATATCCAGCCTGACCATTCGCCAGCGTCTGTTGCGGCTTGGTGATGTTTCCTATCTGCATAACGCCATCGGCATCATCATCCGGGTGTTCGCTCTGCGACGTCGCCACCCTCTTGTGCACGACATAGGCGAGACCGCCTGCCAGCGCCGCCAGTGTCCAGAACACGAATGTCGGAAAGCCGGGAACGAGACCAAAACCAAACAGGATGACGGCAGCCAAAGCCAAAGCCCGATGATTGGCGCCGAGCTGACCGACAATCTCCGTTCCGAGATCTTCGTTCCGATCCGATGTCACCCGCGTGACAACGGTGCCGGCCGCAACCGCCATCATAAGCGCCGGTATCTGCGAGATCAGGCCATCGCCGACAGTCAGCAGCGAATAGGTGTGTGCCGCCTCGCCAAATGGCATGCCATGCTGCAGCGATCCTATTGCAAGGCCGCCGATCAGGTTGATGGCGATGATGATCAGCCCGGCCACGGCATCGCCTTTGACGAATTTCATGGCGCCATCCATGGCCCCGTAGAACTGGCTCTCGCGCTCCAGATTTTGCCGCCGGCGTTTCGCCTCGGCCTGGTCGATGTCGCCGCTGCGCGCTTCGCTATCGATACTCATCTGCTTGCCGGGCATAGCATCCAGTGCAAATCGTGCGCCGACTTCGGCCACGCGCTCGGCGCCTTTGGTAATGACGACAAACTGCGCGATGGTAATGATCAGGAAGACCACCAGGCCGACGACCACTTCCCCGCCGACGACAAAATCGCCAAAGGCCGAAACGATCTGCCCCGCATCTGCCTGCAGGAGAATAAGCCGAGTCGTTGTGATGGAAAGCGACAGCCGGAAGAGCGTTCCAAGCAGGATGATCGACGGCAGCGCCGAAAATTGCACCGGTTGCGAAATGTAGAACGCGACAACGAAGATCAACAGGCTGAATGCAATGTTCATCCCGATCAGCATGTCGACAAGAAATGTCGGCAAGGGGATGAACATCATCACGATGGCAAGCAGCATGAAGGCTGCGATGACAATGTCGGAGCGCTTCGATGCGGCCCGGGCAAACCGGTTCAATGAGGCGAGCACCATCATGCGGGCGCCCTCCCTTCTATATAGTCGCGGAAGGTCTTTCGTGCCTGGTCATGCTCACCTCGCAACCACTGCGCCCGGCTCTTGAGCAAAGCGAGGTTGGACGAACTCGTTCCTTCGATATCCTCGATCCTGTCGATGGCTGTCAGGGCGCGGTTGGCCGATTCGGTTTCAACAAAAACCGCAGCCAGCGAGCGAAGAACCGCCGTCTCGTGCGGCGCGATCTTGGCGGCGAGCAACAGAAACACCAGACCGCGCTCGGGCTGACCCGCACGACAGTAGAGATAGCCAAGCCCATGCAGAAATTCGACACTGTCCCGGCGCCGCTGAGTCACTGGCCCATTGCCTGACTTTGGGCCTGGCTCAGCCGATCCTGCAATTCGCGTCTGCTGTCGATTTCTTCCGTCAGCATCGAGGCCGTGATCGCCGCAATTTCTTCATCAATGTCCAGTTGGGGCAGCAGATCACTGATGAGATAATTGAGAATTTCCTGCGAACGGGACAGGTCGAATAGACCCGGATTGGCAAGCTTGGGTTTTCTCAGCCGCCCTATCTGGCCGATGAAAGGTTCCTTTGCGCGTCTGGCCGCCTGTTCAGAGCGTGCCAGAGAAGCATCAAAAGCCTTCGATTGAGCCTGCTCGACCTTTGTAGCATCGGGACGTGCCGAAACAGATCCGGTCTGCGCCCGGATCCGATCATCTTGCCGACGAACGTCAAGTGCCATTCCCATCCCCCATTACTGCGCTGTGCATCCCTCGGACAAGACGCAGTAACTCTTGTTTCAGCGCATAAGCCTTTCCAAAAATCGAAGACAATTCCTGGGGTGATGCATGTTCCAACTAGAACGTCAGAACAAACTCTTCATCCTGGCGGCCAGCGATGAGGCGTCCGTCACGAATGTCCTTGATAATCCAACCATCTTCCAATGCGGCACCCTTATACAGCCGTGTCCCATCGGAGCTGATCGCATAGGGTGCATCCCCGAACCAGACAGCCTGCAGATTGAACTTTGGATATACTTTTGGTGCCATAGTGCCCACGAGACTCGTCAGCACATATGTTCCGCCATAGGTGCGATCAAACCAGTTCTGGACATTGGCCCAGGCTTTTTGGTCCTCGGCACCGAGATTTCCCGATACGGTAAGCCGGGTTCCGTCAGCCTCGACCTTGAGAGCCGCCAATCCAATCTCGGTGAGCTTGCTTTTCAACGTTGCTACGACCGGCGCAGCTGCGGCGGCCAAAGCCGGCATGCCTTCGTCAATGCTGTGCTTCGCGGAATGCGTGACAAGGGACGGATTGTTTGAATCGAGAAAATCGCCAACCCCAGCCTGCACGGCCGCCATGGTCAAAAGGGTCAGCGCTCCGCCGCCGATTGCAATCCAGCTGGCGCGCGGCATTTTGAACGGACCATCGCCTTCAGGAACCGGCGTAGACAATTCGATGCTGGCCCCGCCAATCTGGAACTCGAAAGGCACCGAGGCGCGCAGCCCATGGCCGACCGGCACAAGCGTATGCCCGTCGATAAGGACATCGCCGCCAATGGCCTCGATCAACACATCCGAGCCCTGGAACTGAAGTGTCATATGATGTGCAGTGACATCCCCATCGCTGAGGGTCAGATCACAATCTGCCGCCGAGCCGACACGATAAGCCGAACCTTCCAGCGGAAGTCGAACACCGTCATGAACACCGGCAGTAACCCGAAGCAATAACGCTGTCTTTAGTTCCTGAAACCTTACGACGGAGCCCATAGCAGTTGCCTCGTTTGCAAAATATTCGACATATTGTCATGCATCTTCATACCGGGCTCAAACTTGGCAAAAGGCGCCCGGCTCGCAATAAAATTTAGGTGCAGATGGCGCGAACGCCATCTGCGGAAACTTGACAATCAGTTGTTCGGACGCTGCTTGGCAGCATCGAGCGCAACCTTCTTTTCGGTCGTGATTTCAGTAATCTTAGCCGACTTCTCAATCGCCTTGTCAAAAGCTTCGGTCATCTTATTGATCGAACTGTCCGAGCTTTGCGACCCGCCGCCAACACCTGGAACACCAGCCATGCTATTTCTCCTTCAGAGTAACACTCATCTATCGAATGAAATTTTTGCACTGTCTTGGGCGCCAACCTCGTCCTTGGACTTCGCGAACTGCCTGGCAATTCCTGATAGTATGAAAAAATAGAGAAGGCAATTTTCCAAGGTTCAGTTCATATTACGAACTGTAACTATAGTTGATGCTGGAATCGTATCAGTACAATATTGCGCGACACAAGGTCAAAAGTATTTCAAAATTTGAACTATTCAAAATAAATGATGTTCATACTGACAAAAAATGTCAGTATGGTCGTTATCCATTTCATATTTAGTTGCGTTGCATATGTTTCGTTGCTGTTATAGAGATAAGCACAACACTTCTTTCAAAGGTGCTTCGCATGACTTTTCCGATGACCGTTGGACATTCGCGAGCGCTCGTTTTTTCGGTAGCCACCGCTGCATGCTTTTTGGGCGCCCCTTTTGCGTCCTTTGCGCGTGCCCCCGACTGGTCGGGCAAACCCTATTCCTATGTGCTGATCAATCAGGATGTCCGCGATGCCCTTAGGGAGTTCGGCCGCAATTTGAATATTCCTGTTACGCTCTCCGACAAGATCCGCGGGCAGGTCAGAGGCGAAGTGCGAGCCGACACGGCCGGTGCTTTCCTGACAAGATTGGCGGAAGCCAATGGGTTGATCTGGTACTATGACGGCACCATTCTGCATATCAACTCCAGCGAAGAATTTGCGACGCAGATTATCGACCTTGGCCGTGCGAACGGAGAAGTTGTCGTTGATGAGGTTGCGCGGCTTGATCTGATGGATGACCGGTTTTCCATCAAGTCCACCCCGAACGCCCCCGCCTTGCGCGTGTCCGGCCCTCCCGCCTTCATCGCTATGGTCCAGCAGGTTGTCTCAACTGTGCAACCGCCGCCCCAGGCCACGGCGGACGATCCGCGTGTGCGGGTTTTTCGCGGGGGCCAGAATAACGAAGTCGTCGAAGAAATCGCACAATCCGATAGCACGGCCAGTGAACGAAATACCGGCAAGACCGGCAACGGGAAACGATTGCCGACGCGCGCCGGAACACAGCCAGGAGATTAATGACATGGTTACAATCCAGAATGTTATGCAGCAGCCCGCCAACGCAGTGCCATCGCCTTCCGAAGCGCAGCAACAGTTTGACGCGGCCCTCGATCAGGCTGTGCTCAGCGGCGGCAGTTCGCTGATCGCGCAGGAGATGATGAAGATCGCCAACGAGATGTTAAACGAAGCAATGTCTGAAGACGAGTAACGCCGGTTCTTCGAAGAGCCCAGACCAGACGGAGAGTTTGTCATGACAGTAGTTTCGGCAGCAGTGGCCACCTCAACGCCGGCAAATGCGACAGCAACGCAATCGATTGCCTCGCAAAATCTTTTCGAACACATGTCCGGCAATATCCAGGCATTGCCGCACGGTGCCAGCCCGGCCGATCTCGGGCGTACGCTGATCGATGATTTGAAGGGTTTTGTCGAGCGGACCGGCAATTTTACCAACCGGACCAATGAAGCGGCAAAGGCAACCTCACAACCCTCCTTTACCAACGCTTCGCCGGGTAAACAAACGCCTGCAGAGGTCGAGGACAAACAGATCACCCGGGTGGTCGAGTCGCTCGGCACGATGTTCGATCATTCGATCGAGACACAGATGGTGGTCCGTGGAACGACACAGATTTCCGGCGCTGTGAATACGCTTGTCAAGGGACAGTAATCGCCACATGGAGGGGGGTCCCATGCAACGATTGCTGCCGCGATGCCTGGCCGTGGCGGCACTCTGTCTCGTTCTTGCAGCCTGTAAAGAGGACCTTTATACCAATCTCGAGGAGCGGGAAGCCAATGCCATGGTTGCCGCTCTGCTGCAAAGAGGCATCCCCGCCAGCCGGATTGTCCAGAAGAACGGCAAACTCTCGGTTACCGTCGATGAAGACCAGTTTGCCCAGGCTGTAACGGTCCTGAACGAGGCCGGTTTGCCAAAAGCACAATTTGCGACCATGGGAAGCGTCTTCAAACAGGAGGGGCTTGTCGCCTCTCCCGTGCAGGAGCGGGCCCAGATGATCTATGCTCTGAGCGAAGAGCTGTCCCGGACCGTTTCCGAGATCGATGGCGTCGTGTCTGCTCGCGTCCATGTCGTCCTGCCCGACAATGATCCGCTGCAGCGCAATGCTGTTCCGGCATCCGCCTCGGTCTTTATCAGGCATGAGCCCAACCTTGACATCAACACGCTGATCCCGCAGATCAAGACCCTCGTTGCCAATGGTATCGCAGGCTTGACCTATGAGAAGGTTTCCGTGATCCCGGTCGTTGCGACAGGCACGAACCCGGCCATTGCAAATATCGAGCTGACATCATTCCTCGGCATATGGATGCATCCCGCCAGCGCAGCAAAGGCAAAATGGCTCTTCGGGACGCTCCTTGTCGCAGTGCTCGGCCTCGGCGGTGCCCTTGGCTACCTCTTCTTGCAGAGGAAACGCAGGCGGGTCTATCCGCTCGTACCCGTTGGACCGGCCAAGTGAGCGAGACCCCGGATACGAGCAGCATGCAGGCGAAGTCAGGTCCTTCACCTGTTGCGCAGGACTGGTCGGGCGCCATGGCAATGCCAGCCCGGCTGGTGCATCCCGAGCGCCTTATTGCCTGTTACGATGACGCAATCTCACTTGACGTCGCCGTCCAGCTGCAATCATCGGACCGGGTGCAGCGGCAATTGGCAATATTGCTGATGGATCATTTTGGACTGCCCAATCTTCCCGATCCTGCCGATCTGGATCAGGCAGATCTCAGCTTGGTGGCAGCACCGGCTGAACAAATCTCAGCTCTCGTTCCTCTTGCCGGTGCTGTTTTCTGGGCGCATGTCCTTGCTTCGGAAATCCGGGCCAGCGAAGTGGCGGAGATAAAGCGCCGGATCGGAGATGGCGCCTTCCAGACGGCGCTTGCCAACCGCGATCTTTCCAGCAATCTTCCCGGTCCGGACAATCTCGACACACTTCAAGCGGCAGTTGACGGAGACGGCTATCGCTGCCTGACCAGCTGGCATCACGCACTGCCGTCCGGGGCCGGCGCCTGGGCGCGGCTAAAGCATGCCAATGACAAGTTTTTTGTGCCGTTTCCGGAGCCAAGGGAGCGTGTGCTTGGTGCATCGATCATGCGCAGGCTGGCATTGAGCCTTACTCTGCAGCCCGCACCCGGCGAGGCGCAATGACCGAGCTTCCGACAATGCCAGGATCGAAGATTATCCGCGAACGGGACGTCCAGCACTGGGCCGATGGCTTTGCCTTCATGGCCGCCACCAAGGCAGAGGCCCAAGCGCAAATGGACCAGATCCACGGGATTCGCGAAGCGAGCAAAAAGGAAGGCTTTGAAGCCGGTTTCGAGCAAGGAGCGCTCGAAGCCGCTGCCCTGTTGACCACAACCACAGCCCGCGTCAATGAGTATGTCGCCGCCCTCGACCAGCAACTGGTCGATCTCAGCCTGTCCATCATCACCCGGATTTTCGGCAAATTCGACGATGCGGAACTAGTGGCGAAACTGGCGCAGCATGCGTTGCAGGGGTTTCAACGCGAGCGCGATATCACCATTGCTGTTGCGCCAGATATTGCAGAAGACGTATCGCGGCGCATCAAATCCGAATACGCCAATCCATCGCTCAATATCACAGTTGTTCCCGACCCTCGCCTGAGCGGAACCAAATGTGTGCTTTCCAATGCGATCGCCGTTGTCGATGCCGGTCTCGAAACACAGCTCGCGGCAATAAGGGAAGCGCTATTGGCAACCCGGCGCCATGATGGAGCGGTTGAATGAAGCGAGAATTCAACCCGCCTGACCTCAGCCAGCTCATGGGGCGGCTGCAGGATACCGCATCGAAAGCCGAGACCCGTCCGGTTCGCGGCCGTATCCGCAAGATCACAGGCATTATCGTGCACGCCACCGTATCGATGGTGCGAATTGGCGAATACTGCCATCTGCGCGATCCCGTATCGGGGCGTATCGTGCCTGCTGAAGTTGTGGGGTTTCACGACGAAGAGGCCGTGCTGACGCCGATCGGCGATCTCGACGGCATGTCCACGCGCGCGGAGGTTATCCCGACCGGCCACACGCTGCAGATTCCCGTCGGCCCGCAATTGCTGGGATGCGTGCTCAATCCGCTGGGCGAGGTGATGAACCGCACGGGTCTGCCGACACCCCTGCAGACGAGCAGCTATTACCCCACGCATAATGTTCCGCTGCAACCGCTGCAACGCGATCTAATCCAATATCCGCTGCAGCTCGGGGTAAAGGCCATCGATGGTCTCCTGACCGTTGCCCGGGGTCAGCGCATCGGCATTTTCGGTGAGGCTGGGGTGGGGAAATCCTCGCTGCTTTCGAGCATTGTGCGCGGCACTCAGGCGGACGTCATCGTCATCGCACTGATCGGCGAACGTGGCCGCGAAGTGCGGGAATTCATCGACATCCAGCTCGGCGAGGAGGGCCGCCGGCGATCCGTTGTCGTGGTGGCAACCTCCGACCGTCCTGCCATCGAGCGCGTGAAAGCGGCCTATGGTGCAACCGCCATCGCCGAATATTTCCGCGATCAGGGGCAGCATGTCCTGCTCCTGATGGACAGCGTCACCCGCTTTGCCCGCGCCCAGCGCGAGATCGGTCTTGCGGCGGGCGAGCCGCCGACGCGGCGGGGGTTCCCGCCTTCCCTGTTTGCGGCACTGCCGCGCCTGCTTGAACGGGCGGGACCGGGTTTGGGCGGTTCGATCACCGGACTTTACACCGTGCTCACCGAAGGTGACGGAACACTCGATCCTGTTGCGGAAGAAACCAAGGCTATTCTCGACGGGCACATTGTCCTGAGCAGCGACCTGGCACAGCGCAACCATTTTCCCGCGATCGATGTCTTGCGCAGCCGCAGCCGCCTGATGGACGCGGTGGCAAGCAGATCCCACCGTACCAATGCCGCAAAGGTTCGCGATCTCATGGCACGTTACGAGGATATCGAATTGCTGCTGCGTGTCGGGGAATATAAGCGCGGCGCCGATCCGCGGTCGGATGAAGCGCTGGATAGGCATGAGCGGATCGAACAGTTCCTCCGGCAAAATAGTGATGAGCATTTCGGCTTTGCCGAGACCGAACTGCAGTTACAAGGACTTCTCGCATGAGCCAGGAGAAGAGCCTGCACAAGCTGATGGAGCTGCGGAAAGTCCGCATGCGGACTGCCGAGGAGGCGTCGATCCGGCAGCAACATGCGGAAAAAGCCGCCGCCATGGCCGTTGATGCGGCCGCAAACCATATCATCCAGAATGATGAGAACCGGCTCAGCCGCGAAACCGCCATCTATGAACAGATGTCCAGCGGGCCCGTCGGGCGTCATGCACTCGACGACTGTCAGCACGCCCTTTCTGCACTGAACTATCAGGCATCCCGACTGCAGCAGATGGAAGAACAGGCAAAGGCGCAATTGGCGCAGGAGGCAGAAAAGGCGCGCGACAAAGCGGCCGAGCATCTCGCCAAACTTCGGCAGCACGACAAACTGGGAATCCTTCTAGAAAAACAAGGGGCGCAAAAGGACAAGCGCACGGACTTGCTGGCGGAATTGGAGGATGAGGACCAGCAGCGGCCCGCTCCGCCCCTTCAAAGGGGGCTTTGAGCATGAAGAGGCTGGCAGAGGCGCAGACATTTCCGCAAGAGCAGTGGCAAACCGGGTTGAAAGACAATCTGGAGTGGCTCCCTTGGGTCGACCCGGCTCATATTGAGATCTTGAATATGTTTCCGCGGGACGCAGCGCCGGTTCGGCTGATCGGCGCCGGGGTTGAAGCGGGTGTGCGGCTCGCCAGCCGCGTTTTACCCCTTGTCAATCCTGTTGCCATTCCCGTCGCGATCGGGCCGTGGGCCTGCAAACTGGTTCTGTCCGCCGGGACTTTGGAACGCCTGCTGCAAGGGCTGGGCATCACCAAAATGATCGCAAACTTTGCGCCGCGTCAGCGAAGCATTCTGGTGGAGCATATGCTGAGCGAACAATTGGCCCAACTCGAAGCAATCCTCGGGCACCCCATCCGCTTTGGCGAACAGAAAGAGCTCGCAGACTCCGACGTCGTTCTGCCATGGGTGATAGATTTCGATGACTTTCCACGAAACGCAGAGTTGCATCTCGGCCGTGAAGCGGCACGCGCGCTCGGACAGGCCCTGAGACAAGCCAGGCCCGGCCACGGGGCCGAGCTGGTCGCCGTTCTTGCTTTTCCCATCCAGCTTTGCGCCGGAACACAGGTGGTGACGGTTTCGGAATTGCAGGAGCTGCGATCCGGTGACGTGATCCTGCGCAGGGAGTCATCCGAAGCTAATCCTTTCGCCATTCTGTCCCGGCGCTTCTTCGCGTTCATCAGGGCCGATAGACAAGAGCACAGACTTACCAGCGGGTGGAAACCCCTTGCCAAGAATTGGGAGCATTCGACGATGTCTGAATCCACCTCCAACGCCTCCGGCGCGGCCGGGTTCGAACAAATTGAAGATCTGCCGGTCGATCTGGTGTTTGAGATCGGCCGCTGCGAACTGCCCCTCAGCGAAATCCGCAAGCTCGGCGAGGGTAGCGTCCTGCCTGTTGCGGCAAGCACGACAAGCGCTGTGAACATCCTGGCAAACGGACGTTTGGTCGGTAATGGAGAATTGGTCAAGATTGGCGCAGGACTTGGCGTAAGGGTGCTTCGGCTGTCTAAGAATGGGTGAGTATCAAACCAACCTTATTCCAATCATCGTTATCGTCTCGGTCATCGGGCTCATTCCGCTTGCGGTTGTGACGATGACGGGATTTCTCAAGATTTCGATCGTGCTGTTTCTGATCCGGAATGCTTTGGGTATCCAGCAGTCCCCGCCAAATCTGGTTCTTTATGGTATCGCGCTCATATTGACGGTTTATGTGACGACGCCGCTGGTGGGCGAAATGTACCGCATCCTTGAGGCACAACAAGTCGATTTGCAGTCCATGGACAGCATGAAATCCGCTGCCGAAGCATTGCGGCCGCCGCTACAGGCCCACCTCTCAAAGTTCACCAACGAAAACGAACGGCAGTTCTTCATGCGGGCGACCGAAAATGTCTGGTCACCCGAAGCCCGCGCCGATCTGAAGCCAGACAGTCTGCTTGTCCTCATTCCGGCATTCGTCAGTTCCGAACTGACGCGCGCGTTCGAAATCGGCTTTCTCCTCTATCTGCCCTTTCTTGTGATCGATCTGATCGTCTCCAATGTTCTGATGGCGATGGGCATGATGATGGTCTCTCCGACGCTCATTTCGATACCCTTGAAAATCTTCCTGTTCGTTGCCGTTGATGGCTGGTCGCGGCTGATGCACGGCCTTATCCTAAGTTATGGGGGCACGTAGCAGTGGGTCAGACAGCTTTCCTTGCTCAAATGCAAAGCGCTTTGCTGACCGTCCTGTTGGCGTCCGCACCAATTTTGGGCATAGCCATTGTGATCGGCATCGGCGTTGGGTTGATCCAGGCATTGACGCAGATCCAGGATCAGACGCTGCCGCAGGCGGTAAAGCTTGTGGCCGTCATGCTCGCGCTCATCGTTCTCGGACCAACACTGGCTTTTCAGGTTGCAAATCTGGCAAGCCATGTCCTCGATACTTTTCCCGCAATGACGCGATAGCGGGCCATGGATGCTGTCTCGACCACCTCATCCCTGCTTGCCCTCGCCTATCCGCTCCTTATGGCCACGGCCATAGCGGTAGCGCGCGCGCTTGGCATGATCATCGTGACACCCGCTTTCATCCGCCTCGGTTTGACCGGGCTGATACGGTCCGGTGTCGCGGTCGCCATCTGCATTCCCGCCATACCCGGCGTCCTGAATTCGCTGCTGGCAGAGGGCCAGATGAGCAGCTTGGTCATTACCGGGCTGCTCATCAAGGAACTGGTTGTCGGCACGATTATCGGCATAGCATTCGGCATTCCGTTTTGGGGCGCCGAAGTTGCCGGGGATTTGGTCGACCTGCAACGTGGTTCCACCTCGGCTCAGCTGATCGACCCGTTGCAGGTCAGTGAGACCAGCATCGCCGGAACCTTGTTCGTCTTTGCCCTGCTTGCGCTGTTCTTCATGTCGGGCGGCTTCCTGCTGCTCGTCGATGGATTTTATAGAAGCTACGAAATATGGCCGGCCGCCAAGTTCATGCCAGTGGTGAATGTCAATGCCGTTCCGGCCCTGCTCGGCGTTCTCGACCGGATCATGCAGATTGGTGTGTTGCTGATCGCACCCGTTGTGCTTGCATTGCTGCTGACAGATCTGATGCTGGCATATCTGTCGCGCATGTCGCCGCAGCTGCATATTTTCGACCTGTCGCTGGCGATCAAAAACATGCTGTTTGCGGTGCTGATAGTTCTCTACATAGCCTATCTCGTGCCCTCTATGATGTCGGAATTGAAAGACCTTCGCGGCACGTCCGATATCCTGCGCACGCTCGTCATCGGCAACCCGGACAAAACACCCTGATCTGTCTTTTGTCAGGCCACAGCTATGCCGAGCTGGTGTAGCGCAACGTCGATCTGTGCAGCCGACTGCGGACTTGCGTCGCCGCTTTTGATCTTGTCGGCCACGCTGGGCAGAGTAATCGCTGCTTTACCCGAAACACTCTGCGTGCGGTGGTTGAGTTGCTGCGGGTCTGTATAGCGTGTGTCATCTCCGGCTGTGGTGGTAATTTTCGATACATCGCCGTTCTGGGCATCGAGCGTGTGGTGAAGGTTATCCCGCAGCGTGGCAAGCTTGTCTTGCGGTATGGCGTTGAGCCAGCTAACAAACTTCTGAAGATCGGCTTCCTGATCGAGCTTGTAGCCCTTCATCTCCGCATACTTTAACAACAGGGGGACCGGACTGAACCCTTCCCCGCTTTGATCGACCAATGCTTTCGAAGCTTCCGGCGAGAGTTTGGAATGTTGCAGGAAGCGCATGGACGTATCGGTCATATAGAGATTCGATTGCCGTGTATTGGTGAGAAGCATTTGCCCGATGACGGCTGCTCCGACGATGACGAGGCCGACCGGGCCTGCCATGGACCCTGTGCCGAACGCGGCCACGATACCGCCTGCTCCAGCAGCTGCCTGCAGCGTGCCCATTTGCCAATCGCCGCCCATATAGGAGCGCGTGGCGAGGACAAGATCAAAGCTGGCACCAACTGAACCCAGCCATTTGGCGGCTGTCGTGCTGCTGCTGCCGAAATGTTTGACGGCGAAAGAGTCGGGGTCGATTTGCTTGAATCCGTTGAGCAGTTCGATACCGCGCTGCCCCACTCCGGCGGCATCGATGAAAACCTTGTACTTCATCAAAGGATCCTGGCCGGTTCGGCTCAGTGTCGAAGCGAGCCCAACCCCCACGGCCGCCAGACCTATCAGCCGCAACATCTGTCCTGGGACGGTGTTGCTTTTGAACGACTTCATTCCATCATTGGTATCGGTAAGCTTGGCATCGAGGTCTCTCAACTTCTGCGCCATCTGGGCTTCGGTATCGCCCGCAGCCGGTAAAGCCTCTTCAACCGCTTTCAGTGCCTTGTTGAACTCGTCATCCGGTATGCCAAGCAGCTTGGCTGCCCTTCCATCCTGAAGTGAATGGATCCCCGCCTTGGCCCGCTCGATACTTGCCGGATCATTGGGATTGAGGTTGCCGAACGAAGGCAGCACGTTCCGGCGCACGATCTGTGTCATGCCTTCTTCCGCCAGCTTGCGGCCGCGATCTGTCAGGCGTGCCTGATGGGTCAGCAGCGAAACAACGGCAGGCTTGTCGAGAAGGGCCGGGTCGTTCTTGAGAGCTATCTGCATGGCCATGACCGAGCGGTCATCCGAAAGGATGGTCTTGATCGTCTCATCTGCTGCGCCCTGCTGCGAGGCAAGTTCCGGAGGCAGATTTGCAAGCTGGCTGACCTGCTTGAGAAGCTGGTCGCCCTTATCGGCAACTTCATTTTCCAGCTTCAGCTTTTCGTCTTTCCAGCCCTGACCCTTTTCGATCTCATAATCTGATATCGCCTTTTCAAGCTGCTCCGGCGTCATGGTGGGGCCATGGTTTGTAATCAACCACTGCAGTTCCTGCATATGGGCCGAGTACTTATCAACGCTGCCATTGACCGAGCCCGTCGCGAATTCACCGACGCTCGGGAGGATCGTGCTCTTAAGATAGGCGTCCGAAGGCGCAATATCCGCTGCCCGCTTCAACGGAAAATCAAGACTGGCTCCTGAAATTATCGCCATGCGCATCGATTCAGAATTTCCCGTATCCATCTTTATAAAGCGGTCGATGACCGTTTTGCCCGATGAAGTTTCGCCGATACGGCCAAGAATTAAGGTGAGGTTCTGCTGCCCTTCACGGCCAATCAGGTCGCCGCCGATCTTCTCCTGACGGCGTGCATTTGCCGCCTCTATCGTTGGCAGCGCATCCAGCATCAATTGCGAGGCCAGTTGAGGATCCGCGTCCTTGGTCAAAGCCTCGAGCTTGCGCATCGAGTCCGCGCTGTCGCCCTGATCGCTGACGGCCTTTTCCGGATCGTAATCCTTGAGACTCCCTGTCGCCCAGTCGGCCGCCTTGCCTATAAGATCTCTGGCATCGGCATTCTCGCGGATTGCCGCCTGAAGCTCTGGGGGCGCATCCCGGTATGAACTGTTCAGTTTGTCATATGCCTCGCCCGGTTTTCCGGTGGCATTGGCATTATCGATGATCTGACGGGCTTGAGATTCGATATCAGGACCGCGATGCGTCGTGGCACGAAGCGGGATACCGAAGTCTTTTGCCGTATTTTCAATGGCCGTCCGTGATGGCGCCGCATCGGTCCATTCATGATCATAAAGCGCCTGCAGGGATGTTGGCTGCTCCCTCTCTGGAAGGCCCTCAAGGTATTGTTTGACGTCGGTGGCAATCTTGGCGGTGCCGCCATCATAATCAATGTTTCTGTCATCCGAATATTGGAGCTTGTTGCCGATTGCGTAGATCTCGCTGGCAAAGGTTTCCTGCGGATCCGGCTGGAGCTGCCGTTCCCTGGCGGCGGTTTCGATTGCACTGAGGGCCGGGCTGGCATCCTGCCAATCATCCTTGTTTCCCACGAGGCGCGATACGGCAGCCTGACGCCCTTCCTTGGGAAGACTATCCAGATAGGCACCTACATCGCGCTGTATCTTCTGGGTTTCGGTGGCAAAGTCAGTTTTTGACGGATCGTCGACATATTGCAGATTATTGCCGCGCTCATATATCTCGTTTTTGAAGGCTGCCTCGCCACCCGGCACACCCTTGTTGTTCTGCGTGCTGTTCGCCGCGAGCTCGGGTGCAATATGGGGTAGGATGAGGACATCATCGGTTTTGATCAGATCGCCATGATTGTCGTAAAGGCCTTTATTCGCCTCCATCACGTCACTGAACCTGACATTGTTTTCGTCGGCGATTTTCCAAAGATTATCGTTGGGCTGGACGACCACAAGCTTTTCATTGTCCGCATCGAAGGATTTCGGTCCGCCAGCTTCGGCGCGCTCACGCACCGCCTGTCTGATCTGCTCGACGAAAAGCTGCTGTTGCTGCTGCGAAGTGAGCGGTATCTTGTTGCCATTGGCATCATAGCGGCTTTTGCCGTCTATATCGATACGAAAGGACATCGCGTTCTCCTGCCTGTAGCGTGAGCCGCCCTATAGAGTTCACCGGCAACGGCAGGAAGAAACATGGAATATAGGCCTAACAGTTTTATGACACTGGCGACCTTCGGAACCACTATCTCGCCAACGGCGACCGAAAGAAATGCAATTGCCAATTGCGCCCGACGGGATCATCATCCCAAGACTTTGCATCAGACGTTCAAGGCACGCTAACCTCATCAGAAAGGACAGTACTTTGTTCCAGCCCATCAACAATGTGGGATCGCAGCAGGCGCTCGAGAACAATTGGAACGATGAGAATGCCATGCGAAAGTTCGAACGGGCGACGGAGGGGGCATCCCGCCAGCGCAAGGACGAAATTCAAGCCAACAAACAAAGACCGACCTCGGTTGAGCTGCGGGCAAGTTCCAAATCGGTCGAACAAAAAAATGCACCCGGCGATCAGGATGCCTCGCGCGCTTCTTTCGAGGCTTCGGTTGCAAACAAACGCGATAAGGATGCGCAAACTGGGCAGGCAGCTAACGTCAAGGCAAGCAATAGAGCCACAAGGCACTATCTTGCGGGCGGCTTGTGTCTTGTCATACTTATCGTGGTGATCGGCTACCCATATTTTATCTGATCGTGATGGCCGAGTCCCAAGGATTGAAGTTGCGGCCGTGCTCAGCGCAGTATCTGGCCCAAGAACAGCTTGCTGTGCTCGTTTTGCGGAAAATTCGGATGGTTTCCACCGTCTGAACATCATGGCAGAGTGGAATCCTGCAGCGGAAACGCTCGCCTGAACCAACAGTGCGACAATCCTCCTCGCCTTTGTAAACTTAACCTGACATCGCCTGTGGACGCCATGTCACATGCAGTTCACAGACGCGCGTTTAAGCTTAACGCAGGACTGAAACGTCACAGAGACATGAAAGGCGTGTCACATGTCGAAAGTCAGCGCACCGACCAACCGTTCTAACTCAGCCACAGCAGATCCTGAGACCGTCAATGCATGGGAGCAGGCCCAGAAAACAGCCAAGGAGGCGGGTATATTCTGGGAGCGACCGAAAGGTGACAATCGCTCGGCGCAGGACATCATCAACGATACGCCTCTGTTGCGTGATCTCGGCAACCAGAGCGGCGTCAGGTTCATGCTGGAGGACCGGGTCGGCGGTGATATAGAAACGGATGCCGATGCGGCGTTCAGGGCGGCGCAGGTTCTCGAACATGTCGAGAAGTTTGACGAGAACGGAGAAAGGGTCGTCGGCGACGACATCGATAACGGCCGCGTCGACGGCTTCACCAAGGGTGGCGATGCAAGGCATGGCACCGAAGCGGGCCGCCTGCAAGACTTCGGTAAATATGGCTTCTCCAACCTCAAGGGTGAACTCAATGACGTATCGTCTGCCGGCGACGATCAGGAAGCCCGCGACCAAGCCGAGGAACTGGGCATAGGGTGGGAACGACCGGAAGGTGACGATCGTTCGGCGCAGGACATCATCGACGACAGTCTTCTGCTCAAGAACCTCGGCAACCAGAGCCATGTCAAAGACATGCTGGAGGAAAGGGTCGGCGATTTTGAAAAGGACTCCGATGCCGCGTTCCGGGCGGCGCAGGTCGTCGAACATATCGAGCGTTTAGACGGAGACGGGAACAAGATCGTCGGCGGAGATGTCGGCAACGGCCGCGTCGACGGCTTCACCAAAGGCGGCGAGGCGAAAAACGGCACGGAGGCCGGTCGCCTGCAGGATTTCGGCAAATATGGCTTCTCCAAGCTCAAGGGCAAGCTCGAGAATACGGCATCTGCCGGCGATAACAAGGAAGCCCGCGAACAGGCCGAGAAGGTGGGCATAAAATGGGAACAGCCGGAAGACGACGATCGCTCGGCACGGGACATCATTGACGACTCTCCGCTGCTTAAGAATCTGGGCAACCAGAGCGGCGTCAAGGACATGCTGAAGGAACGGGTTGGCGATTTTGAAAAGGACGCCGACGCCGCATACAGAGCGAGCCAGATCCTCGATCGCATCACGATGTATGACGAGAAGGGAAACGCGCTGTCGGGAGATGACGTATCCAATAGCAGTATTGATGGCTTCACCAAGAGCGGCGAAGCACGGCATGGCACAGAGGCGGGTCGTCTCCAGGATTTCGGCAAGTATGGTTTTGACGTCATAAAAGACGTGAAGAAGCCCGAGGACATCGGCAGTTATAAGGATTTTGTGAAGGCAAATCCGGGCGCTGACGAAACGTCGAAGACGATGGCGAAATACGCCGCGATCATCGGCGAAAACTATGATGGGATCAAAGGCAAGACCGGTGCAGAAGACAACCTGACGGCCGACGATCTGAAAAGGTACAAGGAAGAGAACCCGCAGATCAGCGACGACTTCAAGGAAGCGCTCAATTTCTGGTCGCAGCCCGGCGCATTCACCAAGCTCGAAACGGCGCAAGATCCGCTGAAGCTCAAGCCTGACGGCAATCTCAGCAAGAACGACCTGAAAGGCTGGATTGAAAAGCAGGCTCCAAAGGATGCCAGTTCGGCCATCACGTTCCTGTCTGGCGTCACCAACGCAAGTGTCGTGGACGGCACCGACACCAGCAAATTGACCAAGGACCTATTCGAGCACCCCGACAAATACTCGACGGAAGAAAAAGCCGCGGCGCTTCAGGAACTGCTGTCCGCGCAGCAACTGATCATCAAGGGTGCCGAGTCGGGCATGTGGAAGGATGACTACTCCAAAGTCAGCATCGCCAACCGCGCCCGCACCCATCCGGATCCGCAGGAAGTGCTCAAGGATCTCAACGAGCACATTAGCATCCTTGAGAAGGATCCCGAGGTGGTGAAATACCTGAACGAAAACAGCTCCAAGCAAATGACCGAGCTCCTGGACAGGAACAAGGGTTTGAAGGACGCCCTGCAGAAAACCTATGACGACGAGATCAAGTCCGGCAAGGCTCTCGACAGCCTGTGGGAAACGAAGACGAAGGACGGCAAAACCGACCAGCAGGGCGCTCTCGCCGAGTTCTACGGATCAGCAAAGATGTTCCAGGAAACGTTGGGGATCGAGAAGCCGGGCGAGATTCAAGGCGCCGTCAACAGCTCCAAACACAAGGTCGATTTCCAGGATTTCTACGAGAAATCGCTTGTGTCCGGTAATCGCCTGAACGAACTGCTGAAGGACAATACGTTCGAGGAGGCTGCCAGTGCATTCAGCACCGAGGTTGCACTTTACAATGCCGCGCTCGATCCTGAATTTACTGGAAAGTTCGACGACAAGCTGAACGAAAACTTCTCCAATATTGCGCAGGAAAATGCATTCAAGGATGCCTCTTTCGACAACCTGAAGCAGGCGTTCGGCGTAAATGGTGGTGATCAGCTGGACGAGGAGAAGGTAAAGTCCTACCTCGAGCAGATCAACAAGGACAATCCCGAGCTATTGGTCAATGAGGACGGGACGGTCGCAAAACCTGACCAGATACTGGCTGGTTTCAGGGGGAGCTGGGACGTGTTGCGTCAGGGAACGAAATCGCTCGCCGAGCTTGGCCCAACCTGGCTGGATCCGTCGGCCAAGGCAGCCGCCGACAAGGGCGTTCTGCATGGCGTCAGCGGTCTCTTCATGGCCGGCGTCACGATCTCCAAGGGTATTCAGAGTGGCGGAAATCCGACAGAGAGGCAGAAAGTCGACATAACGACCGGGTCGATCCAGACGGCGACACTGCTGACTGAAGGGGGCATCAAGGCCTGGAAACAATATCTGAATGATGTGGCAGACAAACATCCCGACACCGCCATCGGTAAGAAAATCGGCAAGATGTCCGACGAGAGTTTTAAGAGTCTAACGGACAACTGGACCCGTGCGGAAAATGCGGCCAAGGGCATTGGCGGTCTCGCCGGTATCGTTGCTGGGGCCTATGGTATATTCGACGGCGTCCAGTCGATCCGCAAGGGCGATACGGTTGGCGGCGGCATCAGCATCACCGCAGGCTCCTTGGGAGCACTTTCTGGCCTCGCCTCTGCTGTGGAAGGTGGCTTGGGCGCATTCGCTCCTAGCATCTTGAGAACGCTTCCGATCGCCGGAGCGGCGGGTGTCCTTGGACTGGCCGCCGCCGGTGTCGGTGCTATAGCCATGCTGCTGCCGGGCCTGATCGAAGAGGGCAAACAGCAGACAAGGGCCGACAATTTCGGCGAACTGCTCGGCGGCTATCTGACGAAATACGAGATCGACGGTGTACCGAACGGCGACCTCTCCGATGTTCCGGATGACGCCTGGCCCGATAGCGACAGCGGCATCGCGTCGTAAGGCGATAAATGAGGTCTGTTCACTACCCGAGAAAGAGGGGGCGACGCGTCCCCTCTTATCTGGACCGACATCGGACGCGCCTTCTTGTCGCTGAGCTAAGTAATGTGACTAGGACTCGTAAACCTCCGACAACCCTCGAAGCCTAATGCCACGCAACTCGTAGCCGGAAGTTTGCGACAGACTATTCGTGCCTGACTGTCTGCGACGTTGAGCTGGGCATGGTTTCGATCGACCCTAAACCCTTAGACAAGACCGTTCCACAAGAGACAACGAATCCTGCGTTGGCCCGCCACCGACATCGTGTCTCAACCGTATTAGCAAGTGCAATTGTCACACCTCTGCAGCAATTGGAGACTACGGCTGAATATACATCTCTAGTAACGAAATGATGTCACCGAAGGGGGCTGCCGCAAGATACGCCAAGGTGGTGGGATAAGCACCTTTGCCACGTCGTCCCGTCCTGATTCAATCTTTTGAAACGAGAAGATTATTGAGAACAGTTCGTATCTTACATCGTAATCGCTTGCTCGAATGTCTGGAAGCACTAAAAAATAGCGATGGGCTCACGCGTAACCAATTGGCCGATCAATTGTCTTTGCAACCGGTCACCATCAGTTTGCTCGTTCGCAGATTGGTCGACGCCGAACTGGCTGTGGGCCGGTTCATTCATACTGGCAAAGTCCGTGGGCGCCCAGTCACGACCTTCTTCATCAACCCCGCCGGATTATATTTCATGGGAGTTCATGTGGACGCGAAATTTATCTCGTGCGGGTTAATTGACCTTAAAATGAATCAGATTAGTCATACTATTCGACCAGTGCGTTGCGAGAACGGACTTAAAGCGGAAATAGCATCGATTGTACGTACTGCTGTTTTTGAATCGCAGACTCCCGGGCACAAAATTTTTGGTGTGGGGATTTGTATTTCGAATGATTTTGCATCCAGTTTAAACGCGGCGGGTGAATCCGCACTCACCATTCGTTCAGTGTCCCAGGAAGATACCGGCGATTGGAAAATACAAATGTACACCAGAGAGGCTGCAAATTGCGCATTTGTTGAGTCCGAGCCTCCAGTTTTGCAAATAGAGCCCCAATCCAGGCCAGCACTCAATGGCTCTACTGGTACGGTGTGCTTCGGTGCAGCACTGCTATTGCAGAAATCCTTGTTTCGTAACGAAAACTCTAGACAAGCCTGAGCCCGGTATCGCGAGACATTTAATTCGGGCCTTCCTCAATCTGCGGGGTGGTTGGGAAAATGTCGCGTTGTCTTTTCGCTGGTCAGGCTGATAATCTACTCGAGGCGACAGCCTAGTGGCGATGCCGGGCCAGCGTTCCGACCGAATGGCGCGAGCCCAGAGCTTTGGCAAGATGGTCAAGCCCCTTCGCCGTGGTATGAAAAGATCTTGTCCTGACGCCGTAACGTTTCGACGTGCGGTCGATCGATAGCAATTTTTTGCGCAAGAGCCATTTCATTCGATAGCGCAGGAGGCCGTTTCCGCATGGCAACCACCTCCATATGGGTTCGAGGTCGTGATCGAACTGCGAAAATGGAATATAGGCCGTCGGTCGCGCGGCCAATCTCAGAATCTGTGCGTCCATTCTGCTCAGAGGAGTCATCATGCGATCCGGTCTTCAGTTTGTCGAATGCAAAGGTTCCCCAGAACAGGATATTCACCAACGTGGTAACTATGCTGGGCCGCGTTCCTCTGCATCCTTCTCGAATTCAGGACTATGGCGAAGATATAGTTTGTCCTGATATATCCTCGTGATCAAGCCCGTCGAATCCAGTCCATGGGCTCTACATCCCCCGAGTAACGGACGTTACCGAACAACTGCGGTTAAGTTTTTGGATTGATTGGCGCGGCCCTGCCCCGTTCCGCATCTTCTCCGCCGCAGCGGAGCAGGCTCTCCATAAGATGCGATGGATCAACGGCATGCGTGCGAGACACTTGCCCGCATCGGCAGTTTCAAGAGCCGAGCCGCAAGGCTACAGAGCCCGCTGGCGTTCCATCCTCCAGCCTTGTTCATGTTCGGGCGTCATTCAGCCGGCTTGCGCAAGCTTGATCCAGGCGCGCGCGTGGCGCTCGGTGTTGACGAGTGTTCTACGTCGTTGCCTAACACGGCTGTCCAACTGTGCTTCCGATGTTCATAGACGGAAAATTTCGGCGCCGGGAACTGCGGATCCCGACCTGACCGCACCGACATGTACCTACGTGTTTCGATGCATTCATTTTATATCAACCTCGAGCCTCGACCGCGCTATGACGCCAAGTCCACCGATGACTTGAAGCACGCAGCGCAAGCTTCAGTTTGGCGAAACGACCATTGGCACCGGCTGAGACTTTACAACGCTATGGCGAACCGCGGCCGCTGCGCGATGCCGAATCGGAAATTGCATACCGGGCAAGCCTCAGCAAAGCCAGAACGGCGCAGTACGCTTGAATTTGCGCCATCTGTCGTGCAGCCGGCCGGCTCCGGCAAGCTCGAGATGTTTCTGCCAACCGGTTACCGCGCCGATGGCGCGATGGACATCGGAACTACCCACACGTTCCCGGACATCCGACAATAGTGTTCGCGTGGTGATGATGTCGTTGGCTTCGCCCAATACTTCCTGTAGCCGCGACAATTGCTTAAGATATTTCTTGGACGACGCCTGGCCGGAATAAAGCGGCAGGAAGAACGCTGTGGCGTACCGCAATTTCTTCAAGGTGAGCCGCAGCTTGTGGCGTGCTTCGGGGCGAAGATGACGAAAATGCCGCCCGCGCTTGATTGCCTTGCGTTCGAGGCGGTCAAGGACGCGTGCCGCAAACTCCGGCAATGGCCCGGCCAATATGCCAAGGTGCTCGCTGGCGACATCGTTGCGCCAGCTTCTCTGCTCAATGGCGAGCCCAAGCGACAGCAAAAAGCGGTTGGTTTGCGGGTCGGCAATACTGTCGCGCACCGCATGATAACTTTTTTCCCGGAAAGGAGCGCTCGCTTCGCGCAAGGCAGAGAATTCAATATCCGGGAGATTGGCCTTCTCGAGATCGGCGACCGTTGAACGGATAAAGACGTCCCAATTGCGCGCCGGTCCCAATGTTCGCGCGAACCGCTGTGCTTCGGCGTCAAGCGACTGCAACGAGGGCGCACTAAATTCGCGCCGCAACAAGTACAAGGCCGCGCGCAGTCGCCGCAAGGCCACGCGCAGCTGGTGCACACCTTCTGGTTCACGGCCGGTTTCGGCTGGGCAAAGGTTTGCCAGTATCTGCTGCTGACAGTCGGACAACAGCTTGGCAATCCCGTCATCGACGCTGTCTTCACCGCTAAGATTTGAGGATCCAGCCTTCACCGCTGTTGGGCCGATCGTCAGTGCCAGCGCATAGCCGCGGGCAGATTTGCTCTGGGTTTCAAGGCACAGCGGCGAGACGTCCAACAAGCCGAGGCCGAATTGATAGAGTGCAGCGGCCCTGCCCTGTTTCAGTTCGAGTTCGATCTCGGACAGCCGCTCCTGCTTGGTTTCGGCCTCAATCACCCCGTCGTCGAAAGCGACTTCGATCTGCCCATCCGGCACATCGAGAGCAATGGCCTGCCGGCGCACGTTGGTGACAAAGATCGGCACGAGTTCATCGACAGCGATCTGGTTGAAAATCCCGTCAATTTCGGCGGTCTGCATCACGGCGAGATCAGGAGCAAGTGTCGCGACGGGCGCCTCCCATTCGTCACGTGTCAGCGGATCATTGACCGACAAACGTTTGATTGTTTGGGTAAACCGTTTTCCACTGCGCCGAACCCGCAACGACAGGCCGGCATCAAACAGCCGATGATCCGTCGTATCGTAATAGGTCGCTTCCAGGCGGCGGATTGTTCCCTTGTTGCGTGCTGACTGCAAAATGGTGGGCGAGGTTCGAACCTGATCGAGAGCACCAGGATTGGTACGCAACTTCGTTTCGGTTTCAACGGGGGCAGACTGAGGCGAACCATTGTCCGTGTGCGCCTGTTTCTCCGTGCTGCGATCCGACGCCGCCATTGTAGAATCCCTTCACATCGCCCCCGATATAGTCGGATATTACGCTTCTGATCCTCATTGGGTAAGTCGTAATGACACGTCCGGTACCGCCGCGAAGCGGGATCTCTTTACCGAAAGCTTCATGCATGGCGACTTGGGGCCAAACCTTATATTGACGGCCCGTCAATCTCGCCAACAATCGTTTCGTTCCGGCGCTTGAGCGGATTGTACTTCGGCGCTATCCTCTGCGGCACCAAGATATACGAGCAAGAGGAACCTGTTGATGCGCCGGCTGATGCTTCTTCGTCATGCCAAATCGGATCGGCCCGAGGGCACTGACGACCATCAGCGGCCGCTCGCAAAACGCGGTCGACGAACGAGCCCTTTGATGGGCACATACATGGCAGAGAAGGGACTTATGCCCGACCTCGCCATAGTTTCAACGGCTCGGCGCGCCAAAGAAACCTGGAAACGCGCACGCTCCGCCTTTAAGCACAACATTTCCCGGCGAAAAGAACCGCGTATTTACAATGCTTCGGCGAAGGCCATCCTTGATATCATCAAGGAAACAGCACCCGATGTTAAGGCGCTGTTGCTCGTCGGACATAATCCCGGACTTCAGGACCTTGCTCTCAGGCTGATTGGCAAGGGAAGTCAATCCGATCTGTCCCGACTGCACCAAAAATACCCGACCGCGGGCCTTGTTGTAATCGACTTCGATGTCAAACGCTGGCGTGACGTATCCGATGATCTCGGCCGGCTTATACGCTTCGAGACACCGAAATCCATCGGCGACCCTGCAGACGTAAGGTAAGTGCGATTGTCGGGGACTTTCGCATCACCGAGACCGGTCCGTGGTCACATTTTGCGCTCGCGTGCCGAAACCGCTTGCGCTGACGTTGAACAACGCGCCACTGATACGAAAAGCAAATAAGTGCGTTTGGTCTAATTTCACATGCGAAAGGTTGATGCGTTCGAACTCTGGCTCGGGGCCCGTGTTTGAAGCAACCTAATCCTTTGTGATTTATTGTACTCGACCAGCGGTTGTGTTCTCTTGGTCAAGTTCATCGAATTCTAGACAAGCATTTTTCAAGTCATTCTTTGTGTTTCTTGCAGGTTCCGAGGGGAGGGAATCATGCGACACGAGCTCGCTGCGCGCGAATACAAGCTGCTTTTGGATCCTTCCAAGTTCGTGGAACCTCCATCTGAGAAGGTCGCTGTCACTTTGTCTTTAATTCCGAGATTTGCCGCGTTTGGCGTCTATAAACGCCATTCTTTGCCCTTAAATGCGAGATGACGATCAGGTTCATTCGATGGTAATTGATGTCGAGGCGTGACGTCGGTTCTCAATCTGGCGACCGATCCGGTTGACGGTTACGTGCAAGCGGTCCTCCTTTTGATAAGTCCGGAGCAACGCGACCCTGGCGGAGTCATCGATACCAGTGGCAAACAACGCCGCTTTGAGCAGTGGACGCTTCTGGACCACTGCAATCGCGGCGAGACAGAAGAGGCGGATGTCCGGATTGAAGCTCTGCAGTGCCGAAGCTGGATCTCCGCTGACGTTCTTTAGCGCCATCGCAAAGGTAACGCCCCGCATTGCCCGTCGAATTTGGCGGATGCTGTTCTGCATTACCGCTTGCTCAAGCAGAACCGACCCAGTCCGTGCGTGCTGAAGCAATTTTTGAGGCAAGACGCCCTTACCCAACTTGGGCAGTGTCGATGTGAGCATCACCCCACAGATTTGACAGTCGAATGCCCAAGCTCGTCGCCAATGCTTGAGTGCGAGGCTGCGCAGCGTACAGTTCGGACAGGCTTGGAATGGAAAAAGCGCGGTCAACGCAGCTTCGGTATCATTCAATGCGGGAAAGGTCAGCGACTGGATAAGTTCGGGAGTAACGCGCGCGGCCATGGCGATCTTTTCGGCTGCGCCTGCTTCGAGCTCGAAATCGAGGGAAACCGAATATCGATAATCCACGCCGACGTGCGCCAGAAGATCGACGAAATCGCAGTAATTGGCAATCGCAAGCCATGTGAGCAAGCCAGAAAGCAACTCATCTTGGATAGGCATGACAGTCTTTGGCAGCGGGCGCAGTTCAGGGGCCCGCCTGCTCCAGACGCCGTTGCACGGGCCCATGGCGCGACCAGACGGGAGACCATCTGGCGATCGCGCCATCGGTGATGCATTCCTCGCCCGAGCGGATGGCATCGATGGAAAGATCCTTGACCAAGGCGAAGATGCGCGATGTGATCCCACCGGTCAGCGCCAGCATCTGCTTTAGCGATTTTACCTTCAGATTGGACTTCTTTTCCAACGGCATGGCTGCGATGAGGGTCTGGATCATATCCGAGAATTCGGCGTCGTCGCGCCAGTTCGGCAGGTGATGCTCGTCGAGTCGTCGGGCAAGCTGGATATCGCCGCGAATGGCATCAACGGCTTCGCTGACCCCGAAGCAGACCAGAGACGCCTCGAGTTCGTTGCTGAGATACCGCAAGACATTGAGGAAGCGTCGCTGCTCGCGATGGGTCCCGGCCAACAGGTTGTGGACTTCATCGATCATGATCATCCGCAAGCCGAGATCGCGCAGGAGGGCAATGACACGGACCTCGAGGGAGGCGACACTTTGTGCGCGTATACCTAGCGACGTCGCCGGCGCCCCGACGGCCCCAAGGACGTGCAGATAGAACCGTCGTTCATCAGGGGCAGGAGGCGCTTGCAACAATAGGAGCGGTGTGTGAGTTATGCCTGCCACTGGGTCATATTCCGGCGCGTACCTGCGAGACAGGTTGCGGGCGATCATCGTCTTGCCGATGCCGGAGGCACCATGAACTAGAAGGCCAGGCATCCGGGTTTGCCGTGGCGCTTCGATCAGGCTCTGCAACCTGTCCAGAACCTGCTCTGCGCGGGGAAAGCCCATCCAGATGTCCGACTGAATGAGGGCGATGCGACCGTCTTCCCCAGTTCCCTCTGCCCTCACGTTACCATCTCTCCACCTTGAACAGCGGCCGCGATGTATCAGCAGTGTCTACAGGGCGCAGCCCCTTGGCTGGTGGATCGGCCTGGACTGAGCCCTTCAACGTGTTTCGTCTTTCGCGGGTTCGACGTTCGGCCTTGGTCAGTACCCGGCTTTCATCTGCGATCTGGCGTTGCTGATTGATCAATTCGGCAAGCACCACCTCACTGGACCCTTTCTTGCCCAAGGCACGACCCTTCTGCATGGCCTCGCGATACTCCCACAGCGACACATGTGGGATTTCGAGGTTGCGGTATCGCGCTTCAACACAACGTCCGCCTTCCAACTCGACCCAGATCGCAGAGAGGTCACGGGGATCGTACCGGACGGCCACCTTCCCATTCTTGCGACCGACGCGCCCTGCCAGGGCATCCGACCAATAGCGAATGTCGAACAGATGGATGCCGTCACGGCGAACCTGTCGCTGCTCGCTTGGTAAGAAGCTCACCCGAAACGCATCCATGTCGAAGGGAATGTCACCGGACATCTCCCCGGACAGTGTCTCCCACTTGGCAACGGGCGTGCAGGCAAGGCTCGAGTGAATGGTGTTGTTATAGCGGCAGATTTCCAAGGCGAACCAGCTGTCGAACTCGCTTAAGGTCATCGTGGCCATGGCTTCGGCCTTATAGCTGCCTTTGGCGGCGACGGAGGATTGGGTTGTTCCCGGCAACAAATGCACCGCCCCCATCATGGTGCCGATCAGCCGCTCGATATGCCCCCCGAAATGCGGGCTCCCCGGCGGCCTGTACACAAGATCGATCCCCCATTCAGCGCAAGCCGCCTGGAACGCCCGGGATCGAAAATCGCGACCGTTGTCGACATGGATACTGCGCGGTTTGCCCTGTGCGGGCCAAGGGACATTGCTGTCCAGCTGGGCCAGCAGTTCTGCCTTCGGTGCGACCACCCGCGTCAAACAGAGCGCCACCGACAGGCGAGAGGGCGCCTCGAAGCTCACGTAGTAACCGGTCACCATGCGTGTGGCGATGTCGATCGCAAGTGTCACCCAGGGTCGGCCGATGGGCTTACGCTCGAAACTGTCGACAAGGATGATGTCCGCAGGTGTGTGGTCGATCTGCACGACATCAAGGGGAAGGTCGGCCCGGTTCCTGCCCGGCACAGCCCCAAACCTCTGGCGCGCCGCCCTTGCGCCCTCTCTCGCCTTCATGATCTCGCGCTCATCCATCGCATCAAGCCGTCTCTGAACGGTCCGCCGTGTCGGCGTTTGCAAACCACGTTCACCACAGGCAATGCGGATCTCCGTCACTACCCGCGACAAGCTCGGACGTTCCCGCCGCAAGTAATAGCGGTGAAGGTGCTCATCGATGACGGCCTCGACCTCGCTGGATATGACCGTTATGCCTGCACGGCGACCGCGCTTCTGCGGTACCAACGCACTGGTCCGCCCGCCGTCCTCGGCAAGGGCGCCGAATCCAACGCCAGACCGTCGCCCTGCTGACGCCGAGTTCCCAAACCACGTCGCGAATGCCGCTTTCCAGACTGCCTGAGCCAGTGAGGTATGCTTGAACGAGTAGACGAAGAATTGCGGCCCTACGCGTGGCTTCAGCGCCAGTTGCACCCGCTTGGTCCTCTTCCCTCACCATCCCCAACCCATCGAATGCTTGTGAACGCTGTCTCACTTTTACAGGCAAGAATCTCGATTTTAAAGGCAAAATATCATGTTTAATGGCAAAGCATTGCCATTGATTGTGTTGAGTTGCTCATCTCACCTTTAAGGGCAAAGCGACAGTTGGCTTGGCCCTGCAAACCGATGCGTTGTTCCTGCGACAATCTTTTCGGAATACGGACCACACCCAGATCCCAAAGAAGAAACCGCTTTACTGGTTTGCCCTCGCTGTTCTGCTTCGCAGGGATTTGGACATCCTGGTACGGCATCAGGAAGAAAAAGGAAGGTCCCATTCAAGCCGACGTCTTCGCGTTTCTGACTACCTTCCCCAATGCAGTCGTCAAACCGGTTCATGAACAGGCGATGCCGGTCATCTTGCGGACGTCCGAAGAAATCGACATCTGGATGAATGCGCCGGCCGAGGAAGCGCTGCAGTTGCAAAGACCCCTGCCCGATGATGAACTGATTGTTCTGCCACAACCGAAGGCTGAGGAAGAACAGCCACTGCTATTATGAAATTGATGAACAAAAAATATGTTTGAAACACACCTAGCAACAGAGGCTCGCGGCACTATTGCTAGAGCTACGCCGCCGCCCCCGCCAAGGATACCTAGAAGGTCCCTATCGCTCCGCGCAATCGTCGCAGATCTATTTCTAAAAGTTGATCGAAACCTGCTGCCTCAAGGGACTATCGTCCCTATGTTTTTTGCCCCACCGGGCTACCATGATTGCAACTACAAAATTGAGGAACGGTTCAGGATAAGAGGTTTCCCGTGTTGGACAATTCGGTGGGTAAAGAGTTCGGCGACGTCTGGAGCCGGAAACGCCAAAACGTTGTTCTCGTTACGGGAGCATCGGGGTTTATCGGCAGTGAACTGGTCAAACAACTTGAGACGGCAGGCAACCGGGTAATTTGCACGGCGCGAGAACCCGTCGGTGACGGTTCGCCGTGCGTTCGCCTGCCTTTTCCGGAGGAGCCGTCAACTGTCTTCGAAGACTTACTTGAGAATGTCGACCATGTCGTGCATCTGGCAGCGATTCACCATGCCAAGCGAGCAGTATCGGCCGAAGAGTATTATGCGGCCAATTGCCTCCTGACGGCTAAATTGGCCAAGGCTGCGCATAAAAAGATTACCGGCAAATTCGTCTTCACATCATCGATCCGGGCGCAGTGCGGCAGCGTATTCGACGGCGTCATGCGGGAAAGCGATGTGCCGCAGCCAACCGATGACTATGGTCGGACAAAACTCGCTGCAGAGACCGAGATCGCCGCTGCTCTGCCTTGCCGGAATTATACGATCATGCGGCCGGTTCTGGTTTACGGCCCGGCTGCGACCGGCAACCTTGCCAAACTTACGCGGCTTGCGGCGTGGCCTATACCCTTGCCCCTGAACGGGCTGCCGGGCAAACGATCGCTTCTTGACCGTGGCGCTCTTTGCGCGGCAATCATCCACAGTCTGCAAGAGCCGAAGACCGACGGCGAGGTGTTCATCGTTTCGGACAACGTACCTCTGACCATAGGCGAATTGGTGGCGGCCATGCGCCGCGGGATGGGACGCCGTCCTCGGTTGTTTTTCGTCCCGGAAACGCTTTTGGATCTCGCCGCGAAATTGACCGCTCAAACCGGTCGCAAGCAAAGGCTGTACCAGGACCTTGTTGCGAGTTCGGCCAAACTTCAATCCACCGGCTGGGTGCCCATCGATGATCCAGTGCGGCGAATAGAGGAGGTGTCAACAACGATGGCTCCAGCTCAGCCTGTGATATCATCTGTTGCTTCATTAAATTCAACTTTGTTACTGCCACAACTTTGGGTTTAGTTGGAGCGTGAAATGCCACTTTAAGATAGAGATTTAGTTTTCGTTTAATGTAGAGTTTTCGTATGACTATTTAGGAGACGTGATACTCATTATGTGACTTGACCAAGGGCACATAGTTGAAGGGAGAGTATTGTACTGAGTCCTAAACCTCGGCACCAGACGCTCGCTAAAATCCCCCATCCCAAGGTCTGTTACTTCACGGACCATTGGTCATAACTCCATTTATTGATCTCAGATTGATTGTATCTTCCTGAAACTATTGTAAAATTGCGCCAAGACCCCGTTACAGCATGACACTGCGTGTTGAAAACACACTATTGCAAATGTATTCCACCGAGCCTCCTTTTTAAGGACCGGAGGGAAAGATGGGCTTTTTACGGAATCTTCACGTCTGCGCAGTGCTAATATTGCTTTCTCCGCTTGTCTTGTTGGTTCTTGTAAGCGTGCTCCTTTACCTCGCCGCATTATCGGTCTCCCGAACGACAATATTAGGTTTTTACGATATCCGTGAAGATTGCGGGGTCGGCATGGCGGTGCTTTGCGCACTTGCCCTCTGCTGCATTGGGATTGCAGTCAACGACTCTCCGCTTCAGTAGTAGACGCATTCACCCCACCATTTGGCGTGCCGCCAATCGCTCATCGATCGCTCACGATTGGGGCTGACAGTAATGCCAAGGCGGCTGCAAGAATGCGTAAGTGGCGGGCTGCCAATCCGCAGAGTCCCGAGCAGAAGGCAAAGGCGAGAGATTCCGGTGACATTGGCAAACCGTAGACAGGAACTCCGTCATGCGTGCCTAAGGCCTTATCTCTGGAACCAACGACTCTAGCGGACCGTTAAGCCATGTCAGCTGGATAGCCATGGGTATGGAGGGTCTGAATGGAAAAGTGGTTCAATAAAGGGGCAACGGCGGTCGCAACCGCAACCGGCAAACCTATAAGTTTCCTAGCTTGTGTGAGCGTGGTCGTGATCTGGGCGATTAGTGGCCCTTTCTTTGGCTTCTCTGAGACATGGCAACTGATTATCAATACGTCCACTACGATTATTACGTTTCTGATGGTCTTTCTTATCCAAAACACCCAGAACCGTGACGGCGCGGCCATCCAAGCCAAATTAGATGAACTGATCCTGTCTGGCGTTGGATTGAATGAATTCGTCGGCATCGAGAGGCTCACCGAAAAAGAGGTCGAAGAATTTCGAACTAAATGCGAAGCAGCCGCAAAGAAGGCGGATCAGTTGAAACGCTCGACTTCGAAGGCTTCCGCTTAACACAAGCTACTTCTTGCGCTCAGCATCATCTAACCTCCGAAGCAACTCTTCAAACTGCTTGTCATTGGGCACAGGCTTGTATCTCGTCCGAAGCGCGTCGCGGTAAGCACCATTTTTGATCTGCTGGCGGAGCCGTTTGGCATCCTCCGGTGTCTTTTCGTCGTCATTCATTGCTTCGTCCCTAAGCGGCTGAACCACTCCGCAGTCAAATGGTTCCACCGCCGGCCACAACCAGTGGGTTTTATTACTTTATTCGCGCTCAATTGACTCTTTTGGTCCTGCGGAAGACAATACTTGGGTCGTCAGGCACTTCATGGCAACTGACGCTTGAGAGATCATTGAGCTCCCGCCCAACTTCTGGGAGGACATCATGCTCTATTTAGTTAATCCCTGTTATTCAACGGAAGATTGGCGCATTATGCAGCGGGCGCTTGGACAGGCATCCGAAGTGCTTCACCGCTGCCCCAAGTCGCATGAGAATGCCAACCGCCTTGCCCGCACCGTTATGAAGCTTTTCGATCAGGGCCTACGCGATGAAATGCTCATTGCCGCCAAGGCCGCGGAGCAAGAAATGGCGGCGACCAACATCGCTAGCTACCGTGACAGCATGGTATCATAATCGATACACGGCACGTACCGATCGTCGGTATCAAAAGGCAGTCGTTAGCGCGACTTGCCTTTTTTGACTCGCCTCGGCTCCATCTAGTCGCTAAATTCCGGGGATGCACCGAGTTGAAGAAAACACATGACAACGGGCGATGATACCAGTGCAGGTGAGCGCAATGCCAAGGCCGCCGCAAGGATGCGCAAATGGCGCGCCGCCAATCCGCTGAGTCCCGAACAGAAGGCCAAGGCAGCAGAGAAATCTCGTAAGTGGCGACAGGCGAACAAGGAGCGTTACAGCGCATATATAAAAGCTTGGCGCGACGCTAACCGCGAACGACTCGCTACTTGGCATAGCATTTACAACAAAACGCGCCGACAGAGGGCAGCCTTGAAAAAGGAGGCTAATAAAAATGGGTTACCTCACCACGAGGAACCGAATCCGAAAGAACCCGTTTCGCGCTGATGGACGAAAAAACTTCAAAGAAGTACGCATCATGACCAGCCAACCTGGAAGGATGCGCGTGGGCACATAACAGCAAGCCGCGGCGCAGGTCGTGGCAACCTGGCCAACGCGATTACTGCGGGGAACTATCTGCGCTGCCGGTGGTTGCAAAATGATGCAAGAGGGCATAGAGCGGCCGCCGCGGGAACACTGAGCGGAGCGCTGGTCCTCACTTACGGAGATCAAATCATGCCCAAAGTAGGCAGTGCAAAAAGGCCTCTCCGGTTAGGTGAAACGCCAAATTTCAAGCGGTCATCATCTGAAGTTAAGCTCGACAACGCCACCGACATTGCTAAAAGAGCTGCGGAAGAAGAGCGGAAGCGAGTAAAAGAGAAGACGGAGCGCCTTCGCAAAGCTCGTCTTGATGCTGAATCCAAATCCTAGAGACGCTAACCTGAGGGTCGGCAGCCAAGCCCCGGCGAAGCGCCTAGTCCGCCGATTTCGCGCCTTATCAATTCTTGTTTGTGAATTTCGAAAGGATGAGTTCCACAAGGACGCAATGAGGCCAAGCCTTTCTTTACGGGAACTTCCACACTCCACGAACAGTTTCACTCCATCGGAGCGAAGGGGGACGTTGCTCCGATAGAGGCTCGGACGGGTTGCTGTGCACCTGAGACCCGAGCCTCGCCCTTCTGCGTGGAACTTCGTGCAGTAACGCACAGTGCCGGAACAATTGAGCCCGGGGCCGGTTCAACGCTTGTCGGGGACGTAGACGCTCCTGACAGAGGCTCGTCGCAATCGCCCGCCCTGGACACCCCCTGCGGCGGGCCTCACCTTTTCAGCACAGGTCTTTTGCGCCCCGCTGTGCCATTCAGACTATAGCTGTCGGCGAAATTGGACAGGCTGGTGTTGATGGAGACCTCGCTGTAAAGCGAATATTTAACCAGAGGACTGGTTTTAGAGGCGGAAGATCGCCAATGGGTACCAATATCCGTCGTTGTGACGCCGGTAGCCCCGGCGATGTTCGCGATAGCCACGGTGGCCGTTCCAGTAGCCACGACGATCACGACGGTTCTCATACCGATCGTGGCGACGATCATGCCGCTCCCAACGCTTCTTTTCGTTCCGATGTTCGTAGCGGCGTTGATCATTGTGCTGTACCTGCACAACGTTCGAAGCGGCAGGAACCTGTATGGCAACCGGCGATGCGGATGCCGTACCCAGCGATGTCAGGCCCATGAAGACGGCCATGATTCCTGCGATAAATAGCGAGACGATTCTTTTCATAGTAGCTCCTGTTAACAATGCGCTGAGTGGTGCGCCTTTGACTGTTAACAGGGCATGAACAGAACTTTAGTTTCGGGCCTGCACTTCGAAATAGACATTGGTTCCGGCCGGATTGAGCGGCATGACACGAACAATTGTATGCGACAGACCGCCGATCATCAGTTTATCAGTGGTGACAGGAACGATCGCCAAGCCTTTGGCAGCAATATAGACTTTCTTGTCGCTGGCCTTGATCAGCGTGCCGTCGATATCCGCGTTGTCGAACTTGAGGACTGCCAACGTGCAAGGCGTCTTCTGGATCGTCGGTTCACCTGGATCATAGACAGGACCGCTGCCGGCCTCGTCGCGCCATATCTCGCCGGCGGAGCCGAACTTGTCGAGCAGGCGCAGCGCAGCTTCTTGGACTCGAAAATAATTGAACGATTGACCCTGCACACTCATTGAACGAATCTACCTTCAAATGGAGACCAACGATGATCACTAGTTCTCAATGTCGTGCGGCGCGGGCACTGGTAGGGTACAGCATAGATCGGCTTTCTGTTGCTTCTGGTGTGAGCCGCGAAATCATCGAAATGTTTGAGCGGAGGCTTGAAAACGCAGAGCCCGAGGATATCGCCTCGCTTCAGTCTGCACTCGAGAAAGGCGGCGCAATTTTCATTCCAGATGGTGATACGGGTGGAATTGGGGTCCGCCTGAAGTTCAACAGGTCGCAAACCAAACACATCGCGACACTCGAAGGTGAAGGTGGAATTGTCGGGAGCGATGATGTTCCGTAAGTCAAACATTGGCTAGACCGCCAGAATGCCGGGAACGCACATGCGCATGAACCGCCAAAGCAGGCCCTCGATAATCGTTACGACCGGAGTGGCGGCTGCCACCACATCAGCAGATGAACTGCCGCTTGATACCGCATACTCAACTTCAAGCTCGCCTACCTTCTCTCGCTTGGTAACAGAGTTACCGGTGACGACGGGTGAAAGACTGCCTGGCGTGCTCAGTTCGAGGAACGAAGCTTCGCAGGATGCATCGATAATCGGTTGAGGAATGGCCTCAGATGGGATCGCCTGACCGTAGTAGGTCACAACTCCGGTGCGCGGCCATTCACGCGACTGATCATATCCACCCCTCCGGGTGCCTGAAAACTTTGGTTCGTATCGATCGATAACGAGTGAGCCGCGCAACATGGCGGCTGCGATCTGCGCATCGGTCGTTCCTTCGGGAATGACATAGCCATGGTCCGTAGCATAGTGCTCAAACGCTTCTTGGGTACCGTAAGCGGCCATGGTCATCTCCGGTCAAATGGGGAATGCCCGGCAGTTTCCCGCCGGGCAGATTATCAAGGCTGAGTCGCGAGCTCTTCCAAGGCCGCGATGATCTCGTCCTTCTTGGCGGGGGTGTTATCGCCCAGCAGCTTCGTGGCAGCAGACTTGAAGGCCATGAATGGCACATCGGTTGCGCGTTTGCATGGCAAGAACTTCGAGCACAGTCTTGGGTTCGTCGCCTCCGCCGGTTGGTTCCTGCTTCTTCTCTGCCTTGGCACCTGAAACAGTCAGATGATTGGCATTAAGCGAAGCCTTAACGACCGGGCTGTCTTTGACGCCATCCCAATCCTTCTGCTCGACTTCGAGGCTGCCACCGTTGCCAGCGATGACCGGGCCTCCCGGAATGCCGAAGCCTCCAGGACGGTTGTTCGTGATCGTGATCTTGGACATGATTGTTTCTTCTCATATCCCGTCAAGATATCTGACGGCACCCGGGCGACGAATTTCGACGCTGCCGAGGCAGAAAATGCCTGGAACTTCGAATTTCAGCAGCCGCTGCTCAGCCTGGAGCCAGCGCAGTGGCATCGGAATGTGGATTTTCACAACGTCTGGCGAGCGGCGATAGGCAGCCAAGCGATGCGTTCCTCCCCCGGCAGTTTCCAGTCCGAACACCGCGTGGATTGTCAAAGGCAATCCAGTGCGTTGCGTGTAGATGTTCGCACGCTGAATATGTTCGAGCACGGTCGTCGTCATCGTTGCATCGAGGCGCTTCGTCGCGATCAGGGCATAGCGATCCTGATCAAGGAGGACTGTGTTCGCCTGCTCAATCCCGTTCGAGGCGGTAAAGATAACACTGAGAACGCTGTTAACGTCGGCGAGGATCTCATCGGCCGTCTTCGTCGTCCATCTGGAGCGCACGCGGCGCCATGGCAGCATCTGCGGCAGCGGCCTTCCAAGGTATTGCGACCTTTATCGATATCGTCGGCTGGAACGCACTCTAGGCCGCGCGCAGCTGACATGTCCCGCATGCATGAGCGATACGGACATTCGCGATCTCTGGCCCTGCGTTGGCAGCATCAACGAGTGCGCGAACATGTGAAGCATCTGCCCCATAGCGACGGACAACACCGATGAACTCTTCGATGTCATGTCCCCTTAGACTGAATGCTGGCAGACCTGTCGACTTACGGAACTTTGGAGCACCGAAAGGATCGCGCTCTTGTGCAGCGTGATAGAGCTCATGTTCCACCAATGCGCAGAATTCAGCATCGCTACACGACATGGCGTGCTCAGCCTCAAAGGTCAGAATGAAGTCCGGCACGTGGCCGAACCAGCCGATGATCTGCTCTTCTGCCCGAGCCTTGCCCCACTTGCCCATCATGCCGGATGGCTGACCCTCTTCACACTGTCCAACGATGCGACGGCCTTTACGGCTGTTGCTAACATTGGTCCAGAGCATGCCGATGAAAGCCGATTGAAGATGGAAGTGATCCGGGTTGTGCAACTTGCCATCATCCTCAATGAACGTAGCCATTGCCCACTCAACCAATTCAGGAGCGGGAGCAAAAGTTATCCTGGCATCAACAGCGGTGATGGTTTCGGGTGGTAATGGGCGAGACATGAACAAGACTGAACCCTTGCCATCTAATTTCGGAGGTTATTGACTGGTTGGCCTCGTAACTCTGGGAGGAACGATAGTGGAACGAAGTGAAGATGAGACGAAATGAGCACTCAGCGAAAACCCAACATTAACACAGATGTCCGCAGTTGGGTCCTAATCCTCGATGAAGATCGCCGCCCAGTCGTGAAACAATTCAGGACCGAAGCCGAAGCTGCAGAATTCTCTCGAAAAGAGCGCCTACGGCTCACTCCCGAAGGAGGAGACTAATTATAAGGTCACTAGATATTGCAAAACGTGTTTTACAAGCATACATCGAAAGAGCTAGGCGCACTCTCCTCCTCCCATTGAGGCGCGCTTAGCTCCCCCCAATTCGGCCGGGCGCAAGTCCGGCTGTTTTTTGCCCGTCAGACAATCTTCGCCCACTTAGTCGCCGATCCCAGCTCGATGAGGGCATGGAAGAACGGGCCATGCGTGTCACCGGTCGCTGTCACGCCGATATAGCTGCCGCGGTGCTTCTGCCAGGTCGCCAGCATCAGACCGTGTTCCTTGTGGGTGACAAGGATGGGATCTGTCATCGCCGGTTCCGGCTCGCCTTTGGTCCAACGCATTGCGCACCTATTCGTTGATATCGTTGAAGCTCTTGCGGCGCGGCTCTTGGTCGTGCGGGCCAGTGGCGAAGATGATTAGATCACCATCGGCAATTTCGCGCTGCGCTCTCAAGTCCCATCCGCGATGGATGAAATGCGGTGGACCGAACGCCTTTACCGCTGAGTGATATTCCTCACCCTTGAAGCCGATGAAGTGGGTGCAGCGCATTGGAACGGCCCATAAGGAAAACAGCACCCCAAGGTCGCCATTGATTTGATATTTGTGGTTCGGTGTTAGAATTGGGCTTCAAACTGACAGTGAGGCCAAAATGATCGAACCCATATCGCAAGTCCGTCTCTTCGTTCCAGACGAAATATTGATTACCAACGTCCTGCTGTTTGACGGCATCCAAAAGGCATATGCCGCGATCCACGAGCACAACATCATTAAAGTCGAAATCGACGGCCATCGCACGATGACGCGCGACGAATTCATCGCCTATTGTGTCGAGCATGGACTCGATAAATAGCCTCTGCCCTATGCGGAACAATCCGCCGTAATGCCGGTTCTTATCTCAAACACCCGGAGGTGCTCGATGACACAGCAATCCGTTATGCTCTCCACGCTAGTCGCGATTTTCGCACTGGTGGCAGCACTGGCCTTTTTATCGCGGGACGAACCTACGCAGAACCAACCCGGACAAACTCAGCCACTGGATCAGTCTGGCAGTGAAGGCAATTGAAACCATATAAGATCTTCGTCACTTGCGAGGAAGTTCACGGCGTTTCTAGAGCTCGCTGCTCTGCGTTATGCGGTCTGTGTGGCATTCGCCTTCCCAGAGGGTATTCGGGAAAGGGCGGCAGGAGCGCGCAAAGCGTGAGGCAAATTGGCTCCGCTACTCCGGGATGACCACTTCTCCGAATTGAATTTTGACGAATGAAAGCACGGCGGAACGAACTGAGAACTTAACCGTTAAGCTCGCGGCATCATACCGCGGAGGAAATGCAATGGGTATTGAGCAAGCTCCTACAGAAAAGGTAGGCAAGCCGCGCGGGGCTTGAGAAAGAGTGCTGCGAAAGACGAAAAGAAGGTGGAAGCGCAGAAAGGTTCAGACCTGGCAAAGGGTCCGGAGCGTTTTGAGGAACGTTCTAAAAGCTCCGATGGAAAGAGCGCAGGAACAAAGCAGCGACTATAGTCGCCCTGTTCCGTGATGCTCCCGCACAATTTACTGTGACGTATTGCTCGGCGGCTTCGCTTGTGTGTCTCCGCCGGTTCCGCTCTGCGGCGTCGGACTTGTAGCAGGGGCATTGGTCGTGGGCTGGTCTCCGGACGGTGGTGTCGCCTGATCCGAGGGTTTATTCTGACCAGCAGCGGGGGTCTCTTGCCCGGATATGGTAGCGTTATTGTCAGTGCTCTCGCCAAAGAGTTCAGCCGCGCCCCACGCAATTACGGCGAGAACCAATCCGCCTAAGAGAACCATTAAAACTGGCTTGCCCAATGGACCCTGCCGCGTCTCCGTAGCTGTCTCTCGCACCGGAGTCTGTGAATCATGCTTTTCCATAGTGTTCTTCCTTTTCACTAAAAGGTTGAACAGCCAACATGCTAGATGGTTCCCGCGAAGAAAATGAATCGACATCCCGACGATTGGTGGCAGTATCCCGCTTTACATCGCTTCCCGGCGCGCTGCCCAATCTGAAGCTACTTGTTTGGCGCCTGGCGATCGCGCATGTTTTCCTTCGCATCCGATTTGAAGGTGGCATCACCATCTTCTTTACCTGATAGAACTCGCGGATTGGCACTGGAAACACCGTCATTCTCGCCGCCATGTTGGGTCTTGGCAAACTGTCCTTTGGCGTCGTTCTTGGGATCAGGCTTTTTTGATTTGTCTGTCACTACATTGCTCCTTTTCAAAGCAACAGTTTAAACAGCAATCAGTTCCAGATTTTGAGAATAGCTTTGCATGGTGGGAAGCCGTGAAGCTCTTCCCATGCACTCGGCGAGTGTTCCCTGCCCAATGGTTCGGCGAGCGTATTGGTCTGAGTGCGTGTCAAGGATGGCATCCGTCACTCAGGTTCAAGCTCGCCCTTGTTCCATCTCATGCAGACGCACGGTGATCGCTTCCTCCTCGGTCTTGTCATACGGGTAAAAGACGTTCCCGTTGATCTCGACGCCGTTGTCGCGCAGGACGTGATGCACGAGCTCTTGGACGAGAACGTTCCATCCAGGTTTCCTACTAACATCCTTGATAGCGACGATGCGCGTGCAGCAGGAACCTTCCCCTCACGAAGCGGTTCTAGCCCTATGGCACCTATGGAGGAGAATGAAATGAAACCTATTGCTTCAATTATTGCCGCCCTGGCTATTTCCGCTATGGCGTCAACGGCGGCGATGGCGGCCTGTCCCGAGGTCACCGGCGCAGCGACGAACGACGCTCAAAAGGGCGTCGCTAAAGACGGCACCAAGGCACCACTGCAAGATGGCGCGAACAGCACCACTCAAACGACAGGGGCCAGTGTCGGTACGACAACGACTTCCAGTACGGCGGGTAAGACCGTTCAGAAGTCTGGAGATACGATGCCCATGGCTACTGACAAGAACCAGGCAACATCACAGCAGGACGCTCAAGCACAGCAGAAGGGAGACAAGACCGCGGCGTCGGCTGGAGCGGACGCTTCCGATAAGGACTGCAAAAGCTAACTGAGGTAAGAGCAAGCGCGGTCCTGATCTGCCGCGCCTGCTGCTTCTCTCGAACTGCGCGCCAACCTGCGTTGACTACTAATTCTAAAATTTCCGTAATGTAGGAACGTACCCCAGCGAGGCAGGTTCTAAAGGTGTCACTGTCAGAGGAATAAACATGAAGAATATCATTCTTGCTTCTGCTATCGCCTTTTCGTCTTTGGTAGCGGTTAGTGCCCCATCTTTCGCTGCTAGTACTACTGTCGCTTTGCCTTTAATTCCGAGATTTGTCGCGTTTGGCGTCGACAAACATTCTTTGCTCTTAAATGCGAGATGACGACCAGGTTCGTTCGATGGTATTTGATGTCGAGACGTGACGTCAGTTCTCGATCTGGCGACCGATCCGGTCGATGGTTCAAGCAAGCGGTCGTCCTTTTGATAAGTCCGGAGCAAGGCGACTCTGGCGAAGTCATCGATACCCTGGCAAACAACGCCGCTTTGAGCCGCGGACGCTTCTGGACCAATCGCCCCGGCGTGGTCCCCTTCCCCATCCATAGCAGCCAGCCGCACGTCCCTGTGAACCCTGTCTCAAGTTTAGGGGCAAAATCTCGAATTTAAAGGCAAAATATCAGATTTAGAGACAAAGGAACGCCTTTGATTTTGTTGAATTCCTCATCTCGCCTTTAAGGGGTCTTCCTCAATTTGTGTGGTGATTTGTCCTACTAACTGGCTGGCTGCCCTGAACCCGGGCGATCTGACGGGATATCGACGGCCCCTGGCGTTCCAAATCTACTGGGATGGCCCCATAGTTGCGGTTTTGTGCCAGCTCCAGTCACCTACGAATGGAGTTCCTGGGTGCCTAGAGCGGAGATATTGCGCTTAGACTGCTGCAAACCGGTGTCGTTGCTGATTGGAGTGCCAAGGCGCTTCATCACGCGCGCTGCGGGCAGGCTGTCGATGCTGTAACCAGGAAGGTGAACAATATCAACTACCTGACGCGTCCGGCACGCGTAGCGAGAAATGTATTTCAGGCGATCGATCAAGCCAAGCACCACACAAATTGAGGAAGACCCTGATTAAATGCAGTACGACACCGGCCTTTGATGCAGCTACGTTTTGGGATCGTTCTCCGCTTCCACGGTCTCCGTATCCTCTACCGCAGATTCGGAATCTTTCTGGACCGCCTTCGTCGCACTTTGGAGAACGTGTGGTTCCCAGATCGGGACATTCACCGTTTTGACGGTGCGGCGCCCATTTCGTTTGGTTTCGACAGTGAAGGACTTGGTAAGTTTCATGGACTTTTGCTTGGAGACGATGGGGATGCACCGACTATAACGTTTTTGCCGCTCGGACAAACCTTTCCTCAAATTCTTTCTGCGGACTGTGTCGTGGCATAGAGGGGTAGAATATTGAGCGAGAGTAAGAAGACTACAACGTTCGATCCCATACGACCTTCATGATGGCGAGGGTGAAAACCCGTGACCTTGGCGGTTGTGTTGACTTGTCAGGGCAGCCACACCTCGGCCAAAGCTTGCTTGAGATGCACCGACTATCTGCACTTTCGAACGGCATAATTGGATGAAAAGCTTCTGTGTGCTGAGGTAGCTACGGATGATTATCTTTCGCCGAAGAGGACGTCCATGATATTGATGATTTGCCTTCTTTTTCTAGAGGAAATCATGCTTGTTCACATCAATAGCTATCCCGGAGTTGGCAAACTCACGATCGGCCGTGCCTTGGCTGATCAAATAGGCGGTAAGCCTCGATAATCATTCGATCTACAATATTGCGTTTGCCTTGACGGAATTTAGGTCGCCCAGCTTCTACGACACGGTCCGTGCTTGCAGAGACCTTGCCCATCAACGTGTGCTGGGCCTTGCCTGCGACGACCCCTGTCATTCTCACCAATTGGTATTCGAAGGGTTCGCCTTGGGGGAGAGGAAAACTGGGACGAGGTAATCTCTCTGGCGCGCAGCCGCCCGTCCACGCTGGCTGTCGTGACTTTGAGTTGTTCACCCGATGAGAATGCGCGGCGAATTCATAGCGCCGGCCGAGATGCGATGCGGAAGCCCCGCGATGTGACGTTGGTCAACAGTAATCCCGACGGTCGGCCTTTGATCGACCGTGGCGGTGACTGCCTGCTTCATCTCGACGTAAGCCAGCTTTCAGCGGAAGCCGCTGCAGCGGCCATTGCCAAGTGGCTTGCCAACTGACACTTTGCTGTAGGTTTAAGGATCCTCTTAGGGACAGTGACAACAACGCTGATAATCAGCGACAAGTTCTATCTATTGACAAGCCAGCGGCGGAAAATCCGACCGTCTATGACGATCAGGCTGGCCATGATCAATGCCATCCCGGCGAACTCGAACGGCTCCAATCGTTCGCCGAGAAACACTGCACTGAGTATGATCGCACTGACGGGCACCAGCAGTGTCACCAGGGAGGCGTTCGTTGCTCCCGCCGAGGCAATAAGATTAAAATACAGAATGAAAGCGAAGGCCGTGGTGAAGACAGCGAGAGCAAGCACTGCCATCCATATCGGAACGCTCGACGTGATAATTTCCGTGGGACCGTGGAGAAGAAAGACGATCGGCACCATAAGGATCGTTGCGACGGTAAGCTGTCCGGTTGCGATGACTGTTGGACTAACGCCTTTGAACCGCTTCGCGTAGACAACGGCAAAGGCATAGGAGATCGCCGCCCCGATGATGGCGAACTTTGCCCATACGGGGCCGCCGAGATTGGACAGGAGGCCGGGGCCGATCATGACAGCCGCCCCGGCGATTCCGAGTCCCACGCCGGCGAGCTTGGTGGCCGAAAGCTTTTCGTCGACCGTCAGCAGGTTTGCAACGAGGATCGTCCAAAGGGGCGTTGTTGCGTAGAACACGGATGCAAGGCCAGCGCCGATCTCCGTTTGTCCGGTGAAGATCAGGGAAAAGGGAATGACATTATTGAGCAGGGCGAGCCACAAGAAGGAGCCGGGCTTAGCGAGAACAGGCGCGAAGGAAATGCCGCGTAACCTCAACCAGAGATGAAGGACCATCGCGGCGATCGATACGCGGTAGAGGACAAGAGCCAACGGCAGAATCTCCGCCACGGCAATGCGAGCAAAGAAGAAGGAACCGCCCCAAAGAAAGCCCAGGAGTAGGAGCTGACCCCAATCGCTTGCCGACATCGGCCGTGAGGGTGTTGCCATGATCAACGCTTTTCATGCCCGTCTAAAACCGCGATGGCTTGATTGTCGAATACCGTTCGATATAATGAACACTCAGTATTCGTTCGTCAAGTCGAACGACATAGCATTATATCGAACGGTAGCCATGAATCCGACAGACCTCATAGCAAACGCCATCCGCCGGGAGCGGGAACAATCGGGCATCAGCCTTTCCGCTCTCGCGGCCAAGGCCAATTTGGCGAAATCAACCCTGTCACAGCTTGAGGCAGGCAAGGGGAATCCGAGCATTGAGACCTTATGGGCGATTGCCTCGGCACTCGAAATTCCGTTCAGCTTTCTGTTTGAAAGCGCGTCTTCGCATAGCCAATTGATCCGGGCGGACGAGGGGGTGAAACTCAACTCTGACAGTTCGGATTTCTCTACGGTGCTTTTAAGTAAATGCCCTCCGGCCTGCCGACGCGATCTCTATCGTCTTACCCTTCGGCGCGGATCGATACGCAACGCCGAGCCGCATCCCAGAGGGACCGTTGAGCACATAATTGTCATAAGCGGATCGGTTCGCCTTGGACCGGCAGCAGGTACTGCAGACATTGGTCCCGGCGACTACTATCGCTATCCGGGTGATCGCTCGCATTCCTATGAAGCCCTCTCGGAAAATGCAGTGATTTTGCTCGCCATGGAAAGCGCCCGTTAGCAACCTTCAAATGGGAGCAGTGACGAGATGAGCTTGGCTGTTTCGATAAGCGACAGAATGCTGGCGGCGCGGTCGCCGCCCTTGTTTGATCCGGCGAACATCCAGTTCTTGCACCCGCACCACTTTATCATCGACTGAGCCGAACGGCTGCTCCGAAGGCAGAGGTCACAGGTTCGAATCGTGTCGGGTGGTGAAGGTTGGCGGTTTCACTAGCGCCGCGTCGATCATCGCTTGGAACGCCGGCCGGCGGTCGTCGGTCGCGGTGTTGCCCGGCTCAACGAACTCAGCCGCCACGTCCCAGCCCTTGGCGACGCAATAGGCGGTGCTCTGTCGCCGCTGATCGGGAATAGACAGATCGCTATCCGCTTGGCGTCCCGTCGAGACGCGCAGATAGAGCGCCACCTTGGCGACTGCACTTGCGACCGCCACGTCAGGCGATGCAGGTGCTGCGTCGATCATGGTTCCACCAATCGCTGGATCGCGTGCATCGGCAACACCAACCGAAGCGAATCCGGAAGGCGCACGAAACCGTTTCCTTCATAGAAGGCAGCGGCGCGCTCACTGATGGTCCACCACCAGCATCGAGGAACCGACTGTGGTCGCGCTCGCCTATGCGCCTGCCCCGGTCATGGCCTGCTGCAGTTTCGCCCGCGCCGCCGCAAGAGTCTGCGGATCTGCCAGTTCAGGACGACCCGATCCGTACGGGGGCTGCGGTGCATACTCCATAAGTAGTTCGATCACTCGGGCTACCTCGTCTCCGGCCCAACGTCCCGCCAGTGCGATACCGAAGTCAACTCCCGCCGTCACGCCGCCACCAGTGAGCCGATTGCGGTCAATGCAAACCCGTTCGCTGCTAGGCTCCGCGCCAAATTGGCTTAGAATTTCTCGCGCTCCCCAATGCCCTGCGGCGCGGTAGCCTCGCAACAGTCCGGCGGCCCCTAATAGCAGCGAACCAGTGCAAACACTGCACACCCAGCGCGCGCGCGCCCCGCGATCAGCCAAGAAAGTGATTGCGGCAGAATCGCTCATAAGATCCATCGTGGGTTTCGCGCCGCCGCCAATAAAGAGGACGTCTGGTTCCGTCCAAGCCTCCTCAAAACCATGCGTGGCCTGTACGCCAAGGCCGCAGTCCGTAAGCACCGTACCGGGGCGATGCCAAACATATTGCACTTCGTAGCCTGGCAAGAAACTCCACGCTTGAATTGGACCCACTAAATCCAACAGAGTCATGCCCGGATAGACAATGGCTAGTACTTTCATCGCGCTCTCCTAGTATTCGTCGTGCCTCATTGGGAAAGGTGAACGACACGGATGGGGTCCATTCGAGAAAGGTTGCCTAGTGTCGGCTTTCCACCCAATCCTGCCGTCCGCATTCGACTCATTGGACATGCCATTGACTTTCACCCAGCCGCGCAGCGGTGAACCCTAGTCACTTCAAGGGCAGACACCATTCTTCCTTGAGTTTGCAAAGCCTCGCAAGCATCGGTTGATATTCCTTCGTTATCGTTTCGGTCTCAGCTTTGCCTCGAGCATGGATCATGTAGCCGTGAGGGCCTGGGGTGTGAAGCTGAGGATACGGCGTCTCGCGCCAACGCCCATGCTGCATGAGATGTTGCCCTTCTTCTGGCGTTACAGTTGCCGCGCCAACGTCTTCGGCAGAAACATTCGAGGCGTAAGTCATCACGTGCGGAAAGTTGATGGTCTCGACGTCTCCGCTATTGTCCGGATCCGCGTACGTCCTCTGAATCGGTGCCAGCATGTATGAAATCCCCGGCCGCGCAGGTGCCTTGTAATAATTGGTCTTAAATCTTTCCTGGATGAGCCTCTTGAGTTCCTGAGGTGGCGTTCCCTTGGCCTGCATCTCCGCGGCATCGAGAAAGACCTTCATATTGGCCTCGGCACCGGCTTGATCGAACGAGACCGGGTAGAGAATATCGTCTCGATACTTGCTGAATGGCCACTTACCCCTGAAGGTGTCGTCGCCGGTTCGTGCAACCAGAGTGTGGAATCCATTCGTACCCTTACGCGCGACCTCAAAGCCTTTATCGGGGGTTAGAACGTACACTGTGGCGCCATCTCTGAGGTGCGGCGGGAGCGCGCTGAGCGCCAGCTGAACTTCCAAATCTCGCGGCAGAGAATCGACCCTATGCGTGTTGCCGGCGGGCTGTTTGTTCTGCGCGCTCGCTGCGACCGAGAATAACAATCCCATCGTTAGGACAATCGCTTGAGTACTTCTCATCGTGAGCCTCCTTATTGAATGGCCTCGGAGCGAGGCGTACCGTGAAGCGAATGGCAGCAATCCAAGCGCCCGCGATCAGATATAGCTGTGCGAGCCCGCTGCGAACTAGACACGGTTGCTGCCGAGATCATCGGAATGGCCCGCCCGCAAGCGAGACCAATGCGAGATGGGGCGTCCATCGGTACGCACACGCTGCTTTCCTTCTCCCCACCCTTGGGGCCAGCCGGTGGGCGAGTCCTCCCATTCCTCCTGTCGGCCGTAAACGGTCAGGTCGAGCAGCCGGTAACTGTTGTCCATCGCCTCGACGCCGCGCATCGTCGTCCAGTACGTCTCGAAGACGTCAGATCCTTGTCGCAGGTAGCAGACGATGTGCATCCTGCCCGCCCGCCGTCCGACTAGAAGAGTGTCGAGCGAGTCCTCTGCCGAGTACCAGGGCATCTCCCAACCCATGAAGTCGCGATACCTGACGCTCTCTTCGTAGGGGCCCTGGCAGAACGTGGCGTAGGCGACGTCGCGAGAATGGATATGGGCCAGCTCGCGGACCTGCGTCGTGAAGAAGGTGCAACCCTCGCACTGCTCCGGTGCCGGCTTGCCGGGGTACCACATGAAATAATAAGCGATCAGCAGGCGGCGGCCCTCGAACGCGTCCAGCAGCGTCACCGCCCCGCGTTCGCCGATGAGCGGCGTGGCGCTATCCACCGCCACCATAGGAAGTCGTCGGCGGGCAGCGGCAATCGCGTCGCCTTCGTGTGTGTGGGCCTTCTCCCGAACCCGCAATGCGTCCAGTTCGGCCTGAAAAATGGCCCGGTCGACGACATTGGGAACCGCAAGTTCATCCGCGACTGCGTTTTGCATCGTTTCCTCCTCTAGCTCCAGCGCCTGCAGACCCGCCTGACCCATGGCGCGGCATGAAAGACGCTCATCAGCGCGTACATCAGAGTCATGCCGCTCGGCGGTGACGAACCATGCCCGGCCGAGCACAGGATGTCGGCCGTGCTGCCGTGCTGCGTCGCCGTCAGCAGCGCCATGATCGCGAAGACGGGTGCTGCCGCCAGGCTCAGCCAGTCGGCGGCGCCCATAGGGGCAGCGTCACCGCTTTCGCGACTGATCGCGCCCGAGGCGTATCCGCCGATATGAACCTCGCTCATGCTTTCTCCTCCACCTAAGCGTCGACGCGGTTCCGGAACGTCTCCACTCCGGCATTCGACACCTTGACCCTCTTAGTCTCGATCAGGCTCCGTCTCCCCGGTGTCATGCCAGACCCACCAATCGTATGGCGGGGTCTGACGATAGCCCTTGGGTGAGTCCTCCCACGACTCTTGGCGACCGAGCGCAGTGAGGTCGAGGTAGTTCCAGGTGTTCCCCATTTGCTCGTCGCCACGGCCACCGTTGGTGGAGTAGTTTAGGAACACGCGGTTGCCGTCGCGAATAAATGCGAGCGTGGCGTGCCATTCGTCCACGCCGAAGTCGGCGTCGAAATCGTCGGCCAGCGTGTACCAGGGGATGTGCTCCCAACCCATCCGCGCTTTCAGCCGCTCAATGTCCGGCTGCGGTGCGCGCGAGACGAACGCGAGACTTGTGTCACGGGCGTTCAGATGGGCGGGATGCGCAACCTGATCGGCGATCAAGGAGCAGCCGATGCAGGCTTGTTCCGGCCAGCGGCCTACGCCGGGCTCGAAGAAGGCACGGTACAGGATCAGTTGCCGGCGGCCCTGGAACAGGTCGAGTAGGCTCAAATTGCCGTTGGGACCCACGAAGGCATATGCTTTATCCACGGCCAACCAAGGCATCCGCCGGCGTTCCGCGGCCAGAGCGTCGCGGGCTTTGCTGTGGGCCTTCTCTTTCACGAGCAGCTGCTCGGACGCAGCCTTCCACTCCTCAGCCGACACAATCGGCGGCGTCTGCATTCCGAGCAGCTCGCTCATTTGGTTGTTATCAGATGATGTGGTCATGCTTCTTAGGCCTCCGAAGTTGGATGCATTTCAGGTGCGGTTCGGGGTGACCATTTCGCTGCTGTTCCTGGTGCAGGAACACCCGCCGCGCGTGCTCAAATCGTCGGACTCCCGGCGTTCAGGCGAGGCCATTGTGAGATGGGACGCCCATCGGCGCGCATGCGATACTTGCCTTCTCCCCACCCTTCCGGCCAGTCCCTCGAACGCGTTTAGCAGCGTCACAGCCCCATGCTCGCCGACAAGCGGCGTGGCGCAATTTACCTCGACCATCGGCAGCCGCGATGGCATCGCTTTCCTGTGTGTGGGCTTTCTCCCGGACCCGGAGCGTACCGAGCTCTGCGTGAAACTCAGCGCGATCGACAGTCTGCGGGATTTCAGGTTCATCGATTTGGCTCTTGCTCATCAAGCTCTCCGTAACGCCGAGGTCGTTCCGATGCACCTGTAAACAAATGCCGCTCCCGAGGTCACTGTCAGCGGCTAGGAAGGCGTGAAAGGGCACCTCTGCTTTTCGTCCGTTCTGCGCCGGACTCACGAGGTCGCACCGTCTCAGCTATACTATGGAGTAATCGCTATGGCGTAAATGCCAAAATCGTGCGATTTTCTGCCAATGCTGATTGAGGTTGCCATACTGGTTTATCCGGGATTCGAGCTATTGGACGCCAGCGGACCTGCGTCTGTGTTCGGCACGGCAAATTTCGTGCTTGTGCAGAGGCAAAAGGATCCTGCTTACGAGATTTCGGTAGTGTCGTCGACAGGAGGCGCGGTTCGCAGCAGCAGCGGCGTCAGTGTGGATACGAAACCGCTTTCAAAGGTTCCTCCCCGAAAGCTGCACACCTTCCTTGTTGCGGGGGCAGAAGAAGAGCCACTGCGAGAAGTCCTCAAAGACCCTATCGTCCGCGAACGAGCACCGCGCTGGGCCGAGAAATCGAACCGATACGGTTCCATTTGCGCAGGAACCTTCGTGCTTGCCGAGCTTCAGTTGATCGACGGTCGCCGCGTCGCGTCGCATTGGAGTGCATGTCGACCACTGGCTGCAGCATATCCAAAGGTCGAGGTCGACGAGAACGCGATCTTCGTCGAGGACGGCAACGTATGGACCTCTGCCGGCGTATCGACAGGGATCGACATGGCGCTTGCCATGGTTGCCAACGACACATGCAAAGCTATCGCCAATGACGTGGCGAAGCGGCTCGTGCTGTATGTCCGCCGACCGGGCAACCAATCACAATTCAGTCCACTGCTGCGAGCCCAGCGAACCGCAGAGCATCCTTTTGGCGACATGATGGACTGGGTGCACCTGAACCTGGAGCAGAAGCTGGACGTACCCACCCTAGCGGCGAGGACGGGTCTCAGCGAACGTAGCTTCTTCAGAAAATTCACCGAGGTGATGGACGAGACACCGGCGCGCCTGATCGAGTCCATTCGGCTGGACGCCGCACGCTTGCTGCTCTCGCAGGGTCTGGCGATCAAGCTGACCGCGTTGCGCGTCGGACTTCCCAGTTCTAGGTTCGCAAAGGCCTTCGAACGCCGCTTCGGCGTGTCCCCAAGGCTGTATCGAGAAACGCACGCGCAATCGGCGGCCCGAGCGAAGCCGGCGGGTCAGGGATCAAACCCCACTTAGTGACCGCGCGCGGAGAGCACGTGATAGATTTGACAGAGGTGACGTTCAAAAGCCGCCGTATTTAGTCTACTGTGCCGCCCCAAGCAGACTAAGCTAATCGTTAACTCAGAAGCCTTGCGCACGGTACGATGGCCCTTGGTGGGCCATGAGACGATCGTGCGGATTGGCTGCCTGTACCTCTTGTCGGAAGAGCACTCCTCCCTTACGATGTAACAATGTTACAATCAGTCGGTCGAGCGCCGGCCAATCCGGCCAATTCAGCAAGCCCTCGATTTTTTGAGAGCGTTGGCATCCGAACGGGATCGCGCGTTCTCGATATCGGCTGTGGGAACGGTGACCTTAGCCGGTTCGTCGCGAGGCTGGCCGGGCCGCAGGGCGAAGTTGTTGCAGTTGACAGTAGCGAAGCGGCGCTGGCACTGGCACGTGCCGTAGGCTGTGAACCGGATGCGGCGCCGATCACTTATCACGTGGGCGATCTGGCGGCTGATCTGCGCGATCTCGGTCGCTTCGATGTGATCGTCGGACGCCGTGTTCTGATGTATCTCCCAGACGCTTCCGCCACGCTCGCTCGGCTGGTAGGACTTGCGAAGCCTGGGGCGATACTGGCCTTTCAGGAACACGCGCGCGCCAGTCTTCCCTTCGGTCTTGCAGCCCTTCCTCTGCATCAACGTCTTTACGACTGGATGTGGGACACGGTTGCGGCCGAGGGCGGCGATGTGACACTTGGTCTGCGCCTCGTTGAACAGATGCGCTCACAGGGGCTTTCGATCGCTCAGGCAAGCAACGAAGGCGTTCTGATCCAACCCGGTGAACCTTCCTTCCTCCCGACCCTCATGCGCATCATGCTGCCACGCTTAATCGAACATCGTGTTGCCTCGGCGGAAGAGATTCAACCCGATACTCTCGCACAACGGATCGAGGATGAACATCGCGCTGTCGGCGGCACGATCATCTGGGATCAGGCTGTTCTCGTGGCGGGACAGGTCACGGGCTAGCGTGCAATGTCCGCAATTGGCGCCATTTGCGGTAGATCGAAAACTTCGGGCCGAAGTTTCCCCGCCTTCATTAGATGTCGCAACGTGTACGATATTGATAGCGCGTCATCGAGAGCATCATGCCCCTGCAATGGAGGATGTTCGACACCGTAGTAGTCGGCCAGCTTGTTGCTAGGCGTCTTCGCTAAATCTTCTATTGGGATCCCCGCTGCGACAAGAAGCTTGACAGCGTTGTCAAACCGCTGGGCGGGAATTGGCGGCTGTAGTCCTGCTACATAGCAACTGATAGCGATCATGTTTAGTTCGTCCTTGCCCCAAGACCAAAACCGCGCACCATCCGAGAAGCTGTCCAATGCGGCGAGGCCATCCTGCAGCGCTACGCCCTCGCATCTATGTTGCCCTCGGTGATGCCCGTCAGCTTGGTGAAGTAGAGGCCGTAGCGTTGGTTTCCCGCTAAACAACGCTACCAGACATTCAAGCACGACCGTGTAGGATCGATAGTCTTGCGAATTTTTGGATTCGGCAACGCGACAGCTACTCCCAGAGGGATATTCCCTCTTGCGTTAAGGCTCGTTGCACAGCCCCCCGCTCCTCCAACCGACGTGCATGAGAGGTCCAAGCGGGATAGGTATTTCGCATGTCAACGGCCATACGATTTCCCCACCTGTAGAATACGAGCAAATACGGATCAACGATTGAATATGACTCTCCTACGGCCCAATCTCGCTCCGTCAACTTGGATTCTATAAGTGCAAACGCGGAAGCCAAGTGCTCCTTTCCTTTATGAACCAAAGGCTCGTACATCGATTGATCCGGTAAGAAAAAGTCGGCGCGCCAGATCATTCGGACGGCGACCGCGTGAACCGCACTCGATAGCCAGTTAAACCATTCGATGGAACGGATGATGTTTTCTGCATCCGCTCCCAGGAGCCGCGCGTCTGGATTCGTCAGGCCCAGGTGAAATAAGATTGCCGGCGCTTCAGTGAGAGTGAAATTTTCAGCAATGAGAACAGGGATTCGCCCTTTCGGGTTTAAGCGGTGAAATTCATCGGTCTTGGCTTCGGGATGGCCTGGCGACATCAACGCCAGCGAATAGGGCCTTCCAATCTCCTCCATGACGATGTGAGGTGCAAAAGAGCAAGAGCCTGGCGCAGCATGAAGTGTGTAGTGCATCAATTCCTCCGAAAACCGCATCTTACCTGTTTCAGTCTGTACTGAGTTGCCAACGACGTCTTGCTGGATTTGCAGGACGCTCAAGTTGGGCGGCTGATGCCCAGCCGGCGCATTTCCCGATAGACGGTGGAGCGCCCAAGCCCAAGCTGTCGGGCGGCTTCAGCCGGAGTTGTTGCTTCGTCGCGGTCGTCAATGCCTGCGCTTGACCATGACTGCATACTTTTCCAATATTAGGCATGGAACTCATAACACCACGTCTCCGCTTGCGTCAGTGGCATCAGAAAGATCGCGAATCTTTCTATGCGATCAACTGCGAACCCGATGTGCAGCGCCACCTGGTTCCGTTGGACCGCCAAGGTTCGGATCGGATGCTTGACAAAATTGACACCCAATTCGCCGAGCACGGTTGGGGGTTCTGGGCGCTAGAGGAACGGGAAAGCGGGAAGTTGATCGGTTTATGCGGCCTTGCCCATATAACATGGGACGCGTTTTTCACGCCAGCGGTTGAGATTGGATGGCGGCTTTCCACTCCGTGGCAGGGTAAAGGACTAGCTCTGGAGGCAGCGGAACGCGCACTGGATTTCGCATTCGGCTCGGTCGGTTTATCGCGCGTGGTCAGCTTCACAACGCCTGCTAACAAAGCCTCATGGGGCCTCATGGAACGGCTGGGTATGAAACGCATCGGGGAATTCGATCACCCTAATCTGCCAACCTCTCATCCCTTGTCCCGGCATGTCGTTTACGAGATCACAAGAGATCATTGATGGCGAGATCGATAGATGATAGCACGGCGGCGATCCTCGCACTTCGGGTCCCTGCCAAAGCAACGAATTTTTTTGCTACATGTGCCGTTTTAGCCTTGCCTTAGACTCTTGGCTATATCGCTAAATTTGTATTGGCTAGTTTATCTGAAGATTTAGGCACACCAGCTATAGTCATCCCCGAAGGTGGAGAATTACTATGGCAGGACCAGAAACTTCATTCGGCAAAAGAACCAGAACCGACGCATTTTCGAGACCATTCCCGGCTATCAGCGAGACTCAGCCTGGCGACACGGTGCGCAAAAAGAAGCATTCGTGGCCGGACGATAAGAAGAAGAGTTGGTCAGTTGTGCGAACTATTTGCGGTGTTGGCTACGTTGGTGTCATCACAGTGATTGCCATAGGCTTGATCGACCGCATGAATAAGACACCCGAACAGCTCTCCGAGATTGCTCGGTCAGATGCAGCCAGAGTTGTAGCCCAGGCTGCCCAAGCGAGAAAGACAGCTTGCGCCAAGGATAACTCTGGTATGGCATTCGTGATGGCACAGAGTGAGGTGACAAAGCGTCTTGCCTCGCCATCGAGCGCTACTTATCCTGTTCTGGAATCCCGAACACAGCCGATAGGTGATTGTTTGTATCGCATCAAAGCTGTTGTGGATAGCCAGAATGGCTTTGGCGCAATGATCAGGACGCCTTGGTCCGGCACGATCGAATTTCATCCACTCGAGGGAACCTGGCAGGTGAAATCGCTGTCTATTGGCAGTTAGAACCTCGCCTTGCGGAAACACGTCTGGGTGGCGCTGGCAGGTCTTTAGGATCCATATCCACGAACCTAGAAGCCTTGTAAGGCTTCCGAGCCGCGGCTAGACCACGGATAGGCTGTCTCCTCATCAAACCGGTCCATGGTTACCGTTTTCCTGTTGTCGCTTTGCCTTTAATTCCGAGATTTGTCGCGTTTGGCGTCGACAAAACGCCATTCTTTGCTCTTAAATGCGAGATGACGACCAGGTTCGTTCGATGGTATTTGATGTCGAGGCGTGACGTCAGTTCTCGATCTGGCGACCGATCCGGTCGACGGTTCAAGCAAGCGGTCGTCCTTTTGATAAGTCCGGAGCAAGGCGACTCTGGCGAAGTCATCTATACCAGTGGCAAACAACGCCGCTTTGAGCAGCGGACACTTCTGGACCAATCGCCCCGGCGTGGTCCCCTTCCCCATCCATAGCAGCCAGCCGCACGTCCCTGTGAACCCTGTCTCAAGTTTAGGGGCAAAATCTCGAATTTAAAGGCAAAATATCAGATTTAGAGACAAAGGAACGCCTTTGATTTTGTTGAATTCCTCATCTCGCCTTTAAGAGCAAAGCGACAGAAGCTAATGAGTAGATTCTCCATGCCTCCGGCTCACTGCTTGAACGGCAAAAACAATCTACAACAAGAACCAGCTGTTTCGTTTTCAGACTTTTCGCTGACTCGCGACTCATGTGCTTGCTTTTCCAGGCACTTCTCACTCATAAGGCTACAGAAAACCTTGAAGTTCCCTGATCTTAGGGGCCAGAAACCGTTTGACCAAAGACAGATCCACGATGACAAAAACAGCAACACCACAGGAACTGCAAGTCCTGCGAAACATACCGTCCGCCAACTCGGGCAATTCCGTCGCTATCGCCGAATTGGCGGAAAATCTACGCGCATCCGATCGCGCAATGAGGATGGTGCTTTGTCATCTGCACCGCAAGAAATTGATCGCAACTGACGATCTCGAATTCACGGAGCGATCAAGCGTGTGTTTTCGTACTGAAACGGGCGATCGTGCTGCATCCAAAAGGTATCGGTAGAGGCTTCAAGACCGGGTGACAACTGGTCGTTTACAAGCTCGTAAAAATACATATAATATATATTTTTAAAAGGAGGCGATTATGCTCACATTCTCCTCGATAGAGCTTCAAAAGCAAATTGGCGATGTCCAACGGGCAGCGGCGAGAGACGCTGTCGTTATCACATCCCACGGAAAACCCCGGAATATCCTACTATCCGTCGAGGAATTTCGTCGCCTCAAAGAAGCGGCGGGCGAAAAGGTTCCCAACGATTTAAATATTAAACGCGCTGTGACCGTTCGTCATTTAGCAGACCCCCTTGGCTATGACGTGTCTGATTTTAAAGCGGTCGCCCGAAAGATGGCTGAAGACGCTTTGTCTGGGAAAACCAAGGAGGCCGTAAATCAGGAGTTGGCGGCTGTGCGGGCACGCTTTCCTAAGTTGAGAGCGAAATGATCGATAAGCCGGATCCTGAAGATACTAGGTCCCCAAAATTCCTGATCATGGACAACACACCGCTGTCGCTTCTTGGAGCTATCGAGGCTCTCGACTGGTTTTTTGAGCCAGGCTGCGATGTATGGATTACCGATCTGGTTTTAGAAGAGGCCACGCGTGAGCCTGGCGAAGGCCGCGATCAGAGACGCGCGACAAGAAATTATATTGCGAGCTGGATAGAATCTAATCGCAATCGCCTGACCGTTCTTGCGACCGCAGAGGGCGAACGATATCGCCAAGAAATGGAACTTTGGGAACTCGCTGGCAGCCCAGAGAGACTTCGCCCAACCTGGAAAGACAGAGGCGAAGCAAGTCTTCTGCAAGGCGTGCAGACCATCAAAGCAGCTCTTCAAAGTGGTGAAGCAATCGTGGTGCTTGTTGACGACAGAGATGCCCGGGATGCCATTCGAGCTGTCCGCGCTGACATTAATATGATGGGCACTCAGACCTTCATCGAGTGGCTGCTGGAAGATTTCGGGATTGCTCAAGCTGAGACGGCGTGGACATCTATCTTGATGGCGACTGGAAATACGGCTGATCCTGGCGAAGACGAAGACCCGGTATACATTCGCAACAGCCCATGAAATCTGGTTGAAGCTGGTTACCTCATCACTTGATATCGAACGCTCTGACAGATAACCATACGATTTTCAAACCGGGGGAGGGCAGACAATGGCCACAGGTACAGTAAAATGGTTCAACGCAACCAAAGGTTTTGGTTTCATTCAACCGGATGATGGAAGTGGCGATGTATTCGTCCACATCTCGGCCGTTGAACGCGCCGGCATGCGAAGCCTAAATGACGGTCAGAAGATCAAATACGAACTGGTACAAGACAAAAGATCTGGCAAATCGTCAGCTGATCAATTGAGTGCTGTCTGACGGCTACAGGCGCCACCGAAACCCACCATCTCCAGGGAACCAAGTAGGTATAGCGGGGGCCCACTTTTCGACGGGCCCGATTGCGGCATACTGCACGTTATGGAACTAAACTATTGATTTTAAAAGAGCAATTGTCAAAAGACTTTGCTAATCCATGCGTTTTAGTCGTCGCGCGATATGATTTGACCCTTGCGGCTGTGTTGCAATTGGAGAATTCCGCGGCGTAGCTGCTCGAATAGACGCGGCGGCAGCATTCCGTAATCATAGCCTCCACCAGAGCGTGGCCGCAGATCATATCCCGGCTGTCGCTTTGCCTTTAATTCCGAGATTTGTCGCGTTTGGCGTCGACAAACTCCATTCTTTGCCCTTGAATGCGAGATGACAACCAGGTTCGTTCGATGGTATTTGATGTCGAGGCATGGCGTCGGTTCTCAATCTGGCGACCGATCCGGTCGACGGTTACAAGCAAGCGGTCGTCCTTTTGATAAGTCCGGAGCAAGGCGACTCTGGCGAAGTCACCGATACCAGTGGCAAACAACGCCGCTTTGAGCAGCTGACGCTTCTGGGCCAATCGCCCCCCGGCCTGGTCCCCTTCCCTATCCATAGCAGCCAGCTGCACGCCCCTGTGAACCCTGTCTCAATTAGGGGCAAAAATCTCGAATTTAGAGGCAAAATATCAGATTCAGAGACAAAGGAACGCCTTTGATTTTGTTGAATTCCTCATCTCGCCTTTAAGAGCAAAGCGACACGGACCTTGACGCTGTCAATCGTGCCGGTCTGCGCCACCAATGAATTCAGACAGCGGATGCGGAACAGACCCGCCATCAGGTCATAGGCTGAGGTGCCGTCATTGGCGTTCTTCAGGAGGATTTCGCAGACGGTATCGCCAACATTGTAAACCTTGCCATCATCAACACGGCGCAGGCGGATAAGGTGCTTGGTGAAATCGGCCTTGCCAGCATCGCGGGTGCCGGACTGTTTTGCCCCGACCGGCATAAAACCCTCGGCCATCAGGCCCCGCAGGACTTCGATTGTCGGGATGGGCTGGAAACGTTCGGAACGGCTTACATGCGCAGCCTTTGCAAAGATCGACGGCGCGGCCCTGCGCATCTCATCTTCTGTCAGGGCGCGGCCTGTGTCAAAGCGCGCTGTGTGGGTGTAGACGGTCATAACAATCTCTCCATGTTTTCCGCGAAGCGGTCTGCTCTTGCCCGATCGGGCAGGAGCCCTGCTCCTGCTCCTGCGGCGTCGCAAGCCAGACCGGAAGTAGAGGGGGACAAGCAGATTCTCGCGCGGGTGGTGCGGGCGCAGAGAGCACAGCGAGCGAGCCACGGCCGCCGGGAATGTGCTTGTGGGGGAGTAGAAGGCTGGCCTTCTCGGCCCCTCTTCTGATGTAAGCAAAGGGCGGCGCAGCCGCGCCATATGATACTCAGGATCGAGAGGACAGTGGTTATGACGGCGATGCTCAAGACCAAACCCGGCCCTGCAAGAGTGATCGAAACCCGGATGGGCGGAGACTTCTTCGGGCTCCGTGAGCGCAGCGAATAGAGCGCGGTCGCGCAGCGGCTTGCCGATCACTTCGGGAGTACGTTTGATCATCAAGCGTGCCATAGCCCGCAGTTTCACGGTCCGCGCAACATCTCCGTCATCCCCCTGTCACATCCCCATCTTACTTAAGCATCTGTAATTCTCGATATATGGGACGAGCGGTGCTTATACTTGAGGACGTCATCCGGAAATTCAGCCAAGACGTCTCGATAGGGACCGTGTCCTTAGAGGTCCCTCCAGGTCAGATGGTTGGCGTGATCGGGCGATCCGGGGCAGGCAAATCCACCTTGTTGCGGATGATTAACCGCATGGTTGATCCAACGAGTGGACGCATTGTTTTCGAAGGCCAGGATGTCACCGGATTGAAGGGTGCGGAACTGCGGGCCTGGCGCGGGCGCTGTGCCATGATCTTCCAACAGTTCAATCTCATCGACCGCCTGGATGTCATCACCAATGTTCTGACCGGCCGACTGAATGACGTTTCTCTGGGCCGCGCGATTTTCAAGGCCTTCAGTCCTCCAGAGCGAGCTCTGGCTATCCGCGCCCTTGACCGTTTGGGAATGACGAAAGCCGCCTCGCAGAAAGCCGCCACTCTTTCGGGCGGCCAACAACAACGCGTCGCGATTGCTCGCGCTCTGATGCAAGAGCCTGAAATCATGCTGGCCGACGAACCGATCGCCTCCCTCGACCCGCATAACGCAAAGGTCGTCATGGATGCGCTGCGCCAAATCAATCGTCAGGACGGGATCACGGTGTTTTGCAATCTGCACACCCTCGCGACAGCAAAGAACTATTGCGACCGGATCGTCGGAATGGCCAAGGGCAAGGTTGTGTTCGACGGCTGTCCCGACGAACTCACCGACGTGATGGTCCAGCGGATATACGGTTCCGAGGGCGTGGAGACGGACGATCCGACCGCCCCCGATATCATTCGTGTTCCGCAAAAAAGCACCTATCCAGCGACCGTTTGAAAACGTCTGGAGTCTCACGGCCCAGAACAGAGAATTCCATCAGAACACAACAGGAGAGAACCAATGATCAGGAAACTATTTCTAACGACTGCAGCCATAATTTTGGGCGCGGTGGCATCGGGTGGCGCTGCCTGGGCAGACTACAAGGACACGGTCAAAGAATTCCGCGTCGGTCTCATCGGCGGTGAAAACGCTCAGGATCTGATGACCCGGAACGAGAAATTCAGATCGCTGCTGGAAGCCGAGCTGGGCATTCCTGTCAAGCTTTATCCGGCAACCGACTACGGTGGCATCATGCAGGCAATGGGTGCCAATCAGGTGGAAATGGCCGGCCTTGGACCTTCGGCTTTCGCCGGCGCATGGCTCGATTGCAAATGCATCGAACCTCTTGTCGTACCCCAAGAGGCGGACGGCTCAACCTATTATTACTCCGTCATGGTGACGGGAGCCGGTTCCGGCATAGACAGCGTCGAGAAGATGAAGGGCAAATCTCTTGCCTTCGCCGATCCCAACTCGGCTTCGGGATATCTCATTCCCAACGCCTCGCTCAAGGCCGAGGGAATCGATCCTCAGACCTATTTCTCGCGGACGGGTTTCTCCGGCGGCCACGAACAGGGCGTGATAGCGGTCTTGCAGAAGCAATATGATGGTGCCGTCACTTGGGTCTCCGGCCAAGGCGAGAAATCAGAAGGTTATACGCGAGGAAATCTACGAAGCATGGTCGATAAGGGCCTGCTCAAGATGTCCGACATCAATATTATTTGGCAGTCGGGCAAGATCCCCAACGGTCCGACCGCAATCCGCACGAACCTTCCCGACGATCTGAAGGCGAAGCTTCTGGAAATCATGATGGCGTTGCCGACTGAACATCCCGACATCTACAAGCAAGTCGAACGTGGCACTGGCAAAGGTTACGTCCGTGGCAGCATGGACCTGTTCTCAGACATTATCAAACTCCGTGAAGCCGAAGCAACCGGCGGACGCAAGTCCTAAGCACGGGCTCTGCCTGGGCGGCCACGCGCCGCCCGGGCAGAGCCAATTCCCAAGGAAATTTTCATGGCTATGACATTGCCGCACACCGGAGCAGGCAGAGAAGCAGATCCCCTCCCGTTGTTGATGGCGAGGATTGAAGAACATCGGCGGGCCAAGCGACGGATCACCACCGTCTACATCGCCATTTTCGCGTTTCTTTTTGTCTGCTCAGTCTGGTTGACAGACTTCAGCCTCCCGGACCTGGTTGCTGGATTTCCTGCATTGGGTTTATACATAACGAAGCTGTTCACGACTGCAGCGGCCAGCGGATCTTCAGAACGCATTCCGATCGTATCGTTGTCCCACTTCTTCGGAGACGCCGATACCAAACAGTCCCTCGCCTACTGGTTTTTTAACATAAAAACGTTCGTTTCACTGATTGTGGAAACGCTGCTGATGGCGGTTCTGGCGACCCTGATGGGCTTCACCATTGCCTTCGCGTTCAGCTTTTTTGCATCCCGCAATCTGGTCGACAATCCCTTCATTGTATGGATCGCGCGTCGTCTCATGGAGGTGCTGCGCTCGATACCCGATCTCGTATTCGCGCTGTTCTTTGTCTTTTGCTACGGCATCGGGCCCATCGCCGGCATCCTCGCCATGGGGCTTCATACGGCAGGGGCACTCGGTAAGCTCTTTTCCGAACTCAACGAGAACATCAGCATGCGTCCCGTCGAGGGCATGCGAGCTGTTGGCGCTGATTGGCCCAAAATGCTCCGCTACGCCGTCGTGCCACAGGTTCTTCCCGGTTTCATCAGTTATGCGCTGCTCCGTTTCGAGATCAATATACGATCCTCGGCCATCATCGGCGTCGTTGGCGCAGGTGGTATCGGGGCGGAGATAAAGAAGGTCATCAATTTCAACCAGTACGAGGACGTTAGTGCAGTCATCATCCTTGTCGTTGCCCTCGTGATGCTCATCGATGTGATCTCAGGACAAATCCGGCACCGTTTCATCACCACGCAAATGCAGCACTAGGGTCGCATTCCATGGTCTCAAATCCCACGATCCGACTCCAAGCCATGACAAGCGAAGACGTCAACTCGATGCGGCAGCAATATCCTCGCGCCTTCGCCAAAACGATGCCCGAACGAGTGGGAATTTACTGCGCTTGGGCACTGTTCGTCGGCATCATCATCTGGTTGCACGTGCATTTTGACCTGACCCCGCTCCGGCTTGCCCAACCCGATCCGCGGGCCGGCGCACTTATTTCCCATTTTTTCGACTGGTCCAAGTTTGCGGAGTGGGATCACACGGCAATCCTGTCTTCGATATTGGAAACGGTTGCCATGGCGTTGTTGGGCACGACGCTGGCAACGCTTGTCGCGGTTCCCCTCGCCTTCATGACCGCACGCAACGTTATGCCCGTCTTTCTGGTGCGGTTTGCCGGCAAGCGTCTGTTCGACGTCGCGCGCGGCGTCGACCAAGTCATTTGGGCACTCATCTTCATTTCCGCCGTGGGGCTTGGGCCGATGGCCGGGATTCTGGCGATCTTCATCAGCGACACCGGAACACTCGCAAAGCTTTTCTCCGAAGCCTTGGAAAACGCCGAACGACAGCCAATCGAAGGCGTGCGGTCAACGGGCGCGGGGCCGCTCCTGGTTCAGCGGTGGGGAATGCTGCCTCAAGTCCTTCCAGTGCTCATTTCCCAGGCGCTCTACTTCTTCGAGTCGAACACCCGTTCTGCTGCCATCCTTGGGCTGGTCGGTGCCGGAGGTATCGGTTTTGAGTTGATTTCACGGTGGAATGTTCTCCGCTATGACGAGGTCGCATACATTGTCGTGCTCATCATCGTCACCGTGAGCATCATCGACTACGTCTCGAAGTTCGTGCGGTACCGGTTTATTGGTGGTCCAAACGGCTGACATTCTCCAGCGCCATGCAGGCTGATTTAAGGACGCGCTTCTCATTAAATTCTCGCCAAAACACTGCTGGCACAGCCATTGACGCGTCAATCTGTGTGGCGCATTCTCATTGCCACGGAGGAAAATCTTGGTCCCCACGATACTGGTTGGCGGCTTGATCCATCAGGCCCCCATGATCGACCCTTACGGGCGAACGATCAGCTATTTGCGCGTATCGGTGACGGATCGTTGCGACTTCCGCTGCACCTATTGCATGTCGGAACATATGACATTCCTGCCGAAGAAGGATCTGCTCACGCTTGAGGAGTTGGATCGGCTTTGCACTGCATTCATCGAGAAGGGCGTGAAAAAACTGCGTCTTACCGGCGGCGAGCCGCTGGTCCGCAAGAATATCATACATTTGATCGGCGAGCTTTCGCGTCATCTGCAGTCCGGTGCGCTCGAAGAGTTGACACTCACCACGAATGGCTCGCAGCTCGCACGCTTTGCGCCTGAATTGGCCGGTCATGGCGTCAAGCGTATCAACGTATCGCTCGATACGCTTGATCCTGATAAATTCCGCGCCATTACCCGCTGGGGTGACTTCAACCGGGTTATGGAAGGCATCGATGCTGCGCAAGATGCCGGCATCAAGGTCAAGCTGAACGCAGTCGCCCTTAAGGGCTTCAACGATCAGGAGATTCCAGAGATGATTCGCTGGGCTCATAGACGCGGTATGGATCTGACGCTGATCGAAACCATGCCAATGGGTGAGATTGATCTCGATCGTACAGACCAGTACCTGCCGCTGTCGCTGCTGCGGGCCAAACTCAGCGAAGAGTTCACCTTGATCGACATCGCTTACAAGACCGGCGGTCCTGCCCGCTATGTCGAGATCGAGGAAACCGGCGGGCGTGTCGGCTTCATCACACCGATGACGCATAACTTCTGCGAGAGTTGCAACCGGGTACGTCTGACTTGCACCGGTACGCTTTATATGTGCCTCGGTCAGGAAGACGCGGCTGACCTGCGTGAACCATTGCGCGCGTCAGAAGGGAACGAACTTCTGAATAATGCCATTGACGAAGCAATTGGCCGCAAGCCGAAGGGTCATGATTTCATCATCGACCGCCGTCACAATCGCCCTGCCGTCTCCCGCCACATGAGCGTCACAGGCGGTTAAACAGTTTCAAATGATCGCGTCTAAGACGTTGAACTTCTTGCTTAAACGGCACTTTTGAGATTGACGCGTTTCTCCAGTTCCGCTGCACTCTCTTTGCGTTCACTGTACCTGTCGGTGAGATAACCGGAGACATCCCGCGTCAGCAAGGTGAACTTGACCAACTCCTCCATCACGTCAACGACCCGGTCGTAATAAGCCGAAGGTCTCATACGTCCGTGCTCGTCGAATTCCTGATAGGCTTTCGCCACCGAGGACTGGTTCGGGATGGTGATCATACGCATCCAGCGCCCGAGCACCCGCATCTGGTTCACCGCGTTGAAGGATTGCGAACCGCCAGACACCTGCATGACGGCAAGCGTACGCCCCTGTGTGGGCCGGATCGAACCCATCGCGAGCGGTATCCAATCGATTTGGGACTTCATGACGCCAGTCATCGCCCCATGGCGTTCGGGACTGGTCCAGACTTGGCCCTCTGACCACAGAGAAAGCTCGCGCAGTTCCTGCACCTTGGAATGGTCAATCGGTGCGTCGTCCGGAAGCGGCAACCCGGATGGATCGTAGATGCGAGCCTCCGCCCCGAAATGCTCCAGCAGCCGCGCCGCCTCTAGGGTCAGCAGCCGGCTATAGGAGACTTTCCGCAACGAGCCGTAGAGCAGAAGGATACGCGGACGATGCGTGGAACGTGGTCCGGAAAGCTTCGAATGTTCCGGCACCTCCAGCGCATCGGGGATTGCATTGGGCAGATCAGACAACACGCTTTCCTTTGGCGTCGATGACGAGCTCACCGTCTTCCTTGGCGAACGCTCCTTGTTGCGGTGCAGGCAGAATATCGAGAACCAGCTCCGAAGGCCGGCTTAAACGGACGCCTTTTTCGGTGACGACAAAGGGACGGTTGATGAGGATTGGATGTGTCTCCATGGCGTCCAGCAACTCTTCGTCGGTCAATGACGGGTTATCCAGGCCGAGTTCGGCGTAAGGCGTGCCTTTTTCGCGAATGGCTTCGCGAACTGTCAGCCCGGCTTTCTGGATCAGGTCCTTCAGCTCCTGACGGCTCGGGGGCGTTTTCAGGTATTCGATGATTGTCGGCTCGATGCCGGCATTGCGGATCAGCGCCAGCGTGTTGCGTGACGTGCCGCACGACGGATTGTGGTAGATGGTAACGTTCATGGTCATTCAGCACCTTTCAGTTTGCTAAGTGCTTGGGGCGCGGGATTCTGTTCCGACAGCATCCAACTGGCCAGCGCCATTGCCAGCAATGCGCCGAGGACCTCGGCGATGATAAAGCCGGGTAAGTCGGCGGGACGGATGCCTGCGAAGGTGTTCGACAACGCTCGCGCGATCGCGACGGCTGGATTGGCAAACGATGTCGAGGCGGTGAACCAGTAGGCGGCGGTAATGTAGAGCCCGACCAGCCAGGGAATTGCATCCGGCCGAAAGCGAAGGCCGGCCAGGATAGTAAAGACGAGACCGAAGGCCGCTACCGCTTCCGCAATCCACTGTCCCGTCCCGGTGCGAACTGTCGCCGAAAGTTCGATGATTGGAAGCTCGAACATCGCGTGGGCTATGAGCGATCCGGCTATGCCGCCCGCGATCTGCGCCACGATGTAGAAGAGCGCTGCATTCGCCTCGATCTCCCTGCGAAGTGCGAAGACCATCGTCACTGCCGGATTGAAGTGTGCGCCTGAAATTGGTCCCAGAATGGTGATCAGTACCACCAGGATCGCGCCAGTGGGGATGGTATTCCCGAGCAGGGCAAGCGCCACATCGTTGGTCAGTCGGTCGGCCATGATCCCGGAACCGACGACGGTGGCCACGAGCATCGCCGTGCCGAGCGCTTCTGCCGCGAGGCGACGGGCCAGATCCGGTGTCACGGCCATTGACCCACCTTCGGTAGATTGCAGCTAATTTCGGCGGAGCCGAGTGCGATACCGACGACGCTGGCTCCGCCGAGCCCGAGATAATGTTCCAAAACGGACATGGTTTTTCCTTAGATGGAAACCGAACGCGTCAAGATTGACGCCGTCGACGGGCAAAGGCCCGATGCTTGTGGTGTAGACAGGATCGCATCCGGTACGGCCGTCCGCTCGACCGGGCGAAAGCCCAGCTTGCCGAAGAACGGGGCAGCGTCGGTCGTCAGAAGATATCCTGCCTCCGCACCCTGAATGTCGGCATAGCGGAGCAACAGCCGTGTGATGGCGCTGCCGTGTCCGTGCTTTTGCGCCTCGGCCGGCACTGCGATCGAGCGCAGGAGCGCATCCTTTCCGTAGAACTCGACGCCGCCGTATCCGACGGGTTTGCCTTCGCGGTCTGAAAAACGGAAGAACTTGCCGCTCGACTGACCGAGATCCTCCGTTGGAAGATCGGCAGACCGCAAAGCCGATTCAAGTCCGCTATCGACATTGTCGATTTCCTCGGGTTCCAGTCCCTCACGTCGGCCGATCGCCTGGAGCTTTGTGGTCAACCACAGTTGGTCCACGGCATCATGGCGAAGGTTGAGGAATGCCATGATCCTGTTCTTCATGTAGCGGGCGGCCAGCGAGAACGCCCTTTCCTTTTCGATGTCCGCGCCCTCGACGGCTGCGGGGTCTTCGATACCCCAATGAGCCGTCATGGGATGGCCAGGCCAAATCGGGCACGCTTCTCCTGCCGCGCTGTCACAGACGGTAAAGATGAAATCCATCTGGGGTGCGCCTTCAACCGCAAACTCGTCCCAGCTCTTGGAGCGGAATCCTTCCGTGGGGTATCCCAGCGCCGCAAGGACTTTAAGCGCGAGAGGATTAACCTCACCTTTCGGCTGACTTCCTGCGGAAAATGCCTGGAAGCGACCCTTACCTTCGGCATTGAGGATGGATTCAGCCAGAATAGACCGGGCTGAATTCCCGGTGCAAAGAAAGAGGACGTTGTAGACGCGGTCAGACATTGAAATTCTCCTTGGGAGGACAGCAAGGGACGATGTCGGCAATGAGAGGTGCACAGATGTCGGGATGGCCAGCGCAGCAATCCTTCAGGAGGAAATTGATCGCCTCGCGCAGGTTTTCGAAATTGGCGCGATAGATGATGGAACGGCTTTGTCGCTCAGAAGAGATCAGCCCGGCCCTTGTCATGATCGCGAGATGGGTTGACATCGTGTTCTGCGGAACGTCGAGTATCCGGGACACCTCACCTGCGGCGATACCGTCGGGTTCGTGCATGACGATGAGTTTGAACGCGTCCATTCGCGTCGGTTGCGCAAGTGCCGAAAAGGCTTCTATTGTCTCGTTTTTGTCCATATATCGGGATTTATCGATGTTTCGGAATTCTGTCAACGGTTCTCTCTTCGATCCGATCAATTTGTAGGAATAAGGCTCGGCGGTCTTGAAACTACACCGGACAATTCCGGTTGATCACTGTGAACAGTCGCAGCATCCGTTGTCTGATTGGCGCATCAACAACTGCCGCTGACTGCGTGGGCATTGACACCAAGCATTTCCATCGGTAAATCTCGATATATGGGAAGAGGTTTCACTTCAGATGAAGGTTGCAACGAGCAGACACTCCGGGAGTCAGCATCGCTGGTGGCAACTCCGCAGGAGATGGAAGATCCCGCTGCGCGCCTCGAAGAGGTATGGCGCAGCCGACGCGGCCTTGTTCACAACCAAATGTCGTTTACGAGAGCCAAGGATCTCGCGCACCGAATATTCGACGACGCCGGCGTTCCCAGGCCCTTCGTCAAATGTATTCCGGCGAATAACCATGCCCGGGGATTTGCTACGGCCAAGCATGAAATCTTCATACCGGAACTCCCCTACGCCGGAGCACTGATCGAGGTTTGCGCCGAACTTATCCTCGGCGTACTGGATCCGCATCTGTCTGAAAACCGCGTCATGGGCACTCCCTCGTATTTCCGCAACTGCATGGCTTTGGCGGATCGTTATGTAGATCGGTTTGCCCACGCCGATGCACGTCGCGAGATCTATATCACCGTGGGCAAAGTCTACTCGACGTGGGCAAACATCAAACCCGGTGATTCGCTTTACGAAGCTGCAGTGGGCGACGGATGCCGCATGTTCAGGCGGAACGGAGAGCCCGAACCGCTGAGGGATCCGTAGGAGTGCGGCACCAACTAAATTCTCTCAGTCCTCGAAGAATTCACCTCTTGTCTTCGACCCAGATGTGCGCATTATTTCAGCGCTGACCCCCTGCACGTCAGTAACCTGCCTTGGGTGACCCGGAGTAGTGCCCTCCTGAAAGTTTGCAACATTTTGGCTGGAGCAGATTTCGAGATCCAATCGAGGGTGCGAAAATGGAACAGAGTAAGAGTGCTGCCTCGGGTGGAGGGGCCTTGATTGGTGCGCTTGGGGGCCTTATCGGCCTTGGTGGAGCGGAGTTCCGCTTGCCGCTACTGATCGGAATGTTTCGGTTTAGCGCTCTGGAAGCGGTGATCCTCAACAAGGCGATGAGCTTGGTCGTCGTTGCGACGGCGCTGCCGTTCCGGGCCACGTCCGTCCCTATAACAGATGTCGCCGCACAATGGCCGATTGTCTTCAATCTCCTCGCGGGAAGCCTGCTCGGAGCCTGGTTCGGCGCGGGCTACCGTGTAATTGCCTTAATGCTCGTCGCAATTGCGGCCGTGTTGGTGCTTGGTCATGGTGCAGTCTCAGATGGTCCAGCGTTGACTGATGGGTACCTCCTTGTCGCAGGGATCATAGGTGGCTTCATCATCGGCATAGTAGCGGCACTATTGGGGGTAGCAGGTGGCGAGCTTCTCATCCCAACTTTGGTACTGCTATTTGGCGCGGACATAAAACTGGCTGGAAGCCTATCCCTCGCCGTGAGCTTGCCGACCATGCTTGTGGGATTCACCCGGTACAGTCGAGACCAGAGTTTCACCGTCTTAGGCAAAAACAAAACGTTCGTCCTTATCATGGCCGCAGGATCCATTGTCGGAACGTTTATTGGCGGTCAATTGCTCGGCGTCGTTCCGGAGGCTCTCCTACTTCCTGCGCTTGCGGTAATTTTGGTCATCTCAGCCTACAAGGTTTGGCAGCATGCCTAACGATCTTGTCGGACCGTCCTTGGTGGACAGCATGTTCCTCAAGCACAACATCCAGGTTTTGCCGGTGAGGCACAATAGGAGACCGCGTTGGCAACCTGCGCTGCCCGATGCCTCGGCTTGCAGATGGCAGGACGTGGAGCAAGGCGCAAGAGAGCACGTTCCCCGTCGATCTCGAGCGCGTGTACGTCGAACACCTGCATCGGGGTACCCGGCACGCCGACCTCAAAGGTTAACCGGGCCTCAGCTTCAAGCTCGATCTTGGTTGCTACTTGGGCGAGAATCTTGCGAAATTTTTCAACCTTCATGAAATCACGACCGTCCTGCGAGGGAATGTCTTCAACCTGGAGAATCGTTTCGTGCCATTGGTCGGGATTGCCGCCGCAGTCGAGCGTGACAAAGGACCCTGCCTTGACTTCCGTGACGTGGTAGCCGGATTGGATGGAGCGCCCGCCGTATTCGATGACAAGGGATTTGTCAGCGTGCGGCTCCAGTTCGGCAAGCACAACTCCAAGAGAACCGTCGTCGTAAAAATTAGCAACAGATGGGCTGGTCATGGCGTCCATGGTGGTCTATCCTCATTTCAACATCTTTTGAGATATTGAGGTAATTATGAACGAATTGCAAGCCCTCGATGCATTTGCGTCGCTCTCCCAGGAAACCCGGCTCCGCATCGTCCGTCTGCTTGTCATGGCCGGACCTGACGGCATGCCAGCCGGTGCAGTCGGCGAAGCGATGGGAGCCTCGTCGTCGAAGATTTCCTTCCACCTCAGCCATCTCGAACGCGCCGGATTGATCCAGTCCCGTCGTGAAGCACGTTCGATCATTTACAGCGCCGTCTATCCCGCCCTCTCCGGCTTGATCGAGTTCCTTATGAAGGACTGCTGTCAGGGACGCTGCGATCCAACGGTCGATACCTGCGCCGAAACCTGCGAGGCGTAGAACAAGTGACGACATCAACAATCTCTGCCACCGACAGTCGCCTCGCCGTCGCCGCGCTCGGCCTGACCCAAATAATCGGCTATGGCACGCTGTACTATAGCTTCAGCGCTCTTGCCGACTCCATGGCAAAAGATGTGGGGTGGTCGTCAGAATGGGTATTCGCAGCATTCTCGATCTCGCTCCTTGCTGGAGGGCTGGCTGCTCCGATCGCAGGAGGCTGGATCGACAGGTATGGAGCCGGTAGGGTGATGGCCCTCGGCTCAATCGCCGCCGCCGTAACTCTCGCAGCATGTGCGCTCGCTCCTACCCCATTCACGTTTGGGATAGGGCTGATGGCCGTCGAACTGGCATCGACGTTCGTCCTCTATAACGCTGCTTTCGCCCTGCTTGTACAGATCAATCCAAAGACGGCACAGCGAAGCATAACCCACCTGACGCTGATCGCGGGGTTCGCTTCAACCATTTTCTGGCCGCTGACGTCGGCGCTCCATCAAAACATGACCTGGCAGGAAGTCTACTTTGTCTTCGCCACTGCCCATCTGTTTGTCTGCTTGCCGGTACATTTTTGGCTGTCACGAATGTCTGGAAATTCGAGTTCCTCGGCAGAACAAGCAACCGCTGCAAGCCATTTCGTCGTTGGAAGTGTTCCTGCCGGGCGAACTCGATCGGCCTTCGTCTTGATGGTGTCCGGTATTGCACTGATCAGTTTCATCGACGCTGCCATCCTGATCCACATGCTGCCGATGCTTGGCGCTCTTGGACTTGGAAGCGTGAGCGTTCTTGTCGGAACTCTCTTCGGGCCCGCTCAGGTCACAAGCCGACTGCTCAGCATGTTGACCGGGAACCGGATCCAACCGCTTGGCCTGGCACTGATTTCGAGCTTGTTGGTTCCGGTGTCGATCGCCGTGTTGCTTTGGAACGGCACATGGATGGTCGGGGCGGTGGGATTTGCGATCCTGTTCGGCTTGGGCGTTGGACTTTCAAGCATCGTGCAAGGCACGTTGCCCCTTGCCCTGTTTGGCAGCAACGGTTACGGAAGGCGCATGGGTAAGGTCACCTCGGCGCGGTTGGTGTCGTCTGCTGCCGCTCCGTTTGCCTTTGCATTCATGATGCAACACGTTGGCACGGTCGCCACATTGGTGATCTTTGCCGCTCTCGGCTTTGTTGGGCTGGTATCCTTTGCGTTGATCGGCCGCCCTATGCAGCGAGTTTTGGTACGCGAACCATCATAGCCCTCCGACCGAGCTATTCGATCGTCCCTCCCCCGGCAGCGTGCTTCGCAAAAACGATCGGTTCGTTCGGTGACGACTGCATAGCCCGTCTGCTGTATTGCGCGACGGCCTGGCGGACGCGGTCTTTGGATTGGTCCTAGCCGAATGAGTATCCTGCGCCGCGCACTGTACGGATGGGATCAATGGAGCGGCCAATATTGATGGCCTTGCGCAAGCGCCCGACATGTACGTCGACGGTGCGGTCATCCACATAGATGTCGGCGCCCCAGACATTGTCGAGCAGTTGACCGCGCGAAAAGACACGACCGGGAGACTGCATCAGGAATTCCAGGAGGCGGAATTCCGTCGGACCAAGTTTAAGTTCGCGTTCCTTGCGGTAGACGCGGTGTTGTTCGCGGTCGAGCTTGAGGTCGCCAAAGCTCAGCACATGAGCCAGAAGGCTCGGATTGACCCGGCGCAGCATGGATTTGATGCGTGCAAGCAGCTCCGGCGTAGAGAACGGCTTGACCATGTAATCGTCCGCGCCGGTCGCAAGGCCACGCACCCGTTCGCTTTCCTCGCCGCGTGCCGTCAGCATGATGATCGGCAGGATTTCGGTTTCGCGTCTGGCTCTAAGCCGCCGGCACAATTCGATACCGGAAAGGCCTGGCAGCATCCAGTCCAGGATCAACAGATCCGGCACCTTCTCCCGCAAAGCTATCTCTGCTTCGTCGCCGCGTGCGATAGTCTCGACTGCATAGCCTTCAGCTTCAAGATTGTACCTGAGGAGGACGCTTAGGGCTTCCTCGTCTTCCACAACGGTGATTTTGGGAGCTATAGCCATTTTCTACCTTTGAAAACTAGGATGCGAGAGGTTCATCCACCACGATCGTATGGGATTGGTCTTCCTTCGGGCGTTCTGCCGGAAGCTGCGTTCCCGTCACAATATAATAAACTGTCTCTGCTATGTTCGTCGCATGGTCGCCGATACGTTCGATATTCTTTGCACAGAAAAGTAAATGCGTGCAGGCCGAGATATTGCGCGGATCTTCCATCATGTAGGTCAGGAGTTCGCGGAACAATGACGTATAGAGTGCATCGATCTCATCGTCGCGCTCGCGGACGATATTGACCTGCGCGACCGAACGTGTGGCGTAGGCGTCGAGAACGTCCTTGAGCTGCGTCAAGGCCAGTTCGGCAATCGTCTGCAATCCGCGATAGACCGAAAGCGTCTGCCTTGTGTCGGTGACCGCAACCACCCGCTTGGCAATGTTCTTGCCGAGGTCGCCGATGCGTTCCAGATCCGATGATATGCGGATCGTGCCGATGACTTCACGCAGGTCGATCGCCATGGGCTGGCGCTTGCCGATGATGGTTATCGCCTTTTCGTCGATCTCGCGTTGACCGGCATCGAGGATCAAGTCGTCCGAGATCACCCGCTGTGCCAAGGCATTATCCGAATTGACCATCGCAGCGACGGCCTGCTCGACCATACGTTCCGCGTGTCCGCCCATCTCGGCAATCTTATGCGTCAGGAATTTCAATTCATCGTCGTAGGAACGGACGGTGTGCTGTGCTGTCTGGTCGGGCATGTTCTGTTCCTCGTTCCCTACGATCAACCGAAGCGTCCGGTGATGTAGTCTTGCGTGCGCTTTTCCGTCGGGCTGGTGAACATCATTTCCGTATCACCTACTTCAACAATGTTGCCAAGATGGAACATGGCTGTGCGCTGCGATACGCGTGCCGCCTGCTGCATCGAGTGCGTCACGATGACGATCGTATAGTTCTCGCGCAATTCGTCGATCAGCTCCTCCACCTTGGCGGTGGCAATGGGATCGAGCGCCGAGCACGGCTCATCCATCAGGATGACTTCCGGGCTGACGGCAATGGCGCGCGCAATGCACAGCCGTTGCTGCTGGCCGCCGGAAAGACCCGTACCGGACTCATGCAAACGGTCTTTCACCTCGGAGAAGAGCCCTGCTCTCTGGAGGCTTTTTTCCACGATCTCATCCAGATGGTGTTTGTCCTTCACCAAACCATGAATACGCGGGCCATAAGCCACGTTCTCGAAAATCGACTTCGGGAAGGGATTGGGCTTCTGGAACACCATCCCGATACGCGCGCGCAGTTGGACGACGTCGATCTTGGGATCGTAGATGTCACGGTTGTCGAGCGTGATGTTGCCGGTGACACGGCATATGGAAATGGTGTCGTTCATCCGGTTGAGGCAACGCAGGAAGGTGGACTTGCCGCAACCGGACGGACCGATCAACGCAGTTACCATCTTCTCGGGCACATCGAGGCTGACCCCGAACAGCGCCTGCTTCGCACCGTAGAAGACCGAGACGTTGTCGCCCTTCATTTTTGCCTTGGTTTGATCAGGAGCGCCGTGCAATTTCTTTTCCACATCGACTTCAGAGAGCATATTCATATTCCTTATACCTCATTTACCAGCGACGTTCGAAGCGTCGACGCAGCATAATCGCCGCAGCATTCATGACAAAAAGGAACACCAGCAACACCAGAATGGCGGCCGCTGTTTTGGCCTGGAAGGCAACCTCGGGAAGATCGGACCAAAGATAGATCTGCACCGGTAGAACCGTCGATGCATCCGTGATTCCTCCAGGAATATCGACGATGAAGGCAACCATGCCGATCATCAGCAAGGGTGCTGTCTCGCCCAGTGCGTGCGCCATGCCGATGATGGTGCCGGTCATGATACCCGGCATGGCCAAGGGAAGCACGTGATGGAAGATCGCTTGCTGGTGCGAAGCGCCGACACCAAGCGCTGCCTCCTTGATCGATGGCGGCACCGACCGCAACGCCGCTCGTGACGCGATGATGATCGTCGGCATTACCAAAAGGGCAAGCACGAGACCACCCACCAATGGTGCTGACCGCGGAAGGTCGAAGAAGTTGAGGAACATCGCCAAGCCAAGCAGGCCGAACACGATAGACGGCACAGCGGCAAGATTGTTGATGTTGATTTCGATGACCTCTGTCAGACGGTTCTTCGGAGCAAATTCTTCAAGGTAGATGGCTGCGCCAACCCCAAGCGGCAGACATAAAATCAGCGTTACGGCCAGCGTCCAGAGGGTCCCGACGAGAGCTCCGCGAATACCCGCCAATTCCGGTTCGCGGGAATCTCCAGAGGTAAAGAAACGTGTAGCGAAGGCTCGCTCAACTGTTCCTGAGGCCTTCAGCTGTTCGAGCCACGTCGCTGCCTGATCCTGAACACGGCGATTGGATTCAGGGGTGACCAGAGTCAAGATCGACCACGAGCCAGCGTTCGCAGGTTCGGCGCTCTTTGGCGTGATCAGTCTTGTTCCATCGATACCTGCGGGACTGATCTGTGTGGCCTTGATGGTCCCACCGTTCACATTGACCAGAAGGCTCGGCAGTTTGTCGTCCAACTCGATCGCCGTATTGGCGTCGCTGATGCGGGCGTTAAGTGTCTCGGCTTCAGCCTTATAAATATCGACCTGACCGCGCAGCGATGCCGCGGCGTCGCCCTCCATCCCCTGCAACGAATTCTCGAGGCGGGCAATTTCAGTGTGCAGTCGATCGAGACGCTGGAACAAGAAGGCTTGTATCTCCTGGAATGCCTTCGCGAAGTCATCCCCGGACGAACGAAGCGAGTAGGCGTCACCATTCAGTGTCTCGGTGAGTGTGCCTGTCCCTTTCAGAACAATCTCGTCCGTCTGATAGCCCTTCAAGAATTGGTCTGCATCGTCCGAAAGCAAAACGGGAACTGTGAGTTCCTGGCCTACCAGCGATGGGTTGTTTGAAACCATGCGCCTGAAATCATCCGCAGCACCTGAGCTCAACAGTCCGTTGAGGGCCCTGCGGTCGGCACGAGTGGTTACGTCCGGAAACTTGGCTGCCAATGCATCGCGAATTATCTTGTCGTAGTTGCCGGCCAACAAGGTGGTCCGATCGCCGGTCTTCTGAGGATCCAGAAGCGCCTGATCGGCGACTACTTTCAAATCAAGACGGTATTCGGAGAACGCAGGAATTCCCTTGAACAAGACATCGAGAAGGACAATGGAAAGGAATATTGCGGTGAGAATGATCGCCGCGATGCCATAGAATTTGAAGCGACGCTCTGCGCGGTAACGCTTCTTGACCAACGCATCGCGCGGTGTGTCGGTGACGGGGATGTCATTGGTTGAGGCGATGTCAGTCATATTGTTCCCGATATCTCTTGACGATCTGAAGCGCGATGAAATTGAGCACGAGTGTGAAGAAGAAGAGGACGAAGCCGAGGGCAAAGGCAGAAAGCGTCTTGGCGCTGTCGAATTCCTGGTCACCCACGAGGATGGTCTTGATCTGGACGGTGAAGGTGGTGACGGCTTCAAGCGGGTTGAACGTGAGGTTCGCAGCCAGTCCCGCAGCCATGACGACGATCATGGTCTCCCCGACCGCTCGCGAGATGGCGAGCATGAAGGCGGAAACGATGCCCGGCAGAGCGGCCGGCAGGACGACCTTCTTGATGGTCTCGGACTTGGTGGCCCCCATTGCAAAGGAACCGTCGCGCAAGCTTTGCGGGACTGCATTGATGACGTCGTCTGAAAGAGACGAGACGAATGGAATGATCATCATGCCCATGACCACGCCGGCGGCGAGCGCCGACTCGGACGACACGGACAAACCTATTGACTCGCCGGAGCCTCGAATGAACGGGGCTACAGTCAGCGCAGCGAAGAAGCCGAGAACCACGGTGGGTATGCCGGCGAGAATTTCGAGAATTGGCTTAACGATGCTGCGCGTTCTGGGGCTCGCATACTCAGCCATATAAATTGCGGCGAACAGCCCGAGCGGTCCGGCAACAGCAATGGCGATAACGGTAATCAACAGCGTCCCGGTCACGAGAGGAACGATGCCAAATGCGCCCGAGGATCCCACCTGATCAGCGCGGATCGCCGTTTGTGGCGACCACTGAAGACCAAACAGAAAATCGATCGGATTTACTTTGCTGAAGAACTGGATGGTCTCAAACACAACCGAGAACACGATGCCGAGCGTCGTCAAAACGGCAATCGCCGAGCAGGCAAGAAGGATGTACTTCACCAGGCGCTCGACGCTGTTTCGCGCACGGAATTCCGGCCCGATCAGGCGGAAGCCGAACATGGCGGCAACGAGGGCAGCAGCTATTCCAGCTATCAGCAAGAGCCAACTGGTGGTGCTTGCAGCGCTTGAATAGGCGGAGGCGGCTGTGGTCAGTTCCGGAGATGCGGTGCCTGCGTAGGTACCTGCAATGACCGAGTGGATATCCCGCAGGACAGCGCTGCGGCCGAGTTCATCGGAGATTGTCGAAGGATCCAGGCCCGAAAAGGCCCTGGCCTCAATGTACCTTTCAGCCAGAGGCGCTCCTACAATGAAAATGAGGATCATGGGCAGGAAGATCAGAGCCGCCAGAAACATCCCATGATACGAAGGGAGGGAGTGGAGAGAAGCTGGATCAGCCCCGGCGAGGGATGACGCCCTTTGTCGTCCCACGAGGAACCAAGAGACAGTCAGAAGAGCAAGAATCAGAAAATATGCTGTGGTCATCGGCCCACCAATCCCGGTCAGAAGCTTTTGCCTCGTGCGAAGAAGGGGCGGCCGGAAATGAAATCTCCGATCGCCCCAAACCCACGGATGGAGCTTATTTCAGCTCGTCACCCTTCATTGGCTCAAGCGCAACAACAGCCTTGGAGACTTCCGCATGACGTTCGGCCGGAAGGGGAACCAGGCCCTTCTCGGACAGATAGCCGTCTTCGCCCGTAGCGGTGTCTGAGACGTACTCGGCTGCGAACTTGTCCAGACCCGGAACGACGCCGACATGCGCCTTCTTCACATAAACGAACATTTCACGCGAAGGCTTGTATGTGCCATCGGCAATGGTCTCAAATGACGGTACGACGCCATCGACCGGCACCCCTTCAAGCTTCGATGCGTTTTCTTCAAGGAAGGAGTAGCCGAACACGCCGAATGCCTTTGGATTGGCTTCCAGCTTCTGAACGATCACGTTGTCGTTTTCACCAGCCTCGACGTATGCACCGTCTTCGCGAACGCTCTTCCAGACAGCTTCAAACGCCTTGGCGTCTTTACCCTTCAGTTCCTTCAGCGCTGGAATCTCGGCGGCACCTGGCTCCATGAAAAGTTCATGCATGGAATCGCGTGTACCGGATGTTGGAGGCGGGCCGAGGACTTCGATCTTCTCATTCGGCAGTGAAGGGTCGATTTCGGACCAGTTCTTGTATGGGTTTGGAACCAGCTTGCCATCGGCACCCGGCACTTCCTTGGCAAGCGCGAGGAAGAAGTTTTTACGCGAAATCTTCATCGGTATGCCGGACTTTGCCTGAGCAAAAGTCAAGCCATCGAAGCCGATCAGGATCTCGACGATGTCCTTGACACCGTTCTTGTTGCAATCGGCCCACTCGCCTTTTTTCATGCGGCGCGAAGCATTCGTTGCGTCCGGGAACTTCTCGCCGACGCCTTCGCAGAACAGCTTCATGCCGCCGCCGGTGCCCGTCGATTCGACGACCGGGGTTTTCATACCCGAGGTCTTGCCGAAGTTTTCAGCAACTGCCGTTGTGAACGGGTAAACGGTGGATGATCCGACGATGCGGATCTGGTCGCGGGCTGAAGCCGCGCCGAGGGATGCGGCAACGGCAATTGCCGTCACTGCTACGGTAGATAGAAGCTTTTTCATGGTAATACTCCCTGTGGAAACTGTTAAAGTAACCGCTATCTACAGAGCTTTTATAACAGTCGTGTGACACTTATATTACGGTTTGATCACAGATGCCGTGCGGGGCCTTGACGACCGCATCAAATTGAAATCATTAAATAAAATGGATTACTGCCGGGCGAAATCAGCTCAACGGAAAAAAGGGCATCGGCAAACCTTCAACGATTTCAATTACATCCTCCGGAAGATGCGCGACCCCGTCCGCGACGGAAAGCGGGAAAAGTCGCCCGGCGGACCCTTTATCGAGCATTTGGAGGCTGGGTCTCCCCAAAGAATCTGACCCTGCAATGCTTACCGGGATGAATTCCGAACGTCCTGAGGTCTTGCGATATGTGAACGCTGCGACGCCGACCTGCGGGTCGGAACGCACAGTAGACAAGCCCGCCGTGCGCTTAATCGCCGGCATGACGATTTGGCTGAACGTAATGGCAGCGGCATACGGGTTTCCGGGAAGTGCCCCAAAGATGACGTTTCCAAGTCGGCCCATCTTGAGCGGCTTTCCCGGCCGCATAGCCACCTTCGTAACCTCAAACTGCCCGCCGTTCTCCCGAAAAGCGGCTGAAAGATGGTCCTCCCTTCCGGCAGACGCGCCTCCGGTCGTAAGCAAAACGTCACATCGAGCCACTGCAGCGGCGATCATGGCGCTGATCAATTTCCTGTCGTCCCGGACCTGTCCAAAATCAATCAGTTCCACCCACGGTTCAGCCAGGGACGCCGCCAAAAAATACTTGTTCGAGTTGAATATCTGCGCATTGAATAGATGTTGCCCCGGCTCGACGAGCTCACTGCCCGTCGTGAAGAAACCAACGCGGACGGGCGCATAGACTTCAACCTCGCAAATCCCGAGCGCCGCCAGCAGTGCAATCTTGTTCGGTGTTATGAACTCTCGCTTGCGCAAAACGAGCTTGCCTGAAGCGACGTCCTCGCCTGAATGCCGCACGTTTGCGCTTCCACGGGGTCGGGAAAGTACCGTCAGCCTGTCGCCGGCGACGTCGCAGTCTTCCTGCCTTATGACGGTGTCAAATCCCTTCGGCATGGATGCGCCCGTGAAGATGCGCAAAGCGAGAGATATGTCGACGTCGTCGGGAGCTCGATCACCCGCGGCAACGGTGCCAGCGATGTCGAACATCCAAGGCCCCGTCCCGGTGGCGATCATCGAGGAATGGATTGCGAAACCATCCATCGCCGAATTGTCGAACGGGGGAATCGAAATCGGTGCGCGAATGTCGCTCGAGCAGACACGCGATCGGGCCTGGAGGAGCGGAACGACCTCAAAGCGGTGAAGCGGCTGCGACATAGCCACCGCGATGGTGACCGCCGTTTCGATGCTGACAGGCTTCTCGAAGGAGCCAGCCTGACAACCGTCGTCTACCTGCCATCTGACCTTGAGCGCTTCTGGCGTGTGATCCATTTTGCTCCTACTGGGAAACGCTTTGAAGATAGGCGTACAAGTCCTTGATGTCCTTTAGATTTTTCAATCCGGCAAACGCCATCTTTGTGCCTTTGACCTTGTCTTTGGGTGCAACAAGATAGTCTTCGATTGTCGCCTCGTCCCAGACCAATCCGCCAGCACCGGCTGCCTTCATGGCCTGCGAATATTGGTAGCCCGCAAGGGTTCCGGCAGTCCTGCCAATCACCTTGTGCAACGAATGGCCAACTTTGTTCTGCCCTTCCTCGACGGAATGGCATGCCGTGCATTTCTTAAAGACCGTGGCCCCGGCCGTGATGTCTTGTGCGTGAGAGGTGCTGTTGATCGTAAGGAGGGAAACGATGGCCAAGGCCAACCGTGCATTTACCATAAAGGAGCTCCGGTTGAATAAAATGGACGTGGTAGCGTCCGCGCGCCCTGCTAGTTGGCGGGCGCGCGGACATATCTCCTGATCAAGTCGCCGAATACTCCTTCGACTTGTATGTCATATGCTTCACATTTTCGGGCGCGTCCGAAATCTTCCGGATGTTTGCCCAGGTCTGCTTGTAGTTGGGAAGGATCAACTCGTTCGTTCCACCATTGATCACATTGCCTACCGCCCCTGTCGGGAAGCCGAACAACATGAACGTCTCTCCCTTCCGGGCCGTCGGTGTCGGATAGACGATGGCCTGGGTCGAGCCGCTCTCGTTGTAGATTTCGACGAGGTCACCGTTGCCGAGGCTGAGCTCCTTCATGTCGTCGGGACTCATTTCGATGAACGGATACGGCCATCGATCCATCACGAAGTCGTTTTCCTGGTCGAGAAACGCACTCTGCCAGATCAAGTTCGCTCGTCCGTTATTGATGAGGTACTTGTTGTTCTTTTTCTGCTCTTCCTTTCCCGGAGCCTGCAGGCCTCTCCACTTGGTTTCGAGGAAAGTTGCCTTGCCGTCCTTCGTCCCAAACTTCCCGTCGGTGTACAGACGTTTCGTACCGACGATCTTGTCCCCTTCGAACGCCGTCGCCGGTTCCTGGAAGCCGTTGTTGCCCATGGCGCGAAGACGGTCGTAGGTGACGAACTCACCGCCCTTGGCGTTCTTATTGTAGCCGTCCATGAACGCATCTTCTTCCGTCTTCCAGTCGTAGCCCTTGAACTGGTCGGCGTACTTGGCATCCCCCATCTCGCGAAGGACCCTCTCCAAGTTTTGGGCGATTCCGGCAGCGATCATGCAGTCGGGTTTGGCAACGCCGGGAGGGTCCATGTACCGCTCGACGAGACGCATGCGCCGTTCGCCGTTCATCGACGTCAGGTTCATCTCCCCCGATTCAGCGGCAGGGAGCCATACATGACTTGCAGCGCCGATCTTCGTGGGAATGATGTCGACGTCGACCGAGAACAGGCCGCCTGCATCGATAGCCGCGACGATCGCGTTCACCAGAGCCTCTTTGCCGCCGTAAGGAACACTGTTCATGGCATCCTTCACGAGATCGGTGCGTTTTTTGTAAACGCGGTTGAACTCATGGGCGTTGAGCGTTGTCTTGTAGTGATCGCAAGCCCAAATGTGATGGACGCCGCCCTTGCCTTCGATCAGCAGCTTGTCGACGTAGGCGGCGGGCTTCCCGACATGCGCATCTGACGGACGGACATAGCCCTCCTGATGGCCACCCATACGCACGCAACCGCCGCCTTCACGGCCGACATTGCCGGTCGCCAACGCAACATTCACGAGAGAGGCGTTGGTGCGGTAGTTGTCATTGCCCCAGATCAGACCCTTCTCGTAGGCGAACATAGTGCGCTTACGCTTACCACCTTCCTTGGGTTCGGCGATCCAGGACGCGGACTGTTTGATCTGGTCGACCGTCAGACCCGTTATGGAGGCCGCTTCTTCGAGCGTCGTCTTGTTCTTCGTTACGGCATCGTCGAAGCCGCTCGTCGATTTGGCGATGAAGTCCTTGTCCGTCCAGCCCTGCTCGGCAATATAAGTCAGCCATGCATTGAACAGGACCATGTCCGTTCCGGAGTTGATCGCCAGGTGCATGACCTTGTCCGAACCGGCTTCCGCTTCGGCTGCGTTTACGGAGACCGTGCGCCGCGGGTCGACGAAAATGATCCGGGCACTGTCGTGGGGCTCGTCGGGCAACTGGGCCTTCTTTTTATCCATCGAGGTCCCGCGCAGATTGGGGATCCAGTGATTCAGAAAATAGTTGGTCTGTGTTTCCAGCGGATTGTTGCCGACCGAGACGAGCGTGTCGGCCAGTTCGGCGTCCTCGTAACAATTGTTAAGCTCACCGACCCCCATATCGCGCGTCGCATGAACCTCGGAATTGTAGGCGGGGCGGTTGTGAATCCGGATATTCTTGATCTTCATGGATTCGAAATAGAGTTTGCCCGTACCCCAAGTGTTTTCATAACCGCCGGCCGAGCCGCCATGATCGAAGACCGAGACGAAAAGGCCGTCCTCTCCCTGTTTCTTGATGACCGCGGCGGTGACCCGCGCGACGAGATCGAGCGAGATCTTCCCATGTGGTCGGCTGCATCTGGCCATAACGCCATACCATCGGTGTGGTTAGCCGCTGCTGTTGGGTTCCTCTAGCGCGGCTGAACCGGGTTTCGCCCATCCGCGCACCGCGCACAGACCCAAGTCCGGAGTTCACTTCGCACTCGTGGTCTGGCTTGATGACGATGTGTACGTCTTCGCCGTTCTGCTGGACGATGTTGTACATCGCGGGCGCATACCATGCATCGGTTTCGGCGGCTTGCTGTTTTGCGAGGTCAACGCCGAACACATTATTTGCCGGATCGGTACCCCCCTGTTTGTTTACCGGCCACGAATAGGCGTGATAACCGCATCCTACGATGCAGTAGTGGCAGGTCACGTTGTGCTTCTTTGCATCGGCCGGAATAATCGGCAAACGGTCAATTTGGCTCTTGAATGCCATGATTATATCCTCCCTAAAGAACGTTGCTCAAACGGCCATACAATAGCTCGTCAAGACCTTCGGCGTAGATGTCGCCCTTGTCGTCGATGCGAAGCGAATACTGCGGTAAGTTGGAAGTGGCCTGGCCCCAGATTTGCTGTCCCCCCACCTCCGGATCAAAGACCGAATAATGTCCGGGGCAGTTGAAAGTGCGCTTGTCGGGCGAGTAATTGAGGGGAAATCCTTTATGCGGGCATGTGACGGAATACCCTACGATATCCCCGTCCGGGCCCATGCCCCCTGGAACCTTCTTACCGAGTTTCAAAAGAACGCCAGGCGCGTCAGCGTCAGGGTAAGTGACGTCCAACGGCTCGTTGACCTTCAGGTCTTTCACGTTCCCTAGCTTGTTTGACGGATATTCGACCCTAGCTGACCCACTGTTGGCCGGAGCGGCGGCAGTGGCTTCGCCGGGCATTGAAACCGCGACAGCCGCACCCGCCACCGCGAATGTGCTGCCTCTGAGAAATTGACGTCGACCCATGTCGACCAGTTTGCTGCAACGAGACATCTGTACCTCCCAAACCGTTGAACTGACAATTAAGGAGCAAGACCCGTGCCAACATTACAATTGTAACGGAAATCAGCAGAAACACGGCCAGTCCCCGATCTCGAAAGCCGAGCGTGTCCGGAAAGTCGAACATAACGAGATTTGGGGTTCGGTTTTCCGAACCATTCGCCGTTCTGTAGAAAACGCTGGCAAAGTATTGGCGCGGTTGGTGTATTAGGTTTTTGAAGCTGCACGAAGCGTTGTTGTTATTATCGCGATCAAGCTATCCGCAAGCTTCGCCACCGCGCCAGACGATCGGCTTAGCACCAGGGCGGTTTCACCGAGGTGCGGCAGTTCAGCACCCGACAAGCGCCTAAGGCGATCGGTTAAAGAGCATTGCGGCAGGACTCCGACGGCGATCCCGGCCGATATGGCAGCGCGAACACCGGCCACACTCTCGCTAGTGCAGATGATCTCATAGTTCAGCCCGGTTTTTTGAAGGAGATTGAGACAGCGTTCCCGCCACCAGCACGCCTTGTCGAACAGGGCCACAGGTAGCGGCCTGCGTTTCTCGACGTCATGAAAGGCGGAGCCAGCCCAAACGGCCGCTTCGCGATGGACAACAACGTCCTGCGCCATGACATTCTCTGGCGTATGGAGGGCGAGGTCTAGTTCGCCGGCGGCGAGCGCGGCCGGGAACTCCACACTTGAGCCGCATCGCAACAGGATACGTGCCCCCGGTTGCACTTCCGAAAACCCGGACAGGATTGAGGGCAGGAGGGTGTCACCATATTCCTCCGGAATGCCAAGACGGATTTCTCCCCTTGTCTGAGCTTCGCGCATGGCAATTACCGCCTGATCGAGCGTTTCAACGACCTGGCGGGCGGTAGGCAGCAGCTGCTCGCCGCGCGCGGTCAGTGAAACACCGCGCCCATGGCGTTCGAACAGCTGCTGTCCGACTATACCCTCCAATTTCTGTACCTGAAGGCTAACCGCGGATTGCGTTCGAAGTAGGCGGCTCGCACCCCGGCTGACGCTTCCAGCCTTGGCAACGGCAAGGAAACTGCGCAGCAGATCACTGTCGAGTTGGGGTAGGATATCGTGTAAACTCATACCTCATATTTACACTATTCGTTTCATTCATGGAAGTGCACCCAGTATGATGCCGTTAAAGGATTATGCCGATGTTCGTTGCGCTTCCTAGACTTCGAAGGCCAGTCATCTGGACGGCGGTTGCCGTCCTCTTCGCGACCGTCTCGATGGCGTGGCCGCAAAAGGCGCAGGAAACCTTGCGTTTTGTTATAGAGAGCTTAATCGATGTGGCCCCGACGATAGCCATCGGGCTTATCCTGTCGGCATGGGTCGCGGCAAGCGGAGCCGGAACTGTTACCGCGCAATGGTTCAGGGGCCGTCCGGTCTCGACAATCGTGATCGCGTCGGCGGTTGGTGCCGTGACGCCAGTTTGCGGCGTGACCGTGCTTCCGTTGATGACCGGATTGCTTGCCTCCGGCGTACCGCTCGCTCCCATTATGGCATTCTGGCTTTCGTCCCCCGTCACTGATCCGGCAATGTTTGCTGTGACATGGGCAGTGCTTGGCCCTGCTTTCGCTATCGGTAAGACCGTAGCGGCGTTCGCGCTCGGAATTTTTGCTGGTGCGGGAACGGCGCTCCTGACCGGGACCAGCATGGTTCGAAATCCGCTTCGCGCGTTGCGAAGACGGAATCCGGGGCAATGTGGCACCGGCACACCAACAGAATTCTCATTCAGCATCTGGCAGAACCGGGTTCGTATGCGGGCCTTCCGTGCCGATCTTTTTTCCATGACCAAGCTTGTCGTATTGTGTCTGACCTTTGCGTTTGCGGCAGAGTTCCTCCTGCGTGATCTTCTGCCGCCGCATCTTCTGGCGACTTATGTCGGTGAGGATTCCCTTTATGCGATTCCACTCGCGGTCATGGTCGGCGCGCCGATGTATCTAGACGGTTATGCCGCGCTGCCGTTGGTCAGGGGATTGCTCGACCTCGGCATGTCGCCGGGTGCGGCGATGGCGTTCCTTGTTTCTGGCAGTGCGGTCAGCATTTGGGGAATTCTGGCGGTATTGCCGGTCCTCCGGGCGCCAACTGTCGCTCTTTTCGCAACGCTTGCCGTGCTCGGTTCGTTAGCGATCGGATATGCCTTCGCAGCAATATGGCTGCTGCTGCCGTAACGAACCGTTTACACGGTCGGAGGCCCGTCGCGGCTGACCTACGCCACGTTTGACGCCCAGACAGTTCGGCCAAAGAGTCAGGTGCTGGTGCAATGCCAATCCCCGCCGCTTTTGACAATGAGTTTGATCGTTTGCTAGCGCTCCTTCGGAACCATTCCAAAGCGGGCCATCTTTTCCCACAATGTGGTTCTCGAAATGGCCAACAGGCTTGCGGCTTTCGAAATCTGACCGCCCGTTTGGTCGAGCGCCCGCTCGATCTGCCGCTTTTCCGCCGCATCACGGACGTCAGACAAGGGAGTGAAGCCCGATGATGCCTTTACGTCACCGCCCTCCGGGAATAGATCGGCCGGCATGATCCATTCACCGCGGGCCAAAGCAGCAGCGCGCTCGACCCTATTGCGGAGTTCACGCACGTTTCCAGGCCACGGGTGAGAGATGGCTGCGTCTTCGGCCAAGGAGCTGAAGCCGCGGATGTCGGTATCGGTTCGTTGGGTTGCCTCATCAAGGAAATGATCCATCAATCCGATGATGTCGTCCACGCGTTCCCGCAATGGGCGAGATCTCCACCGGAAGGACGGAAATCCTGAAATAGAGATCGTCGCGGAAATGGTTGCTCGGTGATTTGACGTTCAAGATTCGGTGGGTCGCAGACACAATTCGGGCGTTAAAGTGCACCGTCGCCTCGCCGCCGACACGCGTGAAGGTCCTCTGTTCGATCAAACGCAGCAGCTTGGCCTGCAGCCCCGCCGACATGTCGCCAATTTCGTCGAGGAACAATGTCCCCTTGCCTGCGCGCTCAGCGTAACCCAGGTGTCGCTGGGTCGCTCCGGTAAAGGCACCTTTCTCGTGACCGAAGAGTTCGCTTTCCATCAGTTCGGCGGGAATGGCAGCGCAGTTGACCGCGACGAACGGTTCGTTTGCTCGGTGAGAGACATCGTGGAGAAATCTCGCGGCCACCTCCTTGCCGACACCTGTTTCACCAGTGATGAGCACAGGAAGATCGTTGTTGGCGTAGCGGCTTAAAATACTGGCTACAGCTTGCATGGCTGAGCTGATGCCGAGCGCGGTTGGGTCCGCCGCCGACGAATGATGTGGACGGCATCCGCTACTGATGCGTCTGAGAAAATCGTCCATCGCGAATGGCTTAGTCATGAAATCGACAGCGCCGTAGCGCATGAGCCGCACTGCCTGATCAATCTCGCCATAACCCGTGATAAACATGAAAGGCGGAGTGCCGGATAGTTTGGACAAGCTCTGGAATACGGCTTCTCCGGAAACATCGGGTAACTGGATGTCACAGATGACCAGATCCAATGTCAGAGGCTGTGTCTCGATGGCGGCAATGGCTTCATTGCCCGACTTCCACCAAGTTACACACCAGCCTTCAAGCTCCAGTCGCTGGACAATGGACTCGCCCATGATCGGATCGTCTTCGACAAGCCCAATTCGGGCTAAATCAGGCAGCATTTGCATGCGCAAAGGTTCCCTGTTGGTGGAAAATAAGGCAAACTTTGGTCCCAGCCGAAAGGCGTTCGATAGTGGCCGATCCTCCGAGTTCGATTAATATCTGCCGAATGACCCAAAGACCTAATCCATGGCCCGGATTCATTTGATTCCGAAGATCGAGGTTGGTCAACATCGGCGCAAGAGCATCGCTGATACCGGGCCCCTCGTCCGTCACCTCGATCTTCAGGAATTCCGAGTTTGACGTAGCCCCAAAAGACACGCAGCCCTTTTCCGGCGTTGCTGCAATCGCATTCAGCATGAGGTTGAGCGCAGCCTGTCGGATGGGACCTGCCGGCACAGAAAAAGTCCCGTCAAAGTCGACCTCCCAAACCAACTCCTGTTGTTTGCGCCGTAGCTCCGGCAAAGCCAATATTTGGATGTCGTTGAGGTCGTCGCGGCTGAGTTTGGTCTGGGACCGTTCGTATTTGTAGGTGGCCAGCATCGCCTTCACCACGTCCCGGATCCCGATTAGACCTCGCTCTATCAGCACAAGCGAAGTTTCCCTCACGCCCGGTTTCGAGCCATGGGTCTTCAGCGTGTCGATCGCATTGAACAGTCCACCCAGCGGGTTATTGATCTCATGCGCCATCGAGGAGGACAGCCTGCCGAGGCTCGCCAGCTTTTCCTCTTCCGCCAGCCGGCGTGCGAACTCGCGCTGCTCGTGCTCTGACTTGACCAGTTCATTGAAACGATGGAACAGCCGCGACACTTCAGGATCGCCTTTGGGAATCTCGCTGCTGTCGATCAAACTGATCATGCCTCCGGAGGAGTTTCGCATGTGGTTCTCGAGCGTCCGCATGGGCCGGATCATATAGCTCACGAGCCAGAAGCCGCCCGCTGCGAAAAGGCACGCCAGAATACCGTTGGTGATGAGCAGCGTGACGAGGACATTCCGCCGCTCGCCCATCAAATGGGATACGTCAAGAATTGTGAAGATCGTCCCGACGTTCTGTCCCTGATAAAGCAGGTCGCGCCGCACGAACCCTTCCATCGTTTTTTGGTTCACCTCGACCATGCGGGAGCGGAACTGGTCCAAGAACTCCTGCGGCAATTGCGAAAACGACGGGCGGTTCCCGGGGTGGTTGGATGCGATGACGCTACCGTCGGATCCCGTGACTATGGTTTCCTTCAAATCGAGCGAGGCGTAACTGGAAGCGGATCTGTCGAGAACGTCGAAGACTTCCCAGACGTCGCCGCGCATGATTGATGGCAGGATCGAGGCGCTCACCCCGTCGAGGTAGCTCTCGACCAGCCCTTGAAGGTTTCTTTCCTGCATTTCCGACAATCGCCTCAGCACCTGGTCGGAGATCACAGCACTTATAATGATCATCAACAGGGCGACCAGCAGCGGCACTCTCAGGGCGACCCGGCTCGATTTCACCCGATGGAGCCACGTCATCACGTTGCGGCTCTCACGATCGCCATCTTCGCAGCGATTTTATCGAACAGCGCTTCGTCCTCAACGGCAAACCCATCCAACTTCAGCATACTTAAGATCATCCTGCCCTGTTCATCGGTCTTCATGTCGATCAAGGCAGCCCTCAGCTTTGCAATTCGGGCGTCTGAAGCCAGCAGCTTCGGCGACGCGATGGGAGGAAAGCCCAGCCATTCGGAACGACGCACAATCTTGGTTTGGTCGACCAATTCCGGTTCAAGCTGGCGCATGACCTCCCACACGTAACCGTCAACGCTGCCCGATTGTGCGAGACCGCGCGCAACTGCGCGAATGACGTTCCTGTGGCCGTAAGTGAAGAAATAACGTGAAAAGAAGTTGCCTTTTCCCAATCCATTTTCCGTCAACAGCGCTTGCGTGACCAAGTACCCTGAGTTCGAATCCGGATCGGAGTAGGCATGGATGTCGCCGCGCAATTGTTGCCAGTCGTCCACCTTCCGATCGTGCCCTGCAATGATGTACGATTGGTACAACGGTTTGCCTCGCCAAATCGGTGTCGCGACAAGATCGAGCGCGGAACGGAACTGAACAAACGGATAGCCGCATATCCAGGCGGAATGGATCTGGCTGGAGACCAAGAGTGCGGTAATCTCTTGGTAGGTCCTCCGCGCGACCAACTCGACCGGGGCCTTGAGTTTCGCCGAGAGATACAGCTGGAGGCTTCGCAGAAGTTCCAGGTCATTCGAGAGGAAAACCGGGGTCAAGCCGAAACGGAACGTATCCGTTTGGGCGCGTAGCACCGCGGGAGAAACCAAGGCGGCAATTCCGCTGAGACCACCCAAAATTATCGACCGCCTCGCAATGAGGCCAGTCCGTTTGTAACGGAGCTTATTTGCGGGCATGCTTCCTCCCTGGAACGACCCTCAGCGCACATTACCCGATGCCACGAATAATTTCGCCGATATTTTGCTAGCGCCGAGTGCGTCTTTGTCGACGTCGATTTCTGTTCATTGTTCGGTGACTAAACGTCTTATTTCTTTCCGCAATCGGGAACCTGTGAGAGGATATTGGCATGTTCGCACCATATCAACTTATCCGCGCAGCCAGGGTTGCACTCGATCTCAGACAAGACGAATTGTCGGAACGGGCCGGCGTCAGTACCCGAGCCGTCCGTCAAATAGAAAACGGACATCCAGTCGCCAGGAGCACCATGGAGCAAGTGCAGGGTGCGCTCGAAGAAATGGGCGTCACGTTCGTCAGGGGCGGCAAGGGCTATGGCCCGGGCATGCGATTGCCGACTTCGATCGTCGCGAGGCAGAAATTCAATCCTTGTTAATCGCCATATGACCGAGCCGATTAATAGCGGATTTTCGATTGGTCCTAGAATTCTACAATTATTCTTAGAGTATATCGGATTGAGCGATTTCGAATGAACGCCTGGATAGGGGAAAGGTTCCAGTCGAGATGGGATGGTTGCCGCCCTCCCCTGACGGGCTGGATCGATCAGCACCCAGGTCTGTTGTATCCCCGACACAGTTGAGCAATGTCATCAATCGTCGTCATCGTCATCGTCGTAGCGGTCCCGGTGGCGGCTCCGCTTGCGTTCGCGTTGGCGATCACGGCTCCAATCCTCAATATATACCCGACGCTTAACGTAGCGCTCGCAATAGCCGTCTTCGCAATACGTTTTGACAACACGCTCGCGTACCACGCCGTTGTTGGATGAGTTATTCGAGCTTGTATTCGACGATTGGCTTCCCGCATGAGCCGTGCCGGTGACCAAGGCAGCCGCGACAGCTAACAGAACCATCTTGATCCGCATGGCCTCTCTCCTTTGCTGGCTACTAAATTAAGCTGTCGATCCTGAACCATCGATGAATGGCGGCGCCGGAACGACCCAAGTCTGCAACAAGATCGTTGGGTCGTGGTGTCCGCTTTGCGAACTTTCGGCAATGACGTAACGAATAAAGTTGGCTGGCACCGAGCAATGATCCATTGTTGTCTCCACCCAAGACCTGTAGTTCTGGACTTTGACGAACCTGCGGGTGGACATGCTGTTGTGAGCGCCACAAAACTCCTGCTGATCGTGCCACTGATGGCGGCCTTCGCCTATGTGGCGCTCGTCGGCCGGCATCGTAACGTTAACCGAGCATCGATAAAAATGTGGGATCTGGCCGTATGACCAGACTTGCCCGTGATCCACTTTATCGTCGCCACCGATTTCCCGCGGACGTGATTGCCCACGCCGTTTGGCTCTATTTCCGGTTTCCGCTCAGTCTGCGCATGGTCGAGGATATGCTGGCAGCCCGTGGTATCATTGTCTCTCACCAGACCGTGAGGCTTTGGGTCGAGAAGTTCGGTCGGCATTTCGCCAATGATATCCGCAAGCGGTCAGCCGGCAAGCTTGGTGACAAATGGCACCTCGACGAGGTTGTCATCACCATCGCCGGCAAGAAACACTGGTTATGGCGTGCCGTCGATCAGTATGGTTTTGTCCTTGACGTCCTGGTCCAGAGCCGCCGCAATGGAAAGGCTGCCAAGCGTTTGATGAGGAAGCTCCTGAGAGGACAAGGCCGTTCGCCGCGTGTGATGATCACCGACAAGCTCCGGTCCTATGGCGCCGCAAAACGCGATATCATGCCCGGCGTCGAGCATCGCTCGCACAAAGGCTTGAACAATCGGGCGGAAAACTCCCATCAGCCTATCCGACGGCGTGAGAAGATCATGAAACGCTTCAAGTCAGCGAGGCAGCTTCAACGCTTTGTTTCCATCCACGATCCGATCGCAAACCTCTTTCACATTCCCCGCCATGACATCCCGTCCGCCCATCATCGCGAGCTGCAAGCAACGGCCTTGGAAACATGGCGCCAGATCGCACGCCTTCATGCCGCCTGATCCAAAGGCATAATCCCAAATCCTGTCTTCGGAACGTTAAGTTGATTTACAAGGCCCACGACCATGACGGTCATTGCTGTCGACGACTGGATGACGCCGGTGATCAGCGTGCCTGCAACGACGCCCTTTATCGGAGTTCCGGCAGCTTTGGTGAGAAAAGCGCGCATCTTGTTGACGGAAAGCGCCTGGATGCCGTTCGACATGAATTCCAGACCAAGCATGAATATCCCGAGTCCGCCGATGACCGGTACGAGAATATCCTTGAAAATATCTATGTTCATTGTGCCTTATCCGCACAGCGCCAAGGCGCGATACATAATTACTGCATTCCATTGCAGGCCTTGCTTTGAGTCCTGCACGTTGAATTGAGCCTGCCTCTAAGGGGTTCTCAGCCAATATTGCTTGATCTGGCTCAACAGAGGCTCCGTAATCGGAACATAACGAAGTGCTTCGGCATCCTTGCCACCGGTCTCGAATGCCAAGCGAAAATAGTCATGAACCCGGCGATAGCGGCCAGACGACTGACCTGCCATTGGCACGACGGCATAAGTGGCTCCACAGATGGGGTATGTATCGTCGCCGGGTTGGTTAGTTAGCGATAGGGCAAAATCTTCCACTTTCGTCCAGTCGACCGCCGCTTGAGCGGCCCTGACACCCTCTGGACCGGGCAAAACAAATTTGCCTGATTTGTTCTGAATAGAGGCAACCGTTAGATTGGCCCGTTCGACCTGCCCGTATTCCGCATAGGCAATTGCGCCTTTTGTGGCTTTCACGGCAAGGATAAGGTCTTGCGTTCCTTCGACGCTGGTCCCCCACGGCCAAGTTATCAGGGTGTCCGCCCCATATTTTGTTTTCCACTCATCATTGGTGGACGAAAGATAGTCGGTAAACATGTAGGTGGTGCCGGATCCATCTTTACGATGAATGGGAGTGATCTTGACGTCCGGGAGGTTCAATTCCGGGTTTAACTGCTTTATCGCCGGGTCAGACCATGATTGTATTTTGCCGAGGTAGATATCTGCGAGGAGCGGACCCGATAAATTCAACTGGCCAATGCCTTGCAGATTAATTGCGATGGCAACGCTGCCCAAAACAATCGGAAATTGCTGGCGCCCATGTTTGACAAGTTCCGTATGCGATAAAGGAACGTCCGTTGCCGCGAAATCCATCTCCGGCTGGCCAAGGCGCATGACGCCTGCAAGCGATCCCACCACCTCATAGTCCACCGTCCAGTCCGGCGAGGTGAAGTCGCCGCCATCCGTGCGCGATACCCTGTAGTTTTCAGCCCATTTCGCAATGATAGGCGCTGCAAATGTCGAGCCTGCGCCGCGAATTGGTTCAGCTCTGGCAGCAGGGCACATCAGAACGATGAAGATCATGATCGCGGAAACAAAAATACCTGAAACGCACGATATTTTTTGGCGCATAAGCAGCACGGAACGTTTCATCATTTGTACCTCACACATGATCAATTAAAGGTGGACGAAGGTTCAGCGCTTTCGCTTCAAAGAGTTTGGAACATCTGACTTTGCTTAAAAACTATTCTGACTTTTTCAGTATCTCCGTTTCTTGAAACATTAATGACAACTCGCCTACGAGCCGCCGTTTCGGGCGGGCTTGTTCCTGAGGCATCCGTGCGCGTAACGCAGCTTGTCTTTGGGCCCTACACGCCGTTTCCGGTCGAGTTTCGGGTCATGGGACCGGATCCGGATGAACTTTACAAAATCTCCGAGCAGGCTCTTGCTATCATGAAAAGTGTTCCAGATGTCCGACAGGCCAACCGGGATTGGGGTAACCGCACACCGGTGCTGCGGTTTGTCCCCGACCAGGATCGGCTCAATCTGATCGGTCTCTCACCCTCTGAGGCAGCTCAGCAGATGCAGTTGCTGCTTAGCGGCATCCCTGTCACCCAGGTGCGCGACAACATCCGCAACGTCCCCGTTGTCGCACGTAGCGCAGGTGACAACCGGCTTGATCCTTCAAGGCTGGGCGATTTCTCGCTAATGAGCAGGGATGGCCGACAGGTCCCCCTCGATCAGATCGGCCATTCCGAGATCCGGTTTGAGGAGCCGATCCTGAAACGCCGCGACCGCACCCCTGTGATCACGATACGCTCTGACATCAACGAGGCGACACAACCTCCGGAGGTCTCCCAGCAGGTCATGAAGGCGCTTCAGCCACTGATCGCATCGCTTCCCGTCGGGTACCGCATCGAAATGGGCGGCAACATCGAGGAATCCCTCAAGGCCAATGTCGCACTCGTCAAGATATTCCCGGCCATGATTGCAGCGATGTTGATCGTCATCATCCTCCAGGTTCGCAGCCTGTCGCTTCCCTTCTTCGCCCAACGATATTTGGCATCTGGATGAAGTCGTGATCTCCATCGCCGGCACCCCAAGTGCCGACGTTGGCCGACTTCGCTCGCTAACCCGTTTGTTGGTCTCTAGGGTTCGCCGCTCACTACATTTGACGCGCTGGCTCCTAAACCTATATAATGATTGGTCGGCGCGGGGGCGGAGGTGGCTCTTGGATCGATCATTATTTCTCGCCAGACTCCTAGGGCCGACATTCGTCGCGGTCGCGCTTGGCATGCTGATCAATCTTGGCATGTATGAGAGCATGATCGCTGAGGCGCTGCACCTTGGCATCCTGTTCTATCTGTCCGGTTTACTGTCGCTGATTGCTGGCCTTGCAATCGTCAACCTGCACAATAGATGGCAGACGGACTGGCGCGTGATCATCACAGTGCTGGGCTGGCTCATGACAATCGGTGGAATCATCCGCATCGTCTTGCCACAGATCGCAATTGCGGTAGGTTCGACCATTTATAGCGGCCGCGCCTCTACCATCGTGGCGGCGCTGATAACCGGTACTCTGGGCGCCTTCCTGAGCTTCAAGGGTTACTGGCGGCGCGCCTGAGGGCAAGGAATTACTGTTTGAATGTTCGCTTTGGCGGCGCCGAGCGCGGTGCTTGGTGGCCGATGCGTCAAACGTCTGCATGAGGACATAGCGTTAATTTCCCGCTGAACAACGCCAAGATCGAACGAACATTGAACTTAACCAGGCTTTGCGTGAGGGGCAATCTCAGGACTTGGCCACAGTTAACAGACAACGCGCATTTTGGCCACGGTCCCTTTCGAAAATGGATAGGGCGTGCAACCAGATCGATGCTGTGGTCGTCTGCGTGACGCGAAGCCGACAATAGCTGGTCGTTTCCAGACTCACAATGTGCTGCAAGCTTGGCATGGTGCCCGCATGAGCACTTCCGGCGTGCCCTGCCGTTTGTCACCGACCCTGATCCGCCATTCCGTTGGCAGCCTTGACGTTTTTGCCTCGTTGGCACACCAATGGGGCTGCGGGAGCACGTGAACAACCAGGTTGTTCGCGGCAACGATGTTCCCGGTCCGACCGCTGCCGCCCTCGAGCGCGAATGACGCATAGGCAAAGCCTGCCCCAAAAAGCGCACTTTGCCAAGCCGTTGGCATCCGAGTATTGTTTGACTGGTTAGAGATCGGGGGGTGTTTAGTTTGCAATGACCGATCTAAGCGCCAAGCAGCTGTACGAACTGGAGCTTTGGGTAAGCGAGCGGCGGCTGGCAAGAAAGAGCGTGACGGCTTGTCCGTCGTGCGAAGGCACGGGAATGGTCATGACCGACAATGCCGATGACACTGCACCGCGCCCTTGCCCGCGTTGTAGCGGTGCGAAATTCTTCCATGAAAGGAAAAAACGGGACGCCGCCGGGGACCAGAGCTGATTGCCATGGTCATAATCCTTCAATCGAAATGGCTGTTTGCCTCATTAGGACTAAACTTGCCCTCTTCGAAGGCATTGCGCGTAAGCTCACGTTTACTCCTACACCCGATGTCGGCCGGACACTGGAATCTTCAGGGCTAGTAATAATCGGTCCCAGGTACCCTATTGGGCTCGAGGAGGAAGTAGTGAAACTATCGGCGCTCAATCAGAAAGAATCGTTCGCTATCGTGCGTATCACTGTAGCCACGGAAAAGCCCGGTGTCGAAGACATAGCCGGATACTCGATCCAGACCTGGCGGCGCGCAAAGGACCCCTCGCCCTTGGAGCAAATGCCGATAAACGCGCATTTTGATTGGGGCCCTGCAATGCCCTTTCAGTAACTAGGCAGCGTTCTGCCAGCAGCATCATTCAAGCCGTCTAACTAGCAGTAATAACCCCGAGGAATGGGACATGCGCGCGAGCTTTGTAACCTACAATGCTCTTTTTGCACGATGCTTCAAATCGTCGTAAATTTGCGGCGGTTCCATAGGCAAAATAAATATGGACCAGGTTGATGGTGATTTGCGCCGACGACGTCGGCGGGCTGCCTAACATGGGCATCGGGAAAACATGTTGTCGTCGAACTTGAAACGCGCGGCTGCCGCAGGACCAATTCTGCTCTGGCTATCGATCACTGGTTCGAATGCCCAAAATTCCGAGCGTGCAATGCAATCGCTTTCAGCCATGGTTGGCACTATGAGTGTTGATGCCGAAACGGAGATGAGCAGCGGTAGCCTGTCCGGTTGTCATTTTATGTTTACTGCTGTTGCTCAGGATTTGATCTATCGCCAAGGAGCCTACATCGGGGTCTCTGGCAATGTTGGCGTAAGGAAAGCAAATAACAACTTCGGCATCGACCTCAAGGTCGTCATCTTTGACATAGACTCATCAAAGTCGTCTTTCGTGCTCAAACCGTCTGCGCCATCCCGGGCTTATCTCGTCGGTCAGGACTTTCAAACAAATTTATCCAGTCTCATTGCGACTGTGCCTTCTGACACACCCGGTGCCCTGGTATCGCTGTTTCAATTTCATCCATCGTTCGGGATCCTCATGAATGGAATAAGAAGGGGTAAAATCACCATCGCATTTAACCGCGATGGGGGAGACAAGGACATCCGACTTCCTTTAGAACTCGACGTCAAATCCGTTTCAGATTCTGGCCAGCGCCAAAGATCAGATGAAGCGATCCGGTCATTCGGACGCTGTATTAAGACAATGATGCCCCAATAGGGGTCGTGTGTCAGGCCTCTACGCCCCCTTTCAATTAAGCCGCCGAGCCAGTGGGGGCGAGATGCCCCTATCATCAAGATCTCCATCTATTTGTAAATAAGCACCCAAGGATGACCCTACCCAACAATTGTATAATGAGTTGATTTCGATTCGTTTTTTGAAGAATCAGAGGGGCACGATCCGCGCCGATGTGCCCTGCTGCATCGTTAATAACCATTGCAATTTCAATAGTATAGAGAATTTTCCGATAGGGTCATCCTTGGGTGCTTATTCACAATTCAGATCGACGTTGCTGGATCAATGGGACATCACGACCGGCATCGAGACGTTGTTGAGTAGCTGTTCGGAGACACCTCCAAACAGGGATTCCAATAGAGGCGAATGCCCGTAGGCTCCGGCGACGATCAAGTCGGCTTCCTCGCGATCCAGGCATGCGAACATCGCGCTGATCACGTCGACCTCTCCGGTGCCCCGCCAACCATCGACCTTCACTTTGACCCCATGTCGTTCGAGGTGAGCCACAACGTCCAGCACGTCGGAACGGTGTGGATGGAAGCTGGCGTCGAAGACGAACAGCGCGATATTCTCGGCCTTGATGAGTATCGGCATTGAGTCATGGAGAGCGCGTGTCGATTCCCGGCTGAAATTCCACGCCAGGAGGATGCTTCGCCCGATAGGCTGCCTGGCTTCCCAAGCGGCCGGCAGGATGAGCATCGGGACGCCCGACGCGAGCAGCACGTTTTTGGGGACTGCCGCGGACGCAAGATGAGCGCTGTCCGGACCGGGCTGGCTCGCGACGATGAGATCGGCGCAATGCGAGAAGAGTTCCTGAGCAGTCTTGGCTGAAGGACCCGCAAGACGGTACTCCGCCTCCAGTCCCGCTCTCCGAACCATGTTCTCAAACATGCGCTGGATAGCTTGTACCTGTTCGCGCCTTTCGCCTTCGAAAGCTGCGGCTGTGCTGATGTCAACGCCGGTCAACTTCGCCTTGTGTTGCGCGGCTATTTTGATCGCAGTCTCGACCCTGGGCTCGTTTAGGTCACTAGCGTCCAGATAGACGATGATATCTTTGTACGACATAGTTTCCTCCGCTAATAAGCGCGCGCGAAGAACCCTTCCAAAGCGTACACGCCGCCGCTGCGTAGGGTCATTAGCCGAATAACGGCGGCCAAAGGCGGAGCCGCCATATATATTAACGTTGCATGCGCACCATGGTTCCCCTACGCTCTTGCGCGTAAGCAGGCTCGTCCGACGTGTAGATTTCTAAGATCGCGGACTCGAGCGCATCAGTGCGGGCAATCTGATCAATAAGCCTCGAAAAGCAATAAGCCGAGTCAGTTCGCGGTTATGCGATTTTCTATTCCCCGTAAGCTCCCAAAGACCTCAGGGAGCGATGCGCAAATCCATAGACCGATGATCGCAATAGCTGCGAAGTCGGCGATCGGCCCCGTGCAAGATTTCGGGACCCGGAGCCTCAAGTGCCGTCGCTGTTCAAGCCCAAACCGCCACTACTCCGACCTGCATAACCCGGAGAAATTACCGGTCTCATCCCAAACTCCTCGACGAACCTGGTAAACCAAACAAATCCGAGAACAATTGGTCAGACCGCCCGCCTTGGTGTATTATATTCCCGTGGCTGAATGCGAAGGCTCTCCACTTCCCCGTGCTCCTTCCCTCAGCCTCTTGGGGAGGACGGCTAAGCCATTCCCGAGCCTTTGTCCTCCCTTTTTGGAGGAAAGATGAACGGTAACTCAATGGAGATGGAAGCCACGTTACGCGAGCTTCCAAAAGGCGAATAATCGAAATTGCCACTCGCGACGATTGCCCCTACGCCCTCAAGGCACGTGCAGAGCTTGTAAGGCGGGATACAAGAACATTCCGGATCGGAATGTTCGTTGTGGCAGTGGGAATTGTTTTGAGCGTCGGAACTAACCTGGCCGACAAGTTGTAGTCGAACGCGGGCACCCGCACGGGAGCTTGACATGAGTTGGGAAAACGCTGTTGTCATTATCGCTTCATGCCTATTCGCTTGGGCCTTCGTCGATGTGTTCTTCAGGAGGAATTGACGGCGATGATCACGTCCATTGGTGATCTTTTTTCCGGATCGTTCACCTCGTTGCTTCACGGCGCTCAGTTCTACCTGCAGTCCCTCATGGCACTTATCGCGGCCAGCGAGCGAACTGTAGTCTGTCCAGCCGTCGAAGCGCCGGACAGTAACTTCACTTGCAGCGAGAAGTTTAGATCGAACCTGCCCCTTCGCGCTGCTTGACGGCGAACTCCTCCTCCGGCGAATAGACGAGCGTTCTGCGTCCATAGGCGCCGAAATAAATAATGCCGAGGGCGTACCAGATCGCCACGCCAATTACGCCGGTCTGGTAGACCGGGTCGGTCAGCTGGAAGTAGATCGTGATCAAAGCGATCACGACGGTCGCTGCAGCTCCCGGAACGCCGAGCGGACTGCGGTAAGGCCGCTCGATATCCGGGAAGCGTCGCCGCAGGCGAATGAAAGACAGCGCTTGAAACAGATAGGAAATCATCGCCCCGAACACGGCCATGTTGAGCAGCACGCCGCCGATGAATGAACCGGCCGCCTGGCCGCCCTGCGTGAGCCACACCACCAGCATCACCCCCAGGCCGAGCAACGAACCTGCGATCAGCGCGACGTTCGGCGTCTTGTGGTCGCCATGCGTGACCGACAGGAAATGCGGAAAATAACCGGCGCGCGACAGCGAGTAGATTTGCCGCCCGAAAGCGAAAATGATCGCGTGGAAGCTGGCGACCAGACCGGCAACGGCGGCGAGCGCGAGCAGCTTGGCGGCACCCGATCCGTAAATGGCGCGGAAGCCATCAAGAATCGGCTCGCCGGACGACCCGAGCTTGAACGCACCCTCCGGAATGGCCGGATTGGTGATCAGGATCAGGAAGCCCGTTGCGATCAACGTGAACATGCCGAGCATGATGCCCTTCGGCATGTCACGCTTGGGATCGACGGATTCTTCCGCAGCGAGCGGCAGTTGCTCGATCGCCAGGAACAGCCAAACGGCAAATGGCATCGCTGCGAGGACACCATACGTGCCGAAAGGCAGGAACGGTCCGCCACCGTCGGGAAGTTCGACAGCAGTACCATCCGGGCCGACGCCGATATTCATCGCGTATTTGCTGAACTCCATGAAGGGTGCCGCACTGATGAAGAAGAAGACAAGGATAGCGAGAGCCAGCAGCGTCACGAACACGGTGACCTGGAACGACAGTGCAACACCGCGGACATTCAGCCCGACGAAGACCAGATAGCCGACGATCCACCACAGCGGTTGAAACGCGGTGGGTGTGCCGAAGATCGATGTGAGGTAAGTGCCGATGAAGAACACAACCACGGCTGGTGTCAGCACATATTCGATGTTTTCGGCGAGGCCGGTGACGAACCCGCCCCAGGGACCGAAAGCCGTACGGGCGAAGGAATAGGCGCCGCCGGTATGCGGCAGGGCCGGGCTCATTTCAGCAATGGAATAGGTAAGGCCTAAATACATGATAGTGATCAGGAGGGTCGCGACGAACATGCCGCCCCAGCCACCGACGGCGAACCCGAGGTTCCATCCTGAAAAGTCACCGGAGATAACGGCGCCGACGCCGAGGGCCCACAATGAGAAGACACCGGCGTGGCGACTCAGTTCGCGTTTTTCGAAGTAGTCCGAGCCCGGTATGTGATAGGAGACCCCTCCTTCATGCTTCTTGGCTTCGTTTGACATGGTTTTTTCCCTCTCTCAAAGCTTGGCTATTGAGTCGGTATTCAATGGCCAGAATGAAATGGTACGGCCGGCTGGCGAACAGGGTTCGTTGACAGATGCCGGGCAGCGGGGCAGCAGCGAACTCCTGATCTTCGTCACGGTTGACACTGATATGCCAAGACCAGTTTCTCGCAGCACTGCCGTGAATAACCGCGATTTTGCCACCCGGCGGCTCGAGATGGAACGGATCAAGCGGCAGGTATCGACCACGAGGCACGAACCGCAGGCCTTGGCGAAGTTTGTATCGAGTGGCAACGCGCCACGACGCGAGGTGATGTAGCGACATTGTTTATTGCATTGGGGACGAGCGTGCCAAATTCGACCGGTCGTGAATTCCAGGCGAGACCAAAGGTGGCGACCGGTTAGATTGTGCCCGGCGCGGTTCATCATCCGGTCGGAATTCGACTGCTTAGGCTCAGCAGGCCGTACAGCGTCCATAGTATCGCGATTCCTTGAGGCGAATTTTCTGTTTTCATTGGCCTCAACGAAGCATTTTCATACATATTCGCAAAGTTTGCAAATATTCTTGCGCAGGACAGGTAGAAAATTGGGAGGCGCTCAAAGCAAAATTTTGTTTGAAGTCAAGAACTTGGTCTCTGAGGCGGCGGGGAGCACAAGTATTTCAACGGTTTGAGCACGCGGCTCGGCCTGCCTTCCAGACGACCAATGCGTCGGACCCGAGAAAGGCGCGCAACCGCAACCGCAACTGGCGTAAAGTATTATAGCGACACAGCCATTGCTGCCACTATTGCGGCTAGCGCCGCTGTGAAGACAAATACTGCCAAATCCGCATCCTTCAGCCCTATCCAATGTCTATTTGAAACAGGCGGCCGATTGGTCGGTACCGTCTGGAACAAAACCAAAACGATCGCAATTACTGCCAATAATAAGTTAAGATCGCGCATATCTTTGACCTCGAGTAAATTGTAGCTGCGACCGGTCCTAACGTCAAAGAACTCCGATTGTGCTTCAGAGAAGCAAGTGCATTTGGACTTGATCAGCGCATAAAAGATTGACGCAAGAATAAGCGCCAAGACGGCCGCACCAATCAGTTCAGGAAGCCCGAATTTTTGCGTGGTTTCGCCAATTGTTTTTTGTTGTAGTGGAGCCTTCACGTTCTTTCCCCCCGATCACCGGTCTCTTGTCCAAAACATTCAAACACGTCGTCTCAACTTTAGTCATCCTGCCCCTTGCCTGGCAATTCAGACCTCCCTCAATTGTGGGAAGACGTTCGAACTAGTTCGCCGCGGATCATTAGTTGCCTCCGACGATCACAGGAGCCAAGTGAGACGTAGACAAGATAACGGCACGATCATTTCGGATCCAGATTCTAGTGTGATGGGTAAGTCAGTATGGTGTTGGCCGGTACGTCCTCATGTGTCGGCGATAAAACAGTCATATAGCGCCTGCGCTCCGTCAGCCGCCCGCATTCGTTCCAGAACCTTTGGAGACCGGAGTCGTCTGGCTACACATGCAAGGATATTCAGATTCTGGCTCTGCTCCTGTTCCGAGGTGAGCAGCACAAAAATGATATCAACCGGAAGATTGTCTATGGATTCAAAGTCGATAGGCGTTTTCAATCGGAGAAGGAGGCCTGTGGTCTTGGTTATCCCCGGAATACGCGTATGCGGGATCGCAACGCCTTCGCCCATCCCCGTTGAACCGAGTTTCTCCCTCTTATAGAGCGCATCAAAGATCGCGTCGGCCGGAACTGCCAGGAATTTGCCCGCGGTGGCGGCCGCAAGCTGCAATGCTCGCGCTTTGGTGGAGACATCTGGATCGATAATCACATTCTGAAGATCAATGTATTCGGCCAAGTTCATTCTATTGCTCATTCAAACTTAAACTGCAGCATCTGTGAGTGGCCGTGTGCATTGCGCATCACGATCATTCCATTTCACGCAGACGGTAGCCGACGCCCGTCTCAGTTGTAATGTATTGCGGCTGATCGGGTAAACGCTCAATTTTCTGCCGCAGCTGGCGCACATAAACACGCAAATATTGCACGTCTGTCGTATCGCCCCACACCCGGTCCAGCAGAAACCGGTGCGTCAGGGCCTTGCCCGCGTGCTGTACAAGAACGCGCAGGATTTCATACTCCTTCGGCGACAGTTTGACTTCCTTCCCGTCGATCTTGACGATGCGCTTGACCAGATCGACCGAAAGACCACCCGTCTCGAAGATCGGCCTCTCGCCCTGTTGCTGCAGCCGGTGACGCAAGGCAACCCGAATCCGGGCGACAAGTTCATTCATGCCGAAAGGCTTTGTTACATAGTCGTCTGCACCAAGCTCGAGCGCCTCGACGATACCCTTTTCATCCGTCCGGCTGGAGAGGATGACAACCGGAAGCTCCGATCCTTCATCGCGCCACCGGCGCAGCAGGTCGTGGCCTGACATGTCGGGAAGTCCGAGATCGAGCAGAATGAGGTCGGGTTGTACGCTCCGCACCTGTTCGATCGCTGAACGGGCACTCTCGGCCTCAAAGATGGCATAGCCTTGCGTGCTGAGGCCAACCCGCAGCAATTTGCGGATTGGGGTCTCGTCATCGACCACCAGTATTTTGACACTCGAGTTCGTCATGGATGTTCTTCCAGTTCAGGCGTTTCTTTCGGTATGGGCATTCTGATCGTGAAAATTGCTCCCGAACGATCCGCCCGACGCTGTGCCGTGATGGTGCCGCCCATGGCTTCGATGAAGCCGCGTGATATCGACAGGCCAAGCCCCGTACCGGCGGTGACCTGATCGCCCTTGCTTACGCGATAAAACGTATCAAATACCCGTTCCAGATCCTCGGCGGGCACGCCCGGCCCCTCGTCCATGACCTGAAGGCTCACCCAGCCGTCATCCGCCCAGGCCTGAATTCGCACCAAAGACCCTTCCGGTGCATATTTCGAGGCGTTGTCCAGCAGATTGAACAGCACTTGTTCGAACAGAACCGGATCCACTCTGAGCATCGGCAAGTCGGTTGGAATGGCGACCTCCGTCTTGCGCAGGCCAATAATTTTCTTGGCCCGGCTCAATGCCGTTCCCACGATGTCGCCGGTATAGTGCAAGCCGAAGTTGGGTTCCATCGCACCGGACTCTATCCTGGTCATATCGAGCAGATTGGCGATAAACCGATTGAGCCTTTCGGACTCATCAATTACCGTCGAGAGCAGTTCAGCCCTCGCCGCATCGGGAAGCGCGGGCGCAAACTCCTTCAAGGTGCCCGCGGCCCCCAAAATCGCGGCAAGCGGCGTCTTCAGATCGTGGGAGATCGAGGTCAGGAGCGCCGAGCGAAGCCGGTCAGCTTCCGCCGCTAGCTTGGCCCGGTCGACGTCTGCGGCAAGCTGTGTCCGTTCAATGGCGACCGCTGCCTGATCAGCCAGTGCATCCAGGAGGCGTTGCTGTTCCGGCGTCAACAGCGGGCCTTGCCTGTCGCTGTCCAGGCCGATGACGCCGACGGCCATGCGTCCCGTTCGCAACGGCAGATAGAGCCGCTTTGCACCCGGCAGCGTATCGGCTCCCCGCCCTGCAGCACGGTTGTTCTCCCAGGCCCAGCGCGCAGCGGCGATATCTGCATCGTCCAGCGTATCGTCTGGCGGATAGCCGGCCTTCACCTCGATCGTGCCATGATCCGGCAGGAGCAAGACCACACGCACCTTCAACATGGATGCGATCTGGAACGCCGTCGCCCACAACACATCGTCGAGCGTGCCGGTTCCAGCCAGCTTCTTGCTGAAGAGATAAAGATCTTCGGTCGTTCTTGCGCGCTGACGTGCCGCCGCGGCCTGACGCTGCACCCGTGCAGTCAGATTGCTGGCAATCACCGCGACACCGAAAAAGAACCCGAGGGCGACCACGCTTTCCGGATCGCTGATGACGAAGGTATACAACGGGTCCAGGAAGAAAAAATTGAACACAGTGGCGCTTAAAACAGAAGCAAACAAGGCGGGCCAGAGACCGACTGAAACAGCGGAAGCAAGCACGGCCATGAGAAAAACGAGGGCGATGTTGCGCACATCGAGCACCCGTGACAGCAGCAAGCCGAACGCCAGTGCACTGACGACGTATGCGGTGCTGAGCAAATAGGGCTTGATCTGGAAAGTCTGTATTGGGGCGTTCACAACGCCGCGTTGCGGTGAAACAGCGTCGCGTTCGCTTCCCGAAATGACATGGACGCTGATGTCTCCGGCGCGGCGGATCAGATCATGCGCTACTGAACCTTCGATCAGTTCGCGCCAGTGTGGCTTGTGCGGTTTGCCGGTGACGATATGAGTAACGTTATTCTCCCGCGCACGACGCGCAATTTCCTCGGCTACATCCCGTCCCGGCAAGGTTATGGCCTCGCCTCCCAACTGGGTCGCAAGCCGCAAGGTCGACGCTATTTGGTCCCTGTCCGCTTCCGACAGCCGGGTCGAGCGATGTGTTTCAATATATGCGGCCGTCCAGGGCGCGCGCAGTCTATCAGCCAGTCGCCTTGCATAGCGGACAAGCGAAGCTGCTCCCGGCTGCTCATCGATGCAGACCAGTACGCGGTCACCTGCTGCCCAAGGGCCGGATATGGCGTTGGCTTGCATATGGGTCAGAAGCTGATCGTCCACGCGCTGCGCCGTGCGGCGCAGGGCAAGCTCGCGCAGAGCAGTCAGATTGCCCGGCGAAAAATAGTTTTCGATGGCGCGCTTGGCGTTGGCCGGAACGTAGACCTTGCCTTCCTGCAGGCGCTTGATCAGATCGGCCGGCGTCAGATCGATGATCTCGACCTCGTCCGCCTGATCGATGACAGAATCCGGCACCGTTTCCCGAACCCGCACCTTGGTGATCTGTGCCACGACATCATTCAGGCTTTCGACGTGCTGGATGTTCATCGTCGAATAGACATCGATGTCGTGTGCCAGTATCTCCTGCACATCCATGTATCGCTTCGGATGGCGCGTGCCTGGGGCATTCGTATGTGCAAGTTCGTCAACCAGAACGAGCTCTGGCCGGCGCGCGAGGATTGCATCGAGGTCCATCTCCTGGAGGTGATGATCCTTGTAAGTGGCCTGTCTGCGGGCGATGACTTCAAATCCGTCGACCAGGGCCTGTGTTTCTTTGCGGCCATGGGTCTCGACGACACCGATCACCACATCCTTGCCGTCAGCGAGTGCCGCGCGGCCCGCCATAAGCATTTCGTAGGTCTTACCGACACCGGGCGCAGCTCCAAGAAAAACCTTCAACCGCCCGCGGGTCTCGCGCTCCGCATTTTCGAGGAGCGCATCGGGCGATGGCCTTCTTTCGGTATCGCGGCTGTCATCAGGCATTGGTAAAGCCACCTCCAGGGGCCGGGGAACTCCAGCTGCAGATCCCCGGCACCCATTCAACTACTGTGCCTTCAGGCCATCAAGTGCCTGGTTCAGTGCCAGGACGTTGACGACGGGTTCACCGATGAAGCCCAGTTTACGGCCCTTGACATTCTGATCGACGAGTTCGCGGACATGTTTTTCATCAAGACCGCGCGCCTTGGCGACCCCTGGCACCTGGAAATAGGCCCCTTCCGGTGAGATATGCGGATCGAGACCGCTGCCCGACGTGGTGACCAGATCCATGGGTACCGGAGCGTTCGGATGGGTCGCCTTCAATGCTGCCTCGTCATTCTTAATACGCTCAATCAATTTGGCATTTGTCGGCCCGAGATTGGTGCCACCGGAGCTGGCAGCATTGTAACCGTCGCCCGCCGCTGACGGACGGCCGTGGAAGTATTTGTCGCTTGAGAAGGCCTGACCGATCAGCTCCGAACCGATGACGGTGCCGTTCTTCTCGATAAGGCTGCCATTGGCCTGGCGCGGGAACAGCACTTGCGCGATCCCGGTCATGCCCAAAGGATAGATCAGGCCCGTGATAGCCGTAAAGGCGATGGTCATGATGATCGCAGGTTTGAGTTGTTTCAGCATGGGAATGATCCTTTAAGCGAGGCCAAGACTGGTGATGACCACATCGATGGCCTTGATACCGGCGAAGGGGACAATGATGCCGCCGAGGCCGTAGATGAGGAGATTGCGGCTCAGAAGCGCGCCGGCACCGACGGCTCGGTATTTGACGCCCTTCAGCGACAGCGGGATCAGCGCGATAATGATCAGCGCGTTGAAGATGATCGCCGACAGGATGGCGCTCTGCGGCGTCTGCAGTCCCATGATGTTCAGCGCGCCGAGCTGCGGGTAGAACGCCAGGAACATTGCCGGGATAATGGCAAAGTATTTGGCGATGTCATTGGCGATGGAGAACGTCGTCAACGCACCGCGAGTCATCAGCAACTGCTTGCCGATCTCGACGATCTCGATCAGCTTGGTCGGATCACTGTCCAGATCGACCATGTTGCCGGCTTCGCGTGCAGCCACCGTACCGGTGTTCATCGCTACGCCGACATCCGCCTGCGCCAGCGCTGGCGCGTCGTTGGTACCGTCACCGCACATGGCAACAAGCTTGCCTTTCGCCTGTTCGTCGCGAATGAGGGTCAGCTTGTTCTCGGGTGTCGCCTGCGCGAGGAAATCATCGACGCCGGCTTCCGCCGCGATGGCTGCCGCCGTCAGCGGATTGTCGCCGGTGATCATCACCGTGCGGATACCCATGCGGCGCAGCTCGGCAAAACGCTCACGAATACCGCCCTTGACGATGTCCTTGAGGTGAACCACCCCAAGTAGCTTGCCGTCACGCACGACCGCAAGCGGTGTACCGCCTGCTTTGGCGATCTGGTCGGCAATAGCCTGCAGATCGCGCACGGTCTCGCCGCTCGCGCGCGGCGCGCCCGCAACGGCTGTTCCACCCGTTGCAACGGCCGCAAGCGTCGGCTGTTTGACATAGGCGAGAACCGCATCGACCGCGCCCTTGCGGATCGATGAGCCATCGATGTCGACACCGCTCATGCGGCTTTGTGCAGTGAACGGCACGAAGTGGGCATGCAGGGTTTGCATGTCGCGGGCGCGGATGCCGTATTTCTCTTTTGCCAAGACGACGATTGAACGGCCTTCCGGCGTCTCGTCGGCAAGTGAGGCAAGCTGGGCGGCATCGGCCAGTTCCTGTTCGCTCACGCCTTTGACCGGAAGGAGCTCCGTAGCCTGACGGTTGCCAAAGGTGATCGTGCCGGTCTTGTCGAGGAGCAGCGTATCAACGTCACCGGCTGCTTCCACGGCGCGTCCTGACATGGCAAGTACATTGAACTGGATAAGCCGGTCCATGCCGGCGATGCCGATGGCCGACAAAAGCGCGCCGATCGTCGTCGGGATCAATGTCACGAACAGCGCGACAAGCACCACCACGGGAATAGCGCCCCCCGCATAGCTGGCAAAGCTCGGAATGGTTGCCGTGGCAAGGACGAAGATCAGCGTCATGCCTGCCAAGAGAATGTTGAGGGCAATCTCGTTTGGTGTCTTTTGACGCTGCGCACCTTCGACAAGCGCAATCATCCGGTCGATAAAGGTCGAACCCGCCGCCGCCGTGATGCGGACACGCAGCCAGTCGGACAGAACTTGCGTGCCACCGGTAACGGCAGAGCGGTCACCACCGGATTCCCGAATGACCGGAGCAGATTCACCGGTGATCGCCGATTCATTAACCGAAGCGACACCTTCCACAACTTCACCATCAGACGGGATGATGTCACCGGCTTCCACGAGGACGAGGTCGCCAACCTTCAAGCTGGTGCCTGGCACAAGCTTGAATCTGGTGTCTTTCTCACTGGTAAGCAGCTTTGCCTGTGTCTCGGTCCGGGCCTTGCGCAGCGAATCCGCCTGTGCCTTGCCACGTCCCTCGGCCACGGCTTCGGCAAAATTTGCAAAGAGCACCGTAAACCACAGCCACAGGATGATCTGGAAGGTGAAACCAAGGCTGTGTCCGCCGATCACGATGTCTTTCAAGAAAAGCACTGTGGTCAGCGTGGAGACCACTGCGACAACGAACATCACCGGATTTCTGGCGAGGCTGCGCGGATTGAGCTTTTTGAAAGCGCCCCCGATCGCGGGGAACAATATCGATGGGTCCATCAGACTCGCGGATTTGGAATGGCTCATGTGAGACTCCAGTTTTGAAAGGCTTATGCTTGCACGGCGATCGTTCAGGCCGCTGCAAACAGATGGAGGAACGCGTACGCGGCGAGCCACACAAGCAACATGATTACCGTCATGCCGAGGATGATGTCGGACGCGCGCATGCGTTTTTCTGCTCCCTGTGCCAGCTTGCCGGCGCGGGAGTGAATGTCGAATTGCAGGTATCCGTTACGCATCGCATATTCCTTAGAATGTCTGACCGAGCGTCATCGCGAGATGCTCGACAATCGGTCCGACGGCCAGCGCCGGGAAGAAGGTGAGACCGCCGACGATCAGGATGACACCGACGAGCAGACCAACAAACAGAGGGCCATGCGTTGGGAACGTGCCTGCGGATTCCGGAACGGTCTTCTTTGCTACAAGAGAACCGGCGATCGCCAGGGCTGGGATGATGACAAAGAACCGGCCCAACAGAACCGCAATGCCGATTGTGATGTTGTACCAGGGCGTATTGCCGGAGAGGCCGCCGAACGCCGAACCGTTGTTGGCCGCAGCCGAGGTGTAGGCGTAGAGTATTTCGGAGAAGCCGTGAGGGCCGGCATTGGCAATCGAGGCCGTCGCGGAAGGGAGAACTGAACTGACGGCAGTAAAGCCGAGCATGGCCAAAGGCAGACACAGTACCGCCAGCATGGCCATCTTGACTTCCTTGGCCTCGATCTTCTTGCCGAGATATTCGGGTGTGCGGCCAACCATCAGGCCTGCCACAAAGACCGTAATGACAACAAAAAGAAGAATGCCGTAGAAGCCTGCACCAACGCCGCCGACAATCACTTCGCCCAGCATCATGTTGATCAGCGGGATCATGCCGCCGAGTGCCGTGAAACTGTCATGCATTGAATTAACGGCACCGCAGGACGCGGCCGTCGTGATCACGGCGAACAATGCCGACAGGGCGATACCGAAGCGCGTCTCCTTGCCTTCCATATTGCCGCCGTCGATTCCGAGAGCATGGATCAGCGGATTGCCGGCTGCTTCAGCCCAATAACAAACGATAACGCCAGCAAGAAAAAAAATGCCCATGGTGGCAAAGATGGCCCAACCCTGACGCTCATTTCCGACCATCCGACCAAAGACATTGGTCAGTCCGGCACCGAGGACGAAGATCGTAACCATCTGGATGAGGTTGGAGATAGCGTCGGGATTTTCGAACGGATGCGCCGAATTGGCGTTGAAGAAGCCGCCACCATTGGTGCCGAGCATCTTGATGGCGAGCTGCGAGGCAACCGGGCCGACAGCAATCGTCTGTTTGGCTCCTTCCAGCGTCGTGGCATCGACATAGGCACCAAGCGTTTGTGGAACGCCAAGATAGACATAGACAAGTGTGAGAACAATGCAGAGTGGCAGCAGGATATAGAGGGTACATCTGGTCATATCGACCCAGAAGTTGCCGATCCAGCGGCCCGACGCTCGGGCAAAACCACGGATGAGCGCGATCCCGATGGCAATACCCGTCGCCGCCGAAAGAAAGTTCTGCACCGTCAGGCCAGCCATCTGCACGAGATAGGACATCGTGCTTTCACCGCCATAGTTCTGCCAGTTGGTGTTGGTCATGAAGCTGGCGGCGGTGTTGAACGCCAGTTCGGGGCCGACCGCCGTCATTCCCGCGGGATTGTAGGGGAGCGCCCCCTGGAAGCGCTGCAGAAAATAGAGCAGGAGAAACCCGGCGAGATTGAAGAACAACAGCGCGGCCGTATAGGTGGTCCAATGCTGCTCCTCGCGCTCATTCGTTCCGGAGATGCGATAGAGACATCGCTCGACAGGAACGAGCAAAGGCGAAAGCAACGTGCGATCGCCGTTAAAGACACGCGTCATGTAGCCGCCAACAGGCTTCACGAGCAAAATGATGATCCCGCAATATACGAGGATCTGTATCCAACCGTTGAGAGTCATGGGTATAGCTTTCCGCGCCTGGCGTCAGATGCGATCAGAAGCGCTCCGGGCGCACGAGGGCATAGGTGAGATAGGCGAGGAGGAACAGGGTCACAGCGCCGCCGAGAAGGTAATCGATAGTCATCTGGCACTCCTTCCGGTCAAAGATTGTCGCAGGCTTTGGTGTAGGCCAGCGCCAGGACGAAGAATAAAATGCCTATCCCGAGAACAACAATGTCCATGGAGAAAACTCCTTTTTTAATCCCTGCATAGTGCGCAATTGACCATGCAGACGCGAACGCAAGTGAAACTAATGAGATACCGTGATCGCTCACGCTGACCAGCTTCCAAGATCGCGCGAAGTATGACTCAAAACGGCATAAAAATTCGAGACGGCCCAAATAGGAAAGATATAGGATTCCTATAAAGATTCTGAATTTGCGAACCCGGGCCATTGCCTGCGACATCAGGTATTCGGCCTCGTATAAAAAGGAAAGATATCAAAAAGTTATATGTATATGAGCCCGCGCCTATAAATGAATATTTATTTGACTTAGCCGGTAACTTTGCTCTGCTCGCGATCAAAGGTGAGGTCTCATATGCAACCGGAACTAATCGCGGATCTGGGGAGTCTTTTGGCAGATAACCGTGCCAGAGGCAGGGTTTCCGAACTGCCATTGACACAGATTCTTTCTTTGACCGAAGCTTTCGAAATTCAGTCTATAGCAATCGAAACTTATTCCAGCGATCTGGATGGTTTCGCTTTGGCTGGTACAAGCGAAAGCTCCCAGGTCAGCCTCGCACTTGCCCAACCGATCTTTGCACCAATTGCAAGTAATGCCCATTTTGGAGACGGTCACCGACTATCTCTGGCGCAAGGCGTCCTCGGAGCACAATGTGAATTCGCCTTTATTATCGCTCGCCCCTATCCGGCTCATCATGAACCAATTACGCGAGCCACAGCGGCTGAATGCATTCTTGGCTGTCAGTCTGCCATCGGCATCCTCGGCAGGCGGTCTCACCACGGCGGCCTCAATCACTTTGCTGCCGTTGCGGACTTTGGCCTGCATGTTGCAACCATTTGCGGAACGCTTGACCAAAACGCCAATCTAAATGAATTGGACGCGGTCGAGGTATCCGCTCGATTGGATGGGAACGTTGTGGCGAGCGCTACCGGAAGCTCAATCATGGGACATCCGCTCGAAGCAGTTGTCTGGTTGGCGCAAGAGCTTTCCCGGCACGGCAACCAGCTCAGTACAGGAGATATTGTGACGTCCGGTTCGTGCACGCCGATCGTTCAGGTTTTGCCCGGTCAGCACATGATCGCGGATTTCGGATATCTCGGACAAGTCTCGTGCAGATTCGAATAGCGGGGCATTCATGAGGAACGCGCCGCGCGCTCCTCTGGAAGGGAGATTAAGCAAAATGAACGATCACACTTTACTTCTTCTGGTGGTGGCAGTGGCGCTGATTTTGACTGGCGTGCTCGTACTGTTGCTGAAAAAAATGGAACGAGATGACAAATGATTTCGGCGATGTTTACCAACTGTGGTGACGTTAAGTGAATTTTTTGCGAAAACCTGACGACGAGACTGCATCATCAGTGGCTCGCCCTGCCAGAAATGGCAGGCGCCGCGATCATGATGTGTGTATTGGGTTCGATGATTTACGTATTGCGGAGAGCGAACTTGCCCGGATGGTTTTGACGAAGCATTCGCAACCTATAGCGGTCTGCGACATGTTTGAACGATGTTGATCGGACCTGCGCCGTTTCAGGGCTTCGCGATCTTTCCATCCACCAAATGGATTTGCCGGTCCATGCGTGCGGCCATGTCGACGTCATGGGTCACGGCGATGACGGTCTTGCCGCGCTCGCGTACAAGCGCTTCAAGGATTTGAAAGACCTGATCAGAATTTTTCGTGTCAAGATTGCCGGTCGGTTCGTCGGCCAGAACAATCGGCGGATCATTGGCAAGGGATCGCGCCACGGCAACGCGCTGCCGCTGCCCGCCGGACAGCTGCTCCGGCAGCTTGTCGAGATGGCCTTCCAGCCCCAGGGATTCAAGCAGTTCCGTGGCACGCTCTCGCATCTGCGGTCGCGATAGTCTCCCCAGCTTGCGCATTGGTATTTCGACATTCTCGCGGACCGTAAACTCAGGCAGGAGAAAGTGAAACTGGAAGACAAATCCAAGCGTGGCAAGGCGCGTGCCGGCCCGCTCTGTCTCATTCATCGGTCCGGTATCATTTCCACCAATTTTCAAGGTACCGCTCGTTGGATGGTCGAGAAGGCCAAGCAAATAGAGCAGCGAAGATTTGCCCGAGCCGGACTGACCCGTGACTGCAACGAATTCCTTCTCCATGACGGACAGGGATACATCCTTGACCAGGGTCACCGGCACGGTCTCCGGCAGGATCCGCGTGAGGTTTTCCGCTTCAATCAGCACTGTCATGTCGCCCCCCGGATAATGTCGACAGGATTGAGCTTGGCGGCGCGGCGCGCCGGCAGATAACCCGCAACTGCGGCGGAAGCGAGGGCGAAGCCCGCAGTTAGAAGATAGTGGAGAATACTCCAGGCAATCGGCAGCCTGGTCATCTCCTGACCGGTGGCGGCGAGTTCGAAGCGCACCTGCGCCAGCGCGTAGACGAGCAAGAACCCCAAGAGCCATCCAATGGCAGAACCGGCAGCGCCTATAGCCACACCCTCGATCAGGAACAGCCGCCGCATGTCATGTTCCCGAAACCCCAGCGACTTCAGAATGGCGATGTCACGTGCCTTTTCATGGGTTATCGTGGAGATGATGTTGAAAATGCCAAAGCCGGCAACCAGCATGATGGCGGCGACCACAGTGTACATAATGATATTGCGCACAACGAGCGCCTCGAGGATCGCCTCGTTTGCTTCCTGCCAGGCGACGGCCTTGTATCCGAGTTCGGCTTCCGCTCGGTGTGCAACCGAAGGAGCCGTGTTCGGATCATCAAGCTTGATCCAAATTTCATTGATGGCATTTGCCCGCTCGCTCAGGATCTGTGCGTTCTTGAGAAGAACATAGGCTTCGCCTTCGTCGCGTGCAGTGGTGCCGGTATGGAAGAGCCCGACGATCTTGAAGTTGCGCGACTGCCCGGTCGATGACACCGCCGTGATCGTATCGCCAAGCCCTGCCCCGAGACGCCCCGCCATCGTGTCACCGATGATGATATTGTTGCCGCCGGCCCTGAGGCCGGCGAAGCTGCCCGCCTTGAAATCATCGACGATCGGGGATACACCCTGCTCGATTTCGGGATCGATCCCGATGATCGAAGCGCCGACATCACGGCTTGAATAACGAATGACACCTTGTGTCTTGAGGCTTTGTGCCAGCCGCCCGGGAACCCAACCGTTGAGCCACGTCAGGGCGGCCGTCGGATTGATGATGCCTCGGCGATCATCCCGGGGACGGAGCCCGGAAATGGCAGCGGTATCGAAAACCTCTTCCGCCGGCTGACGCGGCGGTGTCCGATGCTCATCGGTGATCTGGACATGCGGCATAGTGTTGATCAGCAGCTCGACAAAATCGTCCTGACCGCCCTGCATCAGCGCAGCCATGGCAACGGAAAAGCCAACACCCACGGCAACGCCAATGATTGCGACCAGAGTTTGCCGGCCGCGGCCGGCAATGTGCGTAACAGCGAGATCGAGAATAAGCCGCACGTCTCTCACTCCTTTGCAGACGTCACGCGGGCACCATCGGCAATATCTTCCGGAAATGGCGAGATGACGCGTGCATCGGCAGTCAGGCCTGATTGGACTTCGACGTCCTTCATGCCACGAATCCCGGTGACGAGTTCGTGCCGGAAGGCCTTGCCACCATCAACGGTATAAATCGCATTGCCCCGAAGCGCGAGTGACGGGACAGTCAGCGCATTTTCAGCAACGCGAATGACAATATTGACGTCCGTCGACATGCCGATCATCAGCGGCGTGTCGTCGGGCAGCTTGAAACGGACCCGGTAGGTCTTGGTCACCGGATCGCCCTTCGGCGTTATGCTATCGACGGTCGCCTCCAGGTTGCGGTTCGCAAACGCGTCGGAACGCAAGAGCGCGCGCTGGCCAACCTTTACGCGCGGAATGTCTTCCTCGTTGACGTCGGCAACGACAATAAGCGGCGATGGCTGGCCGACCCAGAACAATATGGTTCCAGGTTCGGTGATCTCACCAACCTCTCCATCGTGCCGCAACACTGTTCCGGTGGCCGGAGCTCTCAAAATGTAGCTTTCCAGCTTTGCCTTCTGTCCGGCGACCAGCGCTTCAAGCTGCGCCACCTCGCTGCTGGCCCGGTCGACAGACTGTTGACTGGTGGCGTTGCGTTCGACCAGTACGGCCAGGCGCTGATGATCGTCGCGGGCGAGGCGCAGACGTGCATCGAGCTCTACAAGCGCCGCCTGCGCCTCACTGGTGTCGAGACGGGCCAATATAGCGCCCTGCTCCACGGCTTGGCCCTCACACTCGCATTGCTCGACAATACGTTCGCGCACAAGCGCCGTCACCTTAGCCCAGGTGCGCGGCTCGACCACCCCATTGGCATAGACAATTTCTGCTACATTTCCGCGCTTCGGCATGACTGTCGTGACGGTCTGTGGCCGCTGCATGTACCAGATGCCAGGAGCGGCAATCGCCAAAGCAACAGCAATGGCAATCGATAAACGCGATAATCGCATGATTGAATCTCCGGCGCGGATGGTGTTTACAACTGACTATAGCAATCGACCGACCGTCGGTCTATCATAGAAATGCGAGCTAGAGCGAAAGACCGTTTCCGTCGTCCGCTTGGGAAGATAAAGATTTCAATCAAGTTTATTGAGGAGCCTATTCGTGGTTCGAACCATCAAAGCGCCGAAGATCAGGTTCGCTGAACTTTTGGATTGCGCGCAACGTTTGTTCTTCAGTCGCGGCTACGATAACACGACCGTCAACGACATCATCCGCGAGGCCGGCCTCTCCAAGGGCGCTTTCTATCATTATTTCGATTCGAAGGCGGCATTGCTGGAGGCGCTCGCGGTGCGGATGGCGCGCGACAGCATGACCGATCTCCAACCCGTTCTGGATGATCCCACACTTGATCCGATCAGCCGCCTCAACGGCCTCTTTGCCGGATCGCGACGGTTGAAGATCGAGTATGCCCCGCATATTCGCAATACGTTCGAGGTTATCTTTCGTCCTGAAAACATTGTCCTTTTCCACCGCATGGACCAAGCGGTAACGGCCGTCGTCACCCCCGCGCTCGCGGAGATTCTAAGACAAGGCAACGCGCAGGGCGTTTTCGATGCACCGGATCCCCTCGCCTTCGCTGAGATGCTGCTGCAGTTCCGTTTGAGCCTCGGCGCAGTGATGAACGATGCCCTGCAACAGGCAAAAGCCGGCAATGTCGATGCGGCGGCAGAAGCACTGGAGGAACGGCTGCGCCTTTATGGCCTCGCCATCGACAGGGTTCTCAAACTGCCCGACGGGACGATCGAGATGGCGGAAAAAGGCTTCGCGCGTGCCTTGATCTCGGTGGAATCAAGCTGAGCGAAAACCCCGCTCGCCGTGAAGTGTCCATCGGCCGATTTCATCAATTGGACGCAATGTGGCAAGCAGGCCCCTGCTGCCCATTCATCAGCATCGATCAAACTGAATAATCATTTGGAAAGCGCCATCAGACGTTGACCTGTGTTCCGATTTCCACAACGCGCCCAGTCGGAATCTGGAAATATTCTGTTGCATCGCTCGCGCTATTAGCCAAGGCGATGAACAATTTGTCCTGCCAAAACGGCATGCCTGACTGTGCTGCGGCTTTGAGCGAACGGCGCGAAAGGAAGAAAGAGGTGGTCATGATGTCGAATTTCCAGCCTAGTTTCCGGTAAATGGCCAGTGAACGCGGAATATTCGGCCTTTCCATATAGCCCCAAGGTCATCGTCACACGCTTGAACAGATCATTGTTCAAGGGGCAGCAACCAAATCCAGATAGCGGTGTTTCACAAAGTGAAGCGGGCCAAAGCGAACGACTGTATTCGTTTGTCGAGCGGTCATGGTATCTCGCATCGCAAGATGGCATCGAGGATCGTCAGGAGTTTTCTGGCGGAGGCGATACGAGTGACCATTTTAAGTTTGCCGACCGCAACATGCCTGTGGGCGGAAGCTTGGGATAGCGTAGTTGCGAATGCGTTCCTGCGCTGCGAAATCCGAAGCATGTGCACCGATTATAGAGAGCCATAGAATAATCCGGCACGCTGTTGCAACTGCCGGAGGCGGCTGGATTGATAAGCAGGCTTAAACAGTATTGATTAGATTATAGCTTTTGCCCCACAGAAATCGCTATGTTATGAAATGTTGATGCCACCCTTCCATGTTAGCTCTCAGTCGCCGTTGGCATATCTCCACCCATAGGGGAAAAGCATGTGGAACCTGACGGTTTAATCGACTTCAAACAATTTGTTGTAATGGCTGTATTAATGCTCGGCCGTGACTGGACCCTCGGCAGCTTCCTCGCTCCGTTGAACAAATAGCACCACAGGGTCGGCAAGGGCGTGACGGATTTAGCGCCTCATCTTGCGATTTGCTGCTTTGATCGATTTGCTGATATTCGCTTTCACTATAGCCAGAAGTTGCTTCTTGATCGAGGCCTGGGCCATTGCTTGAGCGCTCGCCCATGTGCCGAACACGTGTCCGCAATCGCGGCAAACGGCCATGGCGTCGTCGGCATCCGATTAGGCCCCAACTACGCCTCTACAGGCAGGGCATTCAAAGCTGCCATTTATTGTGCTGTCTGCCACATTCCCTCCTACTGTTTCCTGGTGAGGCTGACACGCGCTTGCATCTTCGCGGCTGCAGCTGCGCCGGACGGTCCAACCTAGCATCGCTCCCTGTCGCACATGCGAATGCACGGCTAATGAGAAATTTATCATGGTGTTCTTTTGCAGCAACGTTGGAAGCAAAGCTTCCGTGGGACTTTCCCCTGAAACAGCAAACGAGAGCCGACAGAAACTTAACTTCTACGACAAGAACTCCTCGGACAGGACCATCGTCGCGACAATTAATCGCGAGATGCCATAACTTCATAATTATGCGCCAAATTTGAATTTATGTCCTAAATTTCAATTTCCAGCTCGGGCTCGACTGGCTTATTCTCCTGCTGACGCTCTGATCGGCAAGTGCCGCGTGTCACGCCCTTGCCGGTGACGGCGACAAGCGCAGCAAGATTGCGCCAAACACGGCCGACAGCAGCGAACCCAGCAGCACGCCAAGCTTGGTTTCGTCCTGCAGCATGGGTGAATTGGCATAGGCAAGCAAGCCGATGAAAAGGCTCATGGTGAAGCCGATGCCGCAAAGGATCGCCACACCGTATAACTGTAGCCAGGTTGCTCCGGCCGGACGTTCGGCCAGGCGCAGCTTGATTGCAAGCCATGCAAAGGAGAACACACCGATCTGCTTGCCTATGAAAAGGCCGGCCGCCACACCGAGCGGAACCGGGTCGGCGAGATTAGACAATGACACGTTGCCGAACGACACGCCGGCATTGGCAAAACCGAAGATCGGGACGATGAGAAAAACGACCCAGGGCTGAATGGCGTGTTCAAGCGTAAGCAGCGGTGCATCCGATCGCCCCTTGTCGCCACGCATCGGAATAGCAAGGGCAAGCAGCACACCGGCGATGGTCGCGTGGATTCCGGACTTGAACACCAGTATCCACAGGATCAAACCGAGAATGAGAAAGGCCCAAAGCCGCACCACACCCAAAAGGTTCATCGCGATAAGAATGGCGAAGACAGCAGCGGCACCGGCAACAGCGGGAATGTTCAGGCCGTCTGAGTAGAAAAAGGCGATAATGATGACCGCGCCCAGATCATCAATGATGGCGAGCGCCGTCAAAAAAATCTTCAGTGACAGCGGAACGCGCGATCCGAGCAGCGACAGGACGCCGAGCGAAAAGGCAATATCCGTGGCCGACGGGATCGCCCAGCCGCGCAGGGTTTCCCCTTCATTGAGGGCAAGGAAGATCAAAGCTGGTACGACCATGCCGCCAAGCGCCGCAAATCCCGGCAATGCGCGGCGCGACCAGTTCGACAACTGACCATTGACCATCTCCCGCTTGATCTCAAGGCCGACCAGAAGAAAGAATACGGCCATCAACGCATCGTTGACCCAGTGAAGAATGCTCAGGCTGCCGAGATCGGTTTTGAGAAGAGCGAAATAACCTTCCCTCAACGAAGAGTTGGCAACAATCAGCGCCAGAGCAGCAACGGCCATCAGAATGATGCCGCCGGCAGCCTCACTCTCAATGAACGAACGAAAAGACGATGACAGCCGGATTCGACGGGCGGGTTTTATATCCATGGGTCTTGATAGAATCCTGAAATGCAAAATGCTAGCGGTCTTCCAAAGACGAGTTGCACCGACGACCGCTCTTAGCTGTTGGCGAGAGCGCGTTTAATGTCGGAATTCCTGAGAGGGAAACTGGCAAGACTGGGGATAGTTTTGGCTACGCTCTTCTCCCAGTAGACCCAAAGCCCTGGTATGCAAAAGGGTTGTCGCGCCAAATGTTTTTGATTTGACAGTCTGCATCGGGGGGATCACGCTACAGTTTACCTCTCCCCCAGAGGACAGAGGCTCGGTGTTATGCGATTGTCATCACGGATCCATACCGCCGGGCCTCAACTCTTATGTCCGCAAACAAGATTTAGCTGATGGTCGCAATGATCGGCGGCAGAGTCCGTGGGATCCACGGACGACATCGCGTTGTAATGCCGCTTTGCCCTGACGCCGGCATGGACTGCCCTTGTCATCACGTTCGCACATCAGATCACACCTATAATCCGTCTCGCACAAATCAGACATGGCGCGTTAGTAGATGCCATCGCAAGCAATTCGTATTATACTGCGGCGTTCGATTGCAAGGAGGAAATGCGCGTGAAAATCGCCAAGTTTCTCGCTCTCGGAGTGTTTTGCGCCGATCCGATCTCGGCCTATACGCAACCAGCGGAACAAATGAAGACGATGGCCGTGACAGGTGCGCAGTTGTCGGGCGGTATGGCGCGGATCGCAGCCGATATCTGCCAGATCGACCAGGGACGGATCGACGCGTACAAGGAGCGTGCGCGAAGAGCTTATGTCGCGGACGGAAACTTCGGAGGAAACTGGATTATCGGCTGGAGCAACCAACAACAAGCCGTCGATGATGTGCTGAAGCTCAGCGCCAGCAGTCCCGAGGAATACACGCAGACGATTTTCGAAACATGTGCCGAAATGGGCGACGAAATAGGGCCGTAGGCGATGTTCCGTAGCCTGTGCCACCGAGTTCACGACACTGTGGCGACCAACCGCATCAATATTGACATGAAATCACGCATCCCCGCCACTGCCAGTCGCGATCCTGCCAATCACCCTTCACGAACCGCCCCGAGGACTACCGCGCACCAGTCAGGGCTTTCCGCCCAGTAACGGATATCTATCAGGCTGAATGGCTGTTGTTGACCTTCACGAGCTTCGCGACTGTGAAAAAGGGATACACGATTGGCCGATAGCAATTCTTTCATAGGATTCGGTGCAAACGACGATAACGCGGAAAAACGGTCTGCCGTTTGAGCGTGACAAGTCCTTTGTGGCTTTTCATTCGCGGCCTCGTCACCTACACCATGATGGCTAATGAACTTACTGCCCAATCAAACGAGGACGTGTCATTGAGTTCGACCCAGCTGCGCGCCAACGACCCGCAAATTCCAAGTTCCGCCGATGGTTCGCAGGGCCTTCCGCTTCTGGTGCTCGGAGCTTTGGGCGTTGTGTATGGCGATATTGGCACCAGCCCGCTCTACGCCTTTCGCGAGGCCCTGCACGCTGCCGGTTCCCCATCTGTTTCATTCGCCCGCCTCGAGGTCTTGGGTTTGCTCTCGTTGATTGTATGGGCGCTCACCATGGTGGTGACGATAAAATATGTGAGCTTCGTGCTTAAGGCTGACAACAAGGGCGAAGGTGGAACACTGTCACTGACGGCGCTGGCCCGGGAGAGTTTCAGAGGCAGACCTGTGTGGATACTTGTGCTTGGCGTCATAGGAGCGTCGCTGTTTATTGGCGACGCAATTATAACACCCGCGATTTCCGTCCTCTCGGCCGTTGAAGGTCTTGAAGTTGTAGCACCCACTTTGGCTGAATGGGTCGTCACCATCACAGTCGCCATCATCCTTGCGCTTTTTCTCGTGCAGAGATTTGGAACCGAGCGCGTTGCATCCATATTTGGCCCGATAACGGCGCTTTGGTTCCTGGCCCTCGGTGTTTCAGGACTGGTTCATATCGTCGAGCAGCCGTCCGTTCTGGCGGCGGTTAATCCTTACTACGGCGTCAGATTTCTTGTCGTGCACGCGGAAATAGCGATTCCTGTTCTGGGCGCTGTTTTTCTGGCCGTCACTGGTGCCGAAGCGCTCTATGTCGATCTTGGACACTTCGGCCGCAAACCGATCGTCGTCGCCTGGTTCGCTATAGTTTTCCCCTGTCTGCTGTTGAATTATTTCGGGCAAGGAGCATACGTGCTGACAAATCCTGTTTCCGAGCACCCCTTCTTTGAAATGCAGGCTGATTGGACACAATTACCCATGGTCATTCTCGCAACGGCCGCCACCGTTATTGCCAGCCAGGCCGTGATATCGGGGGCCTACTCCCTCATCCGCCAGGCCATGCATCTCAATCTGCTGCCGCGCTTTCATGTGCGTCATACGTCTGAAACGCAGTCTGGTCAGATCTATATGCCGCAGATCAACACGCTGCTTTTGATCTGCGTCGTCGTCCTCATCATCAGTTTCAGAAGCTCCAGTGCGCTCTCTGCAGCATACGGTATCGCGGTTACCGGAGAGATGCTCATCACCGCCGCCCTGCTGTTCGTGGTGATGCGTAGGATCTGGCAGTGGTCTCTGCTGTTCGCTCTGCTTGTCATCATTCCGCTTGCGATCATCGACGTCGGCTTTTTCGTGGCCAACGTTGCGAAATTTGCCCACGGCGGTTGGGTGCCTGTTGTGATCGCACTCAGCGCCGCTTTCTTGATGCAAACCTGGATGGCGGGACGCCGATTACTCATATCGAAAACACGGGCGGATGAAATTCCTTTGAGAACTGTGATCGAAAGCCTGACGAAAAAGCAGCCGCTGACGGTTCCAGGAACGGCAGTCTTCCTCACAAGCGACGTCGAGGGGGCACCAACCGCCCTCCTCCACAGCCTCAAGCACTACAAGGTGTTGCACGAGAAAAACGTGATATTGAGCGTGGTTACATCCTCTTCGCCATTCGTCGCAGACAACGACAAGATATTTTATGAAAGTTTCACGCCGCATTTCAGCCGGGTGATCATCACGTTCGGCTATATGGAGACGCCAAACGTTCCGCGCGCCCTTGTCCTTGCAAAGAAGCTTGGCTGGAAATTCGACATTATGTCGACGTCGTTCTTTTTGTCGCGACGCACGCTGATACCGGCCGCAAAAGGGGGAATGCCATTCTGGCAAGATCGCATTTTTGTAGCGCTCGCCCAAAATGCCAGCAGTGCGACAGACTATTTCCGTCTGCCAACCGGGCGCGTGGTCGAACTGGGGATTCAAACGACAATTTGACTTGCACGCCGCGGGTGCTCGACTGGTCGGTTTCTTCTGCCATCACCAGCAGGTTCGACTGGTAAAGCCACACCCAGGAGCATTCCTGGTCGGACAACAAACTCTACTGCAGGCATGCTACAACCTGTAGATCGCGTATACTGACGCGGGGTTACGTTCACTCCTCGTCATCCCTCGGGCGACAGGGCGGACCGAAAAGACCAAACACTGCCGATACGCCGATGATGACCAGCACATAGATCCACCAGTGGAAAAGAGAGCCCATGCGCGATCAGTAGGACAAACCCCTCGCCTTTGGCAAGATTGCCCAATGCACGCTGCATTGATTACGGCCTCGCCCAAAATTTGTATTGTGGCCGGAAAACGTCGTCGCGTGGGGGCCAAACATGCTCTGATCCACTTCATCCTCGCCTTTTTACACGACTCTCTTCGAGATTTTCCATCGTGGGTTTAATCCGATAAGCCGGCATCACAACAATCTTCATTGAGCCGATGCAGAGTTCTTCAAACGAGTGAATTGACGAATCAGCACAGGCATAATGAGCAGACCGCCAATGAGTGATGAATAGATTTCTGGTACAACAAGAAGGATCGCTGCAATGATGAGCAATGCCTGTTCCCAAATCCTTGTCCTGACCAGCATGAAACCTGACAAAGCGGCACCAAGGCAGCCAATCCCGACGGTGCAGCCGATGAAGGCAACGAAGAACGCGAACCATGTGAAGTTTGCTGTTACAAGAAGCAATGAAGGCGAAAAAACAAAAACAAAAGGCACAAGAACCTTGCCAAGCCCAAGCCGGAATGCCGTATTTCCCGTTCGAAACGGATCTGCACCTGCCATGCCCGCTGCAGCGTAGGCGGCCAGCGCCACCGGCGGGGTAATGTCAGCAAGAACCCCGTAGTAGAAGACAAAGAAGTGCGCGACAATCGGCTCTACGCCGAGAACACCGAGCGCCGGCGCGGCGATCGTCGCCATGATAATGTAGTTCGCAGTCGTCGGAATGCCACATCCCATGAGTATGCAGACCACACCGGTCATGATCAGCGTGAAAAGCAGTGTCAAGGTTTGTGGGGCAAACAGTGCGACCGGCAAGATCGCGCCGACCCATGTCGCCATCTCCGCGGCGGTCGATGTTACAATGAAAGAAATCTTGAACCCGACGCCGGTCAGGGTCACGACGCCGACGACGATGCCGACAGTCGCTGCGGCTGCGCCGACCGCAAGCGCGTACTTTGCGCCGTCGCGCAGACCTTCGAAAACTTCCAATATGGACATTCGTTTGCGCGGGTTGAGCAACCCTACAAGCGCACAAAGGGTGATGCCCCAAAAGGCGGCAAGATAAGGAGTATAGCCAGCAAGCAGAATACCGACCAACACGATCAGCGGAATGACGGTGGGCCAGTCGCGTTTGAATGCCTCCTTGAGGTCCGGCATCTCCTCTGGCCTTAAACCGCGAAGCCCCGTGCGCTTGGCCTCGAAATGGACCTGCACGAGCACCCCGAAAAAGTGCATGAATGCCGGGACGATCGCCGCAAGGATGATTGTCGTGTAGGGTAGGTTGAGAAATTCGATCATCAGAAATGCCGCGGCCCCCATGATCGGCGGGGTGATCTGGCCACCGGTGGATGAGGCGGATTCGACCGCAGCCGCAAAATGGCGTTGATAGCCCAGTCGGATCATTGCCGGAATGGTCAGCGAGCCGACCGTCACCGTGTTGGCAACGGACGAGCCGGAAATCATACCAAAAAGCGCAGAGCCGAAGATCGAGACTTTGGCGGGCCCGCCTGCATAGCGCCCGGCTATCCAGGCAGCGCAGTCGAGGAAAAGTTGTCCGAGGCCTATGCGCGTGGCGAAGACGCCGAAAAGCACAAAATGGAAGACATAGGTCGCGACGACGCCAAGGGCGATGCCGTAGATGCCTTGGGTCGTAAGATACAAGTGATTGACAAGCTGCGGAACGGTGGCGCCGGGGTGAACGAGAATGCCTGGCATGGACGGACCAAAAATCGCATAGGTCATAAAAAGAACCGCGATTATGGGCAGCGGCCACCCAACGGAACGGCGTGTCGCTTCGAGAAGAATGAGGATAAGCAATCCGCCAAGGATCACGTCGGTTTGCGTTGGATTGCCGACGCGGAAGGCAAGATCGTCTAAAGGAATGAGAGGGACGTGAAGGACGGCAACCACGGCGATAGTGGCGAGAAGCCAGTCAATGATCGAAATCCCCAAGGGTCTCAGCAGGCTCGAAATGGCTGGTTGATCATAGCCCTTGCGTGAAAATGGGAATACGAGGAATACCAGACCGAGCACAAATGATAGATGAATGCCACGATGAACCATCTCGGGCAGCAGCCCGAAACCAGCCGTGTAATAGTGAAAGATCGACAGGGCGATCAGCAGGGCACCGACCAGCCTGCCCGCTACCTGTGAAAGGGGCCTGAACCGGATTTCCGAATCGAACCGTTCCTCGAGTTCCCTCGCCTTCGCCTCGTCAAGCTCCATCGGCGACGAAGGCGCATTCTTTACAGATTCAGGGTTCATGCTGGCTCCGTTGCTTGGTGCGATGGCTCTGAAAGCGCAGGCGCGCCTAAGATGGCGCGCCCTGTACCGTCCGGAAATTTTGCCTATTTGCCTATTTTAACACTCCGGCTTCTTTGTAGAAGCGTTCGGCCCCCGGATGCAGGGGGATGCCGAGGCCAGTCGTGGCATTCTTAAGGGTGATAAGCTTGCCTTTGGCATGCCCCGCATCCAGGGCCGCACGCGTGGCATCGTTCCACATGACCTTCGTAATATTGTAGACAAGATCGTCTGGCTGCTTGGCGCTCGTTACCCATTGCGCGGCTACTGATATCGTCGGCGTTTCGCCGACATCCTTGTACGTCCCTGCAGGAACGGTATCCTTGGCAAAAAAGCTGTTGTCGGCAAGGAGTTTATCGGCTTCGGGTCCAGTTAGCGGCACAAGCGAAATGCCGCTTGAGGTCGCAAGTTCCGAAATTGCCCCTGTCGGATAGCCGCCGACGAAGAAATAAGCATCGAGCGCGCCATCGCGCAAGCGGTCCCCTGCGGGTCCCGGTTTGAGGTACTCGGCTTTGATATCCTTTTCGGTAAGGCCATAGGCACCTAGCACGATGCGCGCATCGACGATTGTGCCAGAGCCAGGTTCATCGAGCGAAACTCGCTTGCCTTTGAGGTCCGCCACAGATTTTATTTCTGCGCCCTTACGGGCAACCAGATGGATCGTTTCGGGATAAAGTGTTGCGATCAGCCGCAAATCTTCGACCTTACCTTTGCCTTCATAGAGCCCTGTACCGCTATGCGCCCAATAGGCAACGTCGGATTGAGAGAACCCCGACTCCAGTGCGCCGCCCTGAATCGCGTTGATATTGGCGACGGAACCGTTCGACGAGACTGCCGTTGCCACAAGGCCAGAAACTCCTTTGTCACCGCTGCCGGAAATGGCATTCGCGATTAGACCTCCGATGGGATAGTAGGTTCCAGCAGTCCCTCCAGTTCCGATACGGAAAAACGCCGGTGTCTGCGCGATGGCGAGGCCTGATCCAACTGCCGCGCCAACAATGAGCATTGCGGCTACAAATCGAAAGTTTTTGAAGAATTTCATTGTGTTCCCCTTATCCCTTATTAAGGAGGCAAGGATCGTAACCATGAAAGGGATTGTCAACCTCACGGCGCGAGAAAGCGTTGATCTCTACCGCGCGACTGGCACCCACCACATACCAAACGTCCAACCTTTGCTATTCATATTTGCCGACTGCACGGCATGGCGAAGTGAAAGACATAACGGCAGTCGATTGAAAACCTAGCAGAGAGCTTCATTTGACCAATCGCCGATAACCGTGACAAGCCGATATACCTATTGAGGCGAGGCTGAAAGAGACCGACCAACATGACGCGGGACTGAGAAGCGGCGGTCTTTGTGTTCAGCCGCACAATCCATGGGAAGGGAATCTGTGTCGGCTTTACTCGCGCTATCGAGAACAACGGGCGGCGCCTAGATGGGAGCAGTGCCTTCGCTGCTTGACGGCGAATTCTTCTTCCGGCGAGTGGACGGCATTATCGTGATTGGACTTCCAAATTCGTGGGAGCCACATTTGCCAAGGATATAAATCGGGAATGGGCGGACCAACTATCGTTAGAGGAGGCGAAAATGAAGCACCATGTACTCGAGCAACTGCAGAGCGTCGCCGAGGTCGATCAAGACTATCCGCACCAAGCCATGTCGCGCAACGGACGCCTTGAACGCTGGGCACAGCTCCTCGAACAGAAACCCGAACGGCGCCTCGCGACACTGCCCGAGACCGAGTATCAGCCAGCCAGAGAGCGTACGGCCATGCGCAGCGAGGGTTCGCCGATCTCAGTGGCCTTCGAGGATTCAGTCTTCCGAGCAGGTGGATTGAAAGACGACAGTTACGGTGAAGCGAAGCGATTTTTCGAACTGTCCGACAGACAATTGCACAAGATCACGTGCTACTGTCATTTCGGCGCGACCGTCAGTGCGGCGATCGCAGCCCACTACATTCGCAAGGCAGTTGGCAGGCCAGAGCGCGGTGTGTTCGCATGGCTGCGTAATATAGTCACCGCTTACTTAATCGAGTCTGGTAATCGCCAATCCAGGTCGCTGCTGGAACGTTGAACTGACGACCTCCGTCCACGCTAAGCTCGATCTTGCTGCTTGGGCAAGTGGGAGATCGATAAGCGTCACCATCTTCGGCAACCAATTGTCGCCGAAACAGCTGGGTCCTGCCACGCGACCGCCTCTTCCCACATGACGCTGGATTTCGACTTCGGTCGGCGGCATCTGTTTCGGAAAGTGACGACTACGAAAGGCCGTGCCACGATCGGCAGCTCGACTGAAATCCTGGCAGAGAGCTTCATTTGACCAATCGCCGATAACGTGACAAGCCGATATATCTATTAAGTCGAGGCTGAAAGAGACCGACCACCATACCGCGGGACGGAGAAGCGGCGGTCTTTGTGTTCAGCCGCATAATCCATGGGGAGGGAATCTGTGTCGGCTTTACTCGCGCTATCGAGAACAATTGATCGTATCAACGAATTCATCGGACGTTATGTAGCTTGGCTTATTTTTTTGGCGGTCATCGTCAGCGCCGGCAATGCGGTCATTCGCAAGACGTTCAATATGTCCTCGAATTCCTGGCTGGAACTGCAGTGGTACCTTTTCGGGGGCGCCTTTATGCTCGCAGCCGCATATACGCTACACCAGAACGAACATATTCGTATTGACATTGTCTATGGAGCTTTTTCCCGTCGCGTTCAGCACTGGATCGATCTGTTCGGACATGTGGCATTTCTCATGCCATTCGTCATTCTGATGATTTCCTACTTCATCCCTTACGTCAGGCTTTCCTATGATAGTGGCGAGGTTTCTTCCAGCGCAGGTGGCTTGATCCTGTGGCCGGCCAAACTCGTCCTACTGATTGGCTTTCTCCTCCTCGGCATACAAGGGATTTCAGAGATTATTAAGAAAGTTGCCGTGATCCGCGGAGATATACCGGACCCTAACCCCCCGATGTCCCTTGAGGAAATTGCGGAACAGGAAGTGGCTTTTGCGGAGGCGCGCAATGATTGAGTTTATTGCGCAAAACATGGCGCCAATTATGTTCGCTTCCCTGATCATCTTCATGTTGATCGGTTACCCGGTGGCCTTTGCCCTTGCGGCCAACGGCTTGCTGTTCTTTTTCGCGGGCGTCCAACTGGCACCGTATTCTAACGGGAGCATCACGCTCTCCTGGCCCTTGCTTTATGCGTTGCCCGAACGCTTCTGGGGCACAATGTCCAATGAAACTCTTCTTGCCATTCCTTTCTTCACTTTCATGGGTATAGTCCTCGAGCGCTCCGGCATGGCAGAAGACCTGCTCGATACGATTGGCCAACTGTTTGGACCGGTCCGGGGTGGCTTGGCCTATGCCGTTGTTTTCGTTGGGGCGCTTCTTGCGGCGACCACTGGCGTGGTCGCTGCGTCCGTGATCGCAATGGGCCTGATATCGCTACCTATCATGTTGCGTTACGGGTATGACCGCCGCGTTGCATCCGGGGTTATTGCGGCCTCTGGAACTTTGGCCCAGATCATCCCGCCGTCTCTGGTTCTGATCGTTCTCGCCGACCAGCTGGGCCGTTCGGTCGGAGATATGTATCACGGTGCACTTATTCCCGGTCTTGTTCTGACCGGCCTCTATGTTGGCTATATCTTCCTAATGACGTTCTGGAAGCGGGATTCCATGCCCGCCCTTCCTATCGAAGCCCGCACTTTGGGCTCTGGCATTGCCTCACTCATCGTCACACTCGTCATCGCCGGTGCTGGTGCCTATGGAGCCAGTCTTCTGCTTGCGACTTTCGCCGGATCAAACGCCGATATTTGGGGCGCAACGCTTGCAACTGTCCTCATCTATGGGTTTGCTCTTGCTGACCGGTCTTTCGGACTTAACCTGATGTCCCGCTTGGCCCAGCAAGTCATCATCGTCATGATACCGCCCCTTGCCTTGATCTTTCTCGTTCTCGGGACAATTTTCCTCGGCATTGCAACACCGACCGAAGGTGGTGCAATGGGTGCGGTGGGTGCTTTGATCATGGCCGCCTCAAAAGGGCGGCTCAGCTTGAGCGTCATAAGTCAAGCGTTAGCCTCCACAACACGGCTGTCGTCATTTGTGATGTTTATCCTGCTAGGAGCGCGCGTCTTCTCGTTGACCTTTTATGGCGTAAACGGTCACGTGTGGGTTGAGCATCTGCTTATCGGGCTACCCGGTGGTGAGGTCGGGTTTCTTGTCGTCGTCAATGTGCTGGTATTTTTCCTGGCCTTCTTCCTCGATTTCTTCGAGCTCGCCTTTATAATCGTGCCTCTGCTCGCGCCTGCTGCCGACAAACTTGGGATCGATTTGATCTGGTTCGGCATTCTGCTTGGCATCAACATGCAAACGAGCTTCATGCACCCGCCGTTCGGTTTCGCCCTGTTCTATCTGCGGTCCGTCGCAGCAAAGGTGCCTTATCTCGACAAAATAACTGGAAAGAAAATTCAGCCCGTCACCACCGGCCAAATTTATTGGGGCGCTGTACCCTTCGTCTGCATCCAGGTGATAATGATAGGATTGACGATCGCATTTCCGCAAATGGTAATGCACTACAAAGGCTCGGGTCCCGTGGTCGATCCGGCAACAATGAAGATCGAAATACCAGGTTTCGACCCAGGCGATGGTCTGGGTGGCGGATTGGGAAGAGGCCTTGGTGGCGGAGCTGGTAACGATTTGAGTTCACCACCCTTCGGCAAGCGTCCATCCGATCCCTCGGTACCCGCGCCGCCGGCGCTAAACCTAAACGAGCCGCCGAAAATGTAGTGCCCGCTAACCTTCAGGCTACAACACTGGCGGCTTCTGAACGTCCAGGAATTGTGCTGTGGAATATGAAGCGACGCCGAGTGTTGGCACACCTGGTCAATTTTCACCGATTTCGATTGTAGCGCAGATGCAAGCGAGCAGACCAACCACCAGCGGCAAAAGTTGTATGGATGTGAAGCTGCAGTATGTGGCGAATTCGCAGGATGGCTGTGAAAAAGTTTGAGTTGACGGCATTCAATGGTGAGGCGACACTTGCAAGCCATAGCAATTCAAAAGGAAAACGATGGACGACCCAAACCGCTGGCGCCAAATGGCGAGCGCCGAAAGATGGCAGTCAGAATCCTTGTAACAATCCGCCCATCCGAACAGGGGCCGGCCGAAGTTGATCTCGCTTATTGGTCTAATGGCGACCAGTTCGGCGCCGAAGGTTGGCGCGCCTCTGATTCGTCACCCGGCCGTATCGTCGAATATGCCGAGCCGGAATTAAAATGCTGGATGCCGATGCCCTCTGCCAATCTGGATCGTACTTCTATGCCCCCACCTTGGGAAGGCGAGGACACCAAGCACCTTGACGGTTCAGGAATTTAAGCACGCGCGTCGATGCGATGGCTGCTTTGCGCCCGCATGTCAGTCATTCCTAAAATCACGCCGATTGACCAAAAGCGGACATCGCATTGCAGAGGAATCGGCAGCATAGATTCAAGAGAGGACAGCTTGCGCAGACTTCGCGAAGAAGCTCGCCCCCTGGCCTACCTCGGGCGGCCGCACAGTGACGTAGGCACCCTGGGCCAGAATTGAGATCATAATCTGAAATGGCTCAGCCGGACTTTTCATCACACCCTAACGAAGTACCTTTTCGAGCTACACGACCTCCGCACGACAAGATCCGTATGCAGCATGCGCCGACTGCGCCGCTGGCCTTGCGGAAATCCTTTCGAGCAGAAATTGCGTGCCCAAGCTACCAACGGTATCGGCTGACTGTTTCAAACTCTAACCTGATGACATCAGCCGGGAATACGGGCGATCACCTTGATCTCGAAGTCGAACCCCGCGAGCCAGTTGACGCCAATCGCGGTCCAATTCGGATAAGGCGCTGCCGGGAAGACTTCGCTTTTAACGGTCATGATTGTGCCGAACTGATTTTCGGGATCGGTATGAAAGGTCGTCACGTCGACGATGTCGTCAAGCCCGCATCCACCCGCTTGCAGGGTGGCCTCGAGATTAGCGAATGCCAGACGGACCTGAGCCTCGAAGTCCGGCTCGGGCGAGCCGTCGCTGCGACTGCCGACCTGACCGGACACGAACAGGAGATCACCTGATCTGATCGCCGCGGAATAGGTCTGTGAGGTGTAGAGGTCATGCCGACCGGCGGGGAAAACGGCGTCACGCTGGGCCATATGGAATTCTCCTGTTGTGGGTTGCTGGAAAGGGTGCCGACGAATCAATGTCCGTCGCGTAATCTCTTGGTGCGGCGCACTATCCGTCAGACGCGCGCCTCTCGCTTGAAGAAGTAATGCAGCACGAAGTGCGCTGGAGAGACGACCGCGACGAGCTCTGTCCTTCAGCCCCCAGCTTCCCAAGATCGCCGGAATCCAAGGTTCTTTCGATCACTAGATATTCCCATTGCATTGTTCATTCTCCAATTGATCCTGAGCATATCTTTAGCAGCGTCGAGTACGATCCGCGGGTTCAACTGGTCGCAACGGCCATTGACGGCAAGACCACCGCTTTCGTACCGACGGGAACTCGGTTGTAGAGGTCCATGATGTCCTGATTCAGGAGGCGGATACAGCCGGACGACACCTTGGTTCCGATGGTCCACGGCTCGACCGTGCCGTGAAGACGGTAGTAGGTGTCCTGGTTATCCCGGTAGAGATAGAGCGCGCGTGGTCCGAGAGGGTTTGCCGTACCGCCCGGAAGGCCCTCCTTCAGCGGTCCATATCGTTCCGGATCGCGAGCGATCATGTCAGGCGTGGGTCGCCAACCTGGCCATTTAGCCTTACGTGCGATCGTAGCTTCGCCCTGGAAGTTGAAGGCCTCGATCTTGCCGACGCCAACGCCGTACCGTATCGCCTTGCCGTTCTCCAGGACGAGGTAGCAAAACCTTTCGTTCGGATCGACGACGATCGTGCCGGGCTTCTCGTTCGTCGGGTAGGCGACCTGTTGCCGGTAGAAACGTGGCTTCACCTTCTTCAGGTCGACAGGAGGAACTGGAAATGGCTCAGTGTCGATGGCCGCATACATCGTCAGATAGTACGGATCGTTGGCAGGTGACTTCGGCGTCATTTCCTGAGGCTGTTGCGTCGCGCAGCCTCCCAGTACCATTGGCAATCCAACAACAAACGAGCGCCTGCTTATCGACATTTTTACTTCAGTCCCACGACAGATACATGTGGGAGGCATAAAGCCTGTGGCGCGGGTCGCGTCTACCCGTTATGGTGTGATAGATACTATAACCAGAGGATATAAATGGACGTCAATCTCGCCCTTCGAGCCTTCGTCAGGACCGTTGAAAAGGGGTCGGTGACAGGTGCAGCACGCGATCTCGGTATTTCGCAGCCGGCGGTGACGAAGCATCTCCGCAACCTCGAACGCCACGTCAACGCGCGGTTGCTGGAGCGCACGACGCGCGCAGTCCGGCCGACCGCGCATGGAATGAGGCTTTACGAGGTGAGCCGTAATGCGCTTGCTTCGATCGAGGCAGCGATGGAAGGTGTCCGCCACGACATGGGTGAGATCGAAGGTGCTCTTCGCATCCATGCCCCATCCTGCATTGGTGCACAACATCTTCATGGCATGGTGATGGAGTTCCAGAACGAGCATCGGCGGTCACGGTCGATCTCGTGCTCGACAACCGCCAAGTCGATTTGATCTATGAGAATTTCGATCTCGCCGTTCAATACGACAAGCCGGAACAGCAGGAGCTGATCATCCGCCGGTTCGGATCGATCCGGCGCATTCTCGTCGCGTCGCCGGACTTTCTGAAACGTGTCGGGCCGATCGACAGTTTTGATCGCTTGTCGCAGGTGGACATGGTCACCAACACGACAATCCTGTCGCCGCGAGATACGCTCACACTATGCAAAGAGGGGGCCATGACCGAGATTGCCATTCGCCCATCGCTCAGAACCAACAACGCGCAGGTGATAATAAACAGCCTGAAGTCAGGGCACGGTGCAGGTCCTGTCCAGGTAATCCTCGTCTCGAAAGAGCTGGCCGATGGACGTCTGGTGCGCATATTGCCGGAATACGAGGTCAGGCCGACGGACGCATACTTGACCTATCCATCGACGAGATTCATGCGCCCTGTTGTGCGAGCCTCTGCCGACTTTGTGGTTCCGAAATTGCGTAATGTCGAAGGCATCGACTGAATTTTGACAGACCGGCATCAGGGGCGAGCGTTAGCGCGACCGCCGGTACGAGCATCCCAACCCAGCATCGCGGTCTGAGCCACGGCCTCCAGTTCGGCGCGGCTCGTTCCATCGCGTGCCAAGATCGACATCCCGCTCTGAACGGTTTGGACAAAACGGGCCAGTGCATGGACATCGACTGAGGCATGAAGCTCACCCTCCACCACGGCTCGGGCCAAGCGTGCCTTCAGGCGCTCGAGCGGGGCGGCACGCTCTGAGCGCACAAGTTCACAGAGTTCCGAATGACCTTCGCTGCCGACTGACGAGAGTGTCACCATGCAGCCTTGGGGCATACCATCAAAAGATCCGGTCAGTGCGGCGGCTGAATCCATCAAATAGGATCTCGACCGCTTCGCGCACTGTCGCCGCAGCCTCGAAACGAGCCCAAGAGAAGCGTTCGTAACTCGCTACATAGTAATGCAACGCCTCGACATAGAGCGCCTCCTTCGAGCCGAATGCTGCGTATAGGCTGGGCGCACCGATGCCCATCACCTCAGTAAGGTCGGCGATTGAAGTCGCCTCGAACCCCTTCATCCAGAACAGACGCGTTGCCTGCGCCAAGGCTGCTTCTCGGTTGAACGAGCGCGGCCGCCCACGACCGCAACCACCCAGGGCATCCAGGCATTTCTGCCGCGCGATTTTCAGTTTCGCCCCGTCATGGGTTGGCCAGCTCATCAGCAGCCCTCGGCCGCTTCCGGGACCGATGCAATGGTGCGACGTTGGCCGGCGTGGTCGGATCGGATCGTCACGGATGGAAAAGGCATGCTCGTCCTTCGCGGCAAAGGCGGTTGTTCGAACGGTGTTGCAACAGCCATATTTCAGTCTCGCCGCGGGAAATCAACTTCTCCATAATCTATAGTCCTTCCCCAGGATTAATTTTCGCCCTTTGACTGGCCGATTTCATCGACATGGCTCTGGATACTGAGCCGATCCAGCGAGGCAAGCGGCAGATTGATAAAAATCTTCAGCCGCCGGTCGAGTTCCGCCATTGTCCGGGAAAACGCCTGTTTGCGCTCCCGGAGCGACCAGTACTGCAGAGTAACCTATCTCAGAAAAGATTCGGCTTTCATCGTTGCCGGCACCGGTACGCCCAGCCGTTCGAGGACGGTTGGCGCAAGTTGCAATTGGTCTAGCAGGACATCGTCTTCAGGTCCTTCGCCGGCGCCGAAATAATAAAGCGCGAAATCCTGCATATCGTCGCTGCGGCCGCCATGATGACCGCGGTCCGTCTGGCCGTGATCGGCCGTCACCATAACCTCATAGCCTGCTTTGCGCCAGCGCGGCAGAAAAGTGGCCAGCATTGCGTCCATCGCAAACAGCGCATGGTCCATCTCGCCACAATCATGACCGAAGCGGTGTCCCATCGAGTCCAGCGTGCAGGTGTGGAGAATGCCGTAGTCGATGCCGCGACGCTCTGCCAGCATGGTCAGCGTGGCAAACAAATCCGTATCGCTGGGCGTCATCTGGTTCTGGTGATTGTAACCGGTCATCGTGTGAAAACGACCATGGGTGATCGGTCCGCCAGGTTCGTCATACTCGATGTCGCGGACGAGATCAAAGGGCACGCGGTTGAAGAACATCGACCAGAACGAATGCGTGACCGCCCCTGTCTTGCCCCCCGCTTTCACAACCTCGGAAAATATGTCGGGCTGTTCTACCCGAAACAGCGTTTCGTTGGAAACGACATAGTGGACCTGCGGCGACACGCCAGTGTGGATCGAGGCGTAACAGGAGGCGGACGTCGACGGCAGGACGGAGCGCATCTTCCAAACGCGCGCCTCGCCCGACTGCACCCAGCCTTCGAGGTTGCCCATATATTTGCGCCAGTTGCGCCATGGCAGGCCGTCGAGGACAATGAGAAGAAGTTTCGAGCGAAGCGGCATGCAGTGTCCTTGCTATGTGGGGACCAGGTAAACGACAGCCTCAAAGATGCACAAAAATCTTCTCATCCTCAACCGCAACCGGAACCGGAAAGTTCTTGCCCGTACTTTCCGGATCGACCAGGAAGGCGCCGCTGCGGATGTCTAATTCCCAACCGTGCCAGGCGGCGGAACCAGTTCCCCCGCTCTTAGACGAACTCGCGGCTGTCAGTCTATTTGGTCAGCCGCACGTCGGTTCCCTGGCAGATCGCGGCAGAGCTTCGGGCAGCGTTGCGGTCCTTGCGTTGAGATCAAATAGTTAGATGAGCCGTTTGCTGGGGTGTGGGCGCTGCGTACAATCCAGGGGTCAGATTGGGGCTCGTGGGCATGTGGCTGACGCTTAGCATACCGCCGATACGAGGAAATAGAAGGCGCCGAAGCCAGAGGACGTCAGGTTCCGAGGTGACGGCGCTGGATGGAACGAAGTTCACGCGGATCCAAGATGACGACCGAACGCCGCAGCCGGACGGCCTGATCTAGACTTCCATGGCTTCGGGCTGACAAACGGTCGAACCAGGGAACCTTCTTGAGGACGAAACTGGCACCGGGTGATTTCGACGAATTCGATACGTGTCGTCGTTAAAGTAGCACCCGAACGCGAGAGCCGCTCCGCACGCAGATGCCTGCTGTTGTTGCGATTGAAACCATGAGCGTTTCGGAATCCGTGGCCAATCGGGACGTCAGGGTACCGAGTAAATTCCCCGTGCTGGAACGTGAAAGATCATGAGTCGTCACCAGATACATACCCATTTGCCGCAAATATAAAGTGACCATGCCTTTCGAACAATGCTTGTCCGCGGGCGCTTCTCCATTGCAGACCACACTTGATGGAGGACTGAAGTTAAGTGAACAACAATCGTCTGCTCATGTTATCTTTACGGATGACAAGTAGTATTGCACGACCGGTGCGAAAATCCCTTCAATGTGGAAATCTGTATGAAGCCTGGCGTCAGTGATCTCCTGCTCCATATCCAGAATGAAATTCTGGAAGCTGTGACCTCTGGTGATCCACTGCGCGACATTGCCGATTTGCTGTGTCGCAGGATCGAGAATCTGGTTCCAACCATTGTATGTTCAGTGCTTACAGTTGACCCGGACCAAAAGCTTCACCCGCTGGCTGGGCCAAGCCTGCCTGACGCCTACTCTGAGGCACTCGACGGAATCGAAGCCGGCCCCACGGTCGGGTCGTGCGGAACTGCGGCTTACCGAGGCGAACCCGTCATCGTTTCTGACATAGAATCCGATCCGCTCTGGGCTGATTTCAAAGCTCTGGCGCTGCCACTTGGACTTCGAGCCTGCTGGTCTACTCCTATAAAGTCGCGCGATGGACGCGTGGTGGGTACATTTGCTTTCTATTACAAAACAGTCCGGACACCTGATGAACTGGAGAGGCGAATCGTCCAGACCTGTGTTCATCTGTGCGCAATCGCCATTGAGCATGAACAGGTGCAGGCGCGCGATTATAAGCTCGCTTATTTTGACGCGCTGACCGGGCTATCCAATCGAACCCGCTTTGATGAAATGCTTTGCCGGCGGGTTCATGACCAAGCCGCTTTCGGGCTACTTCTGGTAGATATCGATCACTTGAAATCTGTCAATGATACTATGGGACACCTGGTGGGCGACTTCGTGATCAAAAGTGTGGCCAACATGATTGGCAAGGACCGTCCAGGAGAGACAGCGTTCCGGCTGGGCGGGGACGAATTTGCAGTCATCATTGATGGTGTCACAACTGCAGAGGGTCTGGCTGGCGCTGCTCAAGGCATTCTTCATAGAACCAGTGGTCCCGTAACTGCCGGATTGGACACACTTTTTCCCAGCGTCACCATCGGCGGAGCCCTGTTCGGAGCCGATGGCGTTGAAGCAAATATGTTGCGGCAGAATGCGGATTTTGCGCTTTATCACGCAAAGGAGACAGACCGGGGAGGCTATGTTCAATTTCGTCCCGAGCTTCGCACCTCGATCATCGACCGTATCCGCGCAATCCGCAATGTGGACGCTGCATTGGCAGAGGGCCGCATAACGGCATATTACCAACCAATCGCGCAGCTGGCGTCATCAGAAGTTGTCGGCCTGGAAGCTTTGGTCCGCATGACTGATCTACAAGGCGGCGTATCCCCTGCAGGCGATTTTGCTGCTGCGTTCTCCGATACCAAGATAGCCTCGCGTGTTACTGAGAAAATGCTGAACCAGGTTGCATCCGACATTCGCGAATGGTTGGATCTCGGTATCCCCGTGGAGCACGTCGGGATCAACGTGACGACCGGGGATTTTCAATATGGAAATCTCCAGGCGAAGATCGAGGCATGCTTCGCAAAGCAAGACGTTCCGCTCAAGCACATTGTGCTTGAGGTTAACGAGTCTGTATTTATGGGCGGCAGCGACCAGTTCGTGGCCAAAGCGGTAAAGCGGCTCCGCGATAAAGGACTGCTTGTTGCACTTGATGATTTCGGCACGGGATACGCTTCCCTTACCCATCTGATAAGCTTCCCGGTTGATGTCATCAAAATCGATCGGTCCTTCGTGGGGGCTTTGGCCAATGGAAAAGCAAGTTCAGTCATTGTCGCAGCTATCATGGACATGGCGAACCGGTTAGACATGCGTGTGATTGCAGAGGGTATCGAATCTCTTGAGCAGGTGCGCCAACTGAGCGAGCTCGGTTGTCAGTTCGGTCAAGGATACCTCTTCGGCAAACCGGTCTCGGCGGCAGACATTAGGGAACTCTTATTGGAGCAGCATCGTAGAGCGCATACGCGATCCGGCATCTATCCATCCTGGTATTAGCGGACAGGCAACAGCAACTGTTGGCCTTGAAAATGTCGCCTTGATGTCACGCTGCAGTTAACCAGGGTCTTCCTCACTTTGTGTGGTTAACAAATCGTTAGTGGTCACGGCGCTAGTGCCAAAGCTGGATCTCCGCTGACATTCTTTAGCGCCATCGCAAAGGTAACGCCCCGTATTGCCCGTCGAATTTGGCGGATGCTGTTGTGCATTACCACTTGCTCAAGCAGAACCGACCCAGTCCGTGCGTGCTGAAGCAATTTTTGAGGCAAGACGCCCTTACCCAACTTGGGCAATGTCGATGTGAGCATCGCCCCACAGATTTGACAGTCGAATGCCCAAGCTCGTCGCTAATGCTTGAGTGCGAGGCTGCGCAGCGTATGGTTCGGACAGGGAATGGAAGCAGTTCCGGATGAGACGTTATGCGATTTTCGGAGCACAAAACGAGCAGTTTTGGTTCACGCCAGAAGGTCTACTAGATTGCCCAGCGACAAGAGGGTGGCAAAGAGACCCCATGTACGTACGGTGTGGACTAGAGGTTTTCTGCGATCATAGGCCCCGCTTGATCATCTCTGCTTCTATGACGCGTCCGCGCTTGATACAGGCAGGCATCTTCTGACTGCCGAATGTCGATTTACACTTGAAACTGGGACTCAGGCATTGAATGTTCTCAATAGTTTACGTGAGACCGACGTGCAATTTTGGGCACTTCAAGTGAGACTGCAGATGGTATTTCAGATACTCAAAATGGGATTGATAGACCGGTCGATCGACCGTAATGTCGCGGCAACTTGTGGCGCTTTTCCGAAAGACACAATGCACTCCAACTCTCGGACCGAAGAAGCGCGGCACGCAAGAAGCCGCGTTCGCCTGGACCGCCGGAAATTACACTTCAATTGAGACTCCAATTCAAAAAATCTCAATTGAAGTGTCGAAGTCTGGCAAAAACTCCCAGAGTCTCAGTTTGAAGTGTAAATCGACATCAGTCGTTGCTATCGCGATGTCCAACTTTCGGATCGTGGTCATTCCTAAGAGCCTCAATCACATAATCGACCAGATCGTCACCGATTGCCTCTTCGAGCTCGTCTTCTCCGAAACCAGCCGCCTTAGCTGCCGCAATCAATTCGTCAGCCAGTCTCTCGCCTTGCTCTTCGATATCGTCAAATGTGTAGTAATGGACATTCCGCCCAACCCAATCCCTTACAAATTTACGTGGCGATTCAGTTCCGCTCATTGAGATCTCCTTAGTGCTAGGCTTCATTAATATGGCTCCCGCCGCCCCTCCTCGCCGACCGCATGATCCCTCAGCATCTTTCACAAACGGACATCGGGATTTCAGATCCTTCCACTGGAACAATACCGCGGTGCCGCACGTTGCTTAGATTGGAGTGCCATCACGAGTAACACGCATTGCTCAGGGCATGAGCCGCGCAGCGGCTAAGAGCACTCTTAGGAACCGTCCATGGATATCACCACCCTTCTAATCGTAGCTCTTCTCATTGTTCTACTAGCCGGAAGCGGTTGGCACGGCCGTGGACACTGGTATTGAGCAATTCCATTCGGCCCGGCCAAGCTGCCGCGTTGATCAACCAGATACCGGATCTGTTTATCGGCATTGTTGAGATGCCGTCCAAAAGGAGCATATCATGAACAACCTCATATGGCTGGTCGGAGCAGTCGTCATTGTGCTTTTCGTACTCGGTTATTTTGGGCTTCGGTAGAAGTGACCTTGCAGCGAGCAGGCTGCCAGGCATGACGGTTATTGACTTGAGAAACGCCACCTCTGTCGACGGGGACGGGTCCTTGGCACGTTCTTGAGCGAAGAGCGAGGATGGGCCCGTCACGGCAGTGAGCAAGCGTCGAGCCTCATGGTACTCGTAGAAGCGCATGGCTCAGCATGTTCCCATCAGCGGAACCGGGGGAGGGCCGCGCTCGCAAGATTCCCGACGCTTGCGGCTTCCTTCGGAACCAACCTGCCTCCGGATCGTTGCTTAACAGTCATGCATCAAGGACAAATCCAATGGTCGAAACTCCTCCTTCCAAGCCTGAACTTGCAGCTGCCGAGGACCTTCGAAAAAATCCGGAAAATCCAATCGCATCTCCCCGGAAAAAGATCAGAAAAAGTGAAAAACCCATCCGAAATCAGGGGGCCAAGGTTGTCGGCCACGCGCGCCAGAAATCCTCTGACCTCTCCGACCAAGCGGTGACGATGGTGTCAAGGGCGACACGAGGCCTGCGCGCGCGGTCGCACACCGTTTCCGAGCTGGCGCGCGACAACCCAGGGACGACAACGTCGGTTCTTGGCGTCGTCGGCGTCCTGGGATTCCTCTTCGGCGTACTGGTTGGACGAGCCCTGACCGATAATACGCGACACAATTGGTATTAACGGCGGCGTCGGGCAATCCACCCGCAAAAGGCAGGTCAGTCTCCCTAGCCGAGCCCAGGCGTTGCTCTCTTCAGAAAATCTGACAAATTTCCAGTAGATAACCGTCGCGAGCCACGCAGCGTCTGAATTCTCAGCATTGCAATTAATTTGAGACTCTTTGCGACTTCATTCTCACGTTAAGCGCAGCAGTTCAGCGTGAACGGCCACATTCTAACAATAAAGTGCAGTGCGACAGAGGGAGCCAGACTCCGATTTCCACGGTCCTTACGAGCGCAACGCCTTGCCAACCGAATTCTCCCGACGCCACGCCGCGGGCGGAATGCCATATTCGCGTCGGAACGCCCTGTTGAACGCGGCTTCGGATTCGTAACCTACATCGAACGCGATCCGCGCGACGGAGTGAGACGAACCCTTGAGTTGCGCTAAGGCCTGCTCGAACCTTTGACGCGCCAGGTAGCGCATCGGCGGCTCGCCGATGACCCGGGTAAACCTTTCCGCAAAGGCCGAGCGCGACAAGGCCGTCTCCCGCGCAAGATCCTCGGTTGTCCAACGCCGGGAAATCTGGCCGTGAAGAAGTCCCAATGCGCGTCCGACGACCGGGTCCTGCAGACCCGCGGTCCATGCATGGGCGGCGGGCGGCTGGGAGGCGAAGTAGCGACGGACGGCCTCCATGAACAGGAGTTCCGCAAGTTTTGCGAGGATCGGCGGCGATTTCACCTGACCCTCCGCAAGTTCCTTCGCGGCGAAGCGGAACGAGCTTTCGATCCAGCCCCCCGAGGCCCCGTCGGAGACGTTGAGCTTCAAGACGCTCGGCAGCATCGCGATGAAGGCGTTGTGCGGAAGATCGTTGCCCAGGAAGCCGCACAGTATCAGCGTCCGCTCTCCGCCACCGCCATACACGATCTTCGCCAGCCCGCCGTCCGGATCGGCCTGAATCAGATGCTCCGCGCCCACGGGCCGGAGATTCAACGCGCTTCCCAGGACGTGACCGTCATTGCGCGGCAGAACGACAATCTCTCCGCGCTCGACGGGCACCGGCGGCTGATTGCCCACCTTCAGAAGACAACGTCCTGCGGTGACATAGTGGTAGGCGATGATGTGGCGCGGCTCGGGCGTGAACGGGCTGCAATCCTCCGGACCGACCTTTGCCGTGACGCACCACGGCGCGGTGAAATCCGCATCGAGAAAGATGCCGCCCGTAAAGCGCATGGTGCGCATCATATCCAGAATAGCGTCCATCCAATTCCCGGCTGAGTTGGCGGATCGGTCAAGTCTTCCGGCGTCCCGCTCATTCCGCCGGCTTCTCCGCAAGTCTAGTTTAGCACCGAAGCCCCGCCTCGGGCAGCGGCCACAGACGAATGTTCTGGATTCCGCATGCGACGGAGGCATTAACCGGATGGAGATGACCAGCCATGAGAATGGACAAGCAAGGAAACGCCCTGTCGGGCGCCACGAACGAAGCCGCAGATCTCTTCGATCAGGCGGTGGAAGCCTTCAACATATATCGTGGCGACCCTGTCGGCTTACTTGATCGCGCCATCGAGACCGCACCCGACTTCGCGATGGCGCACATCATGAAAGCGCACCTGTTCGGCCTGGCGACCGAGCCAGAGGCGACAAAGGCCGCGAAAGACATCCTCGGGAAAGTGAAGGCGCTGCGCCTCTCGGAACGCGAGGCCTCACACGTCGCCGCGCTTGGCCTGCTTGTCGAGGGGCACTGGATCGCCGCCGCCGTTGCGCTCGATCGGCACAATGCACACTATCCGCATGACATTGTGGCGCTCCAGTCCGGTCATCTGATGGATTTCTATCGCGCCAATGCCCGCGACCTGCGCGACCGCATCGCGCGCGTTCTGCCGAAGTGGTCGGCGGACATGCCGGGCTACTCGATTCTGCTCGGGATGCATTCGTTCGGCCTTGAGGAAACCGGCGACTACGGGCGGGCCGAAGCAGCCGGCCGCCGTGCGGTCGACCTGCAGCCGCTTGACTGCTGGGCGCATCATGCCGTCGCCCATGTGATGGAGATGCAGGGCCGCGCCGAAGACGGTATCGGCTGGATGATCGCGCGCGAACCGCACTGGTCCGGCGACGACAACTTTTTCAAGGTCCACAACTGGTGGCATCGGTCGCTGTATCATCTCGACCTCGGCCAGACCGACGAGGTCTTCGCGCTCTACGACGGACCGATCCGGCAGGACCGTAGCATCGTGGCGCTCGACATGGTCGACGCCTCGGCGCTTCTGTGGCGGCTTCATCTCTCCGGCAATGACGTCGGTGACCGCTGGAAAGAACTCGCGACAAGTTGGGACAGCCACGCCGACGGCCGCACCTATCCGTTCAATGACTGGCATGCGGTGATGGCCTATCTCGGGACAGGCCGGTTCAGCGAGGTCGAGCGGATCATCGAAGGCTATCGGGCCAGCCCCGTTGCGTCCGATGTCGCCGAATGGGGCCGGCGCACCGCCGTGCCTCTGGTCGAAGGATTCGCAGCCTTTTGGCACGGCGACTATGAAACCGCAGCCGACCGTCTGCACGGCGTGCGTTTCATCGCCAACTCGTTCGGCGGCAGCCATGCCCAGCGCGACATCATCGACTGGACGCTGGCCGAGGCGACCGTTCGCGGCGGCCTTACCGGCATGGCCGAGGCCATCGCCAGCGAACGCCTGGCGCTGAAGCCCCACAGTCCGGTCAACCGGAGCTTCCTGACGCGGGCCGGGACTAGTGCATCGCCGGACAGGAAGGCTCGTGAGGCGGCCGCACCCAATCACTCATCGTTCGGGCGAGTTGAACGAACAGTCGCCCCCAAAACCATGAACCATCTCGCCATCATCGTCCGGGACGACTCCTACGACAAGATGCTCACCCCGCTGACCTTTGCCTACACCCAGGCCCGGAACGGCGTGAAGGTCGACATGCTGTTTCTGCTCTGGGCGGTGAAAGCGTTGACTAGCGACGGAGCGGCCTCACTCACAATGGACGGCCGGCATAAGGACGACGCCGACTGGCTACGAGCCCGCATGACCAAGGACGGCGAGCCCACCGAAATCGAAGATTTCCTGAAGCTTCTCGTCAGCACCGGGAATGTTCGTCTCTACGGATGCCGGTATGCGGCGCAGACCTTCGAGGTCAAGCCCGATGATCTCATTGCAGAGGCGGACGGGATCATCGATCCTGGCTGGTTTCTAACGGAGAAGGCGGTCAAGGCGGATCACTGCCAGTATTTCTGACCAGGGGCTTCGGGCGCGCGGATCACCAGAAAAGGCCATGCGCCACTCGTTTTGCGTTTTTAACGATGCTCTCACGGGCGTTTTGCGAGCGACGAACGTGCCCGTGGGAAAACCGGCATCGCAAGGCAACGCCAATACTGATGCAACCATAGAAGAAAGGCCAATACTATGATGACCTCATTTCTCGTTAGAGCCTTCCGGTTTTTGCGGCCGCGTCGGGAGCAAAGGGTTTCCGATCATCGCCTGCTCGATCAGCTTGATGATCATACCCTGCGCGACATCGGTTTGCGCCGAGGCCCATCAATCCGTGTGCTCGAATTGATGTACTCCGATTGACGTGTTCAGGTGCAACGAACTATCCAAGAACCGTTAAATCACAATGTGACAACGCCGCTATGTGCGCTGCCGGCAATGTGAGGTCAACCGCGCAGATCAGGCCCGGTGCGTTCCGTGCTCGACGAGAGGCTCAGATGCCGAGCATCTTCTTGGCTTCGTTGAGTGCAGCCTCTGATCCGGCGTGATCGCCAGCGGCATGCAATTCTTCGCCTTTGACACGCAGCGCCTTGACTTTCGTCATATCGGCCTCCGAGAGGGTTGCGGTTGGCACGGCCGCATCGATCGCGGCCATGATGCTGGGGCAAGAATTAGCAAAGGCGGTCGCGGAGACAAGCGATAATAAAAATGCAAACAAAACTGAACGTAACATGGCCGTTCCTCCCTGACCGGTCCCCGGAAAGCGCCACCGTCGACAACCGGCGCTTGAATGGTACATGGTTGGGTTCTGCCACGTCAATCAATAGAGTGGGGACGGCTTCCTCGATTTCTCAATGATATCGTACGAACGCGGGAGTTATTGATAAACGTTCGTTTGAAAATGCCGATAATCGCGGATTTTCCGCATTTTTTGATTGTCGCCTGGAATTCTACAATCACTGCATCGATCGTGAGAAATACTTGATGATATTCTAGATTCCACAAAGCCTGCTTTGCGTGGCAACAGGGGTGGCCAACATCCTGTGGCACCCTGCGCGTCTTCACTAACGCCTTGTGTCGGGGGTTCGAATCCCTCCTTCGCTACCATTTTCTTGTCCCACATCCTCCCTATCATCACTAAAGCCCTTGTATATGCTGGCTTTCGCGGCCAATCTCTTTTCCATACTTTACCGTGCTCAATCACCTATACCCGGAAAAAACGGGGTATTTTTACGGGTATAGCATGGCCGCGTACGGGTATTTTGGGATGACAGATGCTAACCGATGTCCAGATAAGAAAAGCGAAAGCAGCCGAAAAGCCCTTTAAAATGGCTGATTCAGGGGGTTGCACCTCTATGTCAGCAAGGCTGGTGGCAAGCTTTGGCGCTACCGGTACATGTTCGCCGACAAGGAAAAACTGCTCTCTTTAGGCTCCTACCCGGACATGTCACTATTAGACGCAAGGGCAGCCCGCGACAAAGCGAAGGCCGATCTAAAGAAGGGCCGTGATCCGAGCGTTACGAAGAAGATTGAGAGACTGACGGTGAGTCAGGAGGCCGGAGACACGTTTGAACTGATAGCCCGGCAATGGTTTGCGCTTCAGAAATCACAGTGGGTAGCAAGGCATGCTGAGAAGGTCATAGAGAGCCTGGAACTGCACGTCTTTCCCTCTTTGGGCTCATTGCCAATAAGGGAAATCACGGCTTCACAAGTCTTGTCTGTGCTTCGGACCATCGAGGCGCGCCCGGCCATCGATACCGCGCGCCGGGTACGACAACGCATGTCGGCAGTGTTCGTTTATGCCATCGCTTCCGGTCGAGCCAAGGACGATCCAGCGGCCATTGTACAAGGCGCTATGGCCCCTCTCAAGAAGAGCAGACAACCAGCGATTACTGATCTCAACCAAGCCCGAGAAATTCTGCAGAAGGTAGACAATGAGGCCGCTCACCCCGTCACAAAGCTTGCAATGCGATTGCTGGCACTGACAGCTGTGAGGCCGGGAACGCTAATTACTACACCATGGACAGAATTCGCTAATGTCAGCGAGCAAAATCCTGTCTGGCAGATCCCAGCGCAGCGCATGAAACTCCGTCTAGCCCACAAAGAAGATGAAGCGCGCGACCATCTTGTGCCCTTGGCGAAACAGGCGCTGGAGACCATAGAGACATTGCGCCAGATCACGGGCAAAGGTCCGCTTGTCTTTCCGAATACCCGGCACGCGCACAAACCGATGAGCGAAAACGCACTTGGCTATCTGCTGAATCGTGCTGGCTATCATCACCGGCATGTGCCGCATGGCTGGCGTTCAACATTCTCAACCGAGATGAACGAGCGATACCCGGAATATAAAGACGTGATCGATTTCATGCTCGCGCACATTCCGAAAGACAAAGTCGAGGCAGCCTATAACCGTGCTCTTTATCTGCCAAAGAGAAAGGAGCTTGCTCAGATTTGGGCTGATTTGATTCTGAAGGATACTAAACGGCCTGCTGAACTATTGACGGGGATGAGACACAACTAGCGCATCCAACCGAAGAGACGGAGATTTGACGGTTTCTTCGGGCTCTGCGAATTTGTCTTTGGAGAAAATCATGGCCATCGATTGGATATCCACGGTTCAAGAACAAGCGGAAGTCGTCGCACGAGTAGCGGAAGACGTAGCCCGTACACTTGAGCTTCCCGATCTGAGTGATGCCCAAGCCTTGAGGCTGCACCTTATGGTCGAACAGGGCGCGTCCACCTTCGATAGTATCCTCGATGAAATGGACGAACATGACGTGGAAGACGATCTTTTCGAAGCCGCAGCAGACATTGCCGACACCTGGACGAACCTCTCAGTATCAACAGCAAACAAGCTACGTGCTTTGGAGGGTTTGGCGCCGATAAAGTTTCCGCCAGACGCACCTAGCGACGACTGAGCGCCACCACAAGCCGGTCTAGAGCCCGGCTAGAACCTATTCCTTTTCCCAACTTTCGCGTAGTCGGGTGAGTCTGGCCCTCATTATTGGATCGTCATCAATGCGAGCTGCTCGGGGACGTTTTGTGGGAATAACCGGGCTTTCCACTTGAGGCGGACTCTCTGCACTCGCGGGCGCAGAAATCTGCTTCTGCTCGATCAGATCTACTTCTTCTGCCCGGATGCGCAGCAATTTGCCTCCTAGACGGAACGAAGGCAGTTCGCCGGTAGCAATCATGGTCCTGACATGTCGCTCTGAACACTGCCAACGTTGCGCCAACGTTCTAGGCGTAAAGACTGTGGGTCCCACCATGGTTTTATATCCTCAATCGAGTGGCTCCCATTCAATTGAAATCTCACCACCTAAGGCTTTGATGGCTTTTCCAATCGCTTTATAGTTTGGATTCGCTCCTAACCACCCGGGCCTTGTAAAATATCTGCCCGTGCCACTCATTGTGTCCAACATTGGCATCGTAATTTCCATTGAAAGACAACGCTCTCGAATTTCATCGATCAGATGGACGCCAGACGATTTGTAGGATTTTGCACCCTTTATCCCGTACGATTTGGCAGCAGCACGCACCATAGCATCGCTTGCAAATGGGAATGCTTTCCGCAGCTCGTTCCAATCGCCTTTCGCATAGAGCTTTCGGAGAAGTGCGATTTCTCGACCTTTCCAGATATGCCGCTCCCGTTGCTCTTGTGGGCCTCTGCATTTCGCACGGATGGCCTCTCTGGTCCGCGTCGGCAACGCTGCAAGTATCAAATCATAATTCGGGTACAGTCTTCGACAAACCTGTAGTTCCTCGTCAGTCCACCACCTGGCGCTACTCATTGGGCCATTTTACCGTAATCCGACCACCAAGCAGTTTTGCTGCCCTTGCCAGTTTCGACAGATCGATATTTTTATGGGAACGCCAGATGTCTTTGAAATACTGGTTCGTTCCGGCCATTATGTCCAGATCGCGAATGGTGTAGTTGAGGTCGAAGCATCGCTGCCGAATGCTATCGGCTATCAGATTGCCGCATAGCTTATAGGGAACTGATTTCTTAAGGATTCTACGTCGATATAAAACAGACCTCAGACCAACGCTCGTTCGATCATGAAAAAGCTTCATAACCTGACTTATCGGCGAGGTTGCATATGACTTTCTCAGTTGCACATACTCTTCGCCCGACCACCTTCTCGGTCCGTCTTTTACAATCCGCAAATCCGCGCATTTTCGCTTGATAGCGGCACGCGTGCGCTGTGGAAGGCGTCTGGAAACTTCCGAATAGTTTGGGTGGAACTGCCTTAGCACGCTAACTTCGGCCTCCGTCCATAGTGGATAGCCGTTAAATGAAATCCCGGTCTTCAGCAGCTTATTCCGCATTCGCTGTGCCGAGGCCGCATTCTTTGCAACCGTTCGAAAGTCCATGGTTTTGCTCCCATCGCAAGGTCGCAAACCGATTTGAACAATGCAACGAGCTCACCGGGCTTATGCACTAAATCCACAGCTCAGCTCAGTAAGGCGTGGCGCTGAGACCAAGCTGCTTTGAACCGCACTCCGAGCATTTCAACCTCGGCGCAAGGTCCTTGTGCATGGCGCTATGGTTTCGTCCGAGCTTCTCCGCCAAAAAGCCCAGGTCGATCTTTGACCGGTGTTTGCATCCTAGCCGGTGACAAAATACCCAAAGTGTATATCCGTGGTCGATCAACCCACCGATGGTGCCGTTTTCGCTGGTGTCAATCTGCACCTGAACGGGTTGCGGCTTCGCTTTCCGTTCGAAGATGTCTTCGTACGGGAGCACTTCGCAATCCGTGCTGTTGCAATCCTTGCACCTAAATTTGAGGCTTCTGATTTCACGACCATGGCCAAACATGTCGGCGAGGCTTCCAGCAGTGAAGCTCGCAGCCTTGTTGCATTTCCGGCAGCGGGATCGCACGAGCATCCGGTGTCCGGCAGCCTGGCCCAATGTTTTTATTGTTCTTGCCATGAGAACAAAATGGGAACATGATGCGAGGCCGTCAAGATCGAAGACGCCGCAGTACGCGGCTTGCGAACGTCCGATGAACGATTATCTTTAGGGTCATGTGCAATCTATACAATGCCACAACAACCCATGAAGCGATGCGGCAACTCTTCTTGCCGATCAATGACCTGACCAACCGGCTGACACCGCAGATGGATGTCTTTCCCGACTATCCGGCACCGATAGGCCGCAAGGACGCCAATGGCGACCGCGAGTTGGCAATTGCCCGCTGGGGCATGCCGACGCCGCCGCAGTTTCTGAAAGGCGAAGTCGATTACGGTGTAACCAATATCCGCAACGTCAAATCACCACACTGGCAAGCCTGGCTTGGCCCGGCAAACCGTTGCGTTGTTCCTGCGACAAGCTTCTCCGAATACGGCAAGGTTCCGGATCCGGTGACGAAGAAGAAGCCACTGTACTGGTTTGCCCTCAACGAGGACAAACCGCTGTTCTGGTTCGCTGGCATCTGGACGAGCTGGTACAGCGTGCGGAAAAAGAAGGAAGGGCCCGTTCAAGCCGACATCTTCGCGTTTCTGACGACCTCCCCGAATGCCGTGGTCAAACCGATCCATGAACAGGCAATGCCGGTCATTTTGCGTACATCCGAGGAAATAGACATCTGGATGAATGCGCCGGCCGAGGAAGCGCTGCAACTGCAAAGACCCCTGCCCGATAATGAACTGATTGTTTTGCCACAGCCGAAGGCAGAGGAAGAACAGCCGTTGCTATTATGAATAAGAGAGGAAGATAGCTTTGTCTTGAATTGTCGCCAACCTTCCTGGCATCTTTAGCGTTTTGGCACAAGGAAATATCATTGGAACCACTCCACATCCTCGATCAAGGCCAATGGTTCGGATATTCCTGCGAAGCTCGCGACGCCTGGATTTTTGCCACTCGCCTGTTGGCTTTATCGGTGTGCGTCTATGGTTTCGTCCTCATGCGTCGTTTCAAGCTCTGGGGCGAAATTCGGTTCAATATCAAACGTGAGTAGACCATCTTGGGGTTAGGTAGGGGCCTCAGCAGTTCTTGCGCAACAGTCTACTGGCGATCGCATGGCTTATCTCTAAGTTCGCCTCGATCTCCAGCCAAAGATATTGCCCCTCGGGGTTCGACTCGAAGAAGACGTATCCTAAATCATCGGAGTAACGCATATCGACAGCACTGTAGACGAGCCCGAAATCCGCCACCATCTGAATCAGGGCCTCCTCCACGTCGGCGGGCAAAGTCCAGGGGGTGACCTCCGTCTCCACGAATCGTGTGTCAGTCACATCCTCCAAAGGGTCGAAAATGATTCGCGCAGCAAAAACCCTGTCGCCTACGACTGTGGCACGAATGTCGAATTCGCCCCTGATCCGCTCCTGGAAGATTGCCGGGCATGTAATCAATCTGTCGATCGACTCGAGGTCCTCAGTCCGAAGGCGTCGAGTTGGATATATGCCCACGCGAGGGCTGTGAAACATCTTGTAGATTGTTTCACCACCCATTCTTTCGTGAAAATTTTTGACGGCGACAGGGTCGTTAGTTATGAGCGTCTCGGGAACTCGCAATCCCAATGCCTGGGCACGCGTTAACTGAGCAGGCTTATACGCAGCCAGCAGGCTCTTGCCCGGGTCATTGAAAGAGTTCGCAACCAGTCCGTGAAGAGTTCCTGTAATTGCTACCTGGCGCTCTGTATGAGCTACCGAGAGCGGACTTGTCTTTGAGCGCTCGGCACTTGTCTTTGCGCGCTCGTTGGAAATACTAATAGGGTATGCGGTTCTCCGCCACCATAGCCCGGCAATGTCGGCAAGCTGTAACGATTCAGCAGCCCCTCGACGGTCTAAGACTTGAAGGTCAAAACCACCTTTGCCTACGGTCGCGAGCAAGTCATACGAACTCGTAAATTCTTGGACGTCGAGAATGTATGCATTCCCGCCGAGCTGCTCGGTCGCGACCTTGACAGCGTGAGCATGTAAATCATCGGAGTGCGCTACGATTACTGCAGTGCCCATTGATCGTCGTTAGACCGCGTGGCACCAATCATCAATCCCGGAGTCATCGTAAGATCCGCCACTCCTCGTCCCGCTATTGCTCGAGAAAGCAACGTCGCCCCGAGACACATACCCAGTCTTCGAAATCCAAGCGATCTCGCGCTCGCTCGGGCCCTTGCTGCACGCTTTCGGTTCCATATTGCCCAGCATGCTGAACGGAACGGCTCCGACCAAATCCGAAGCAGCGATGGAATGTATTGTGGTCAACTGGGTGCCATGACTGATGGTCAGGATAGCGTATGGCGGGCTGGGCAGGTTATCGAGGCTACGGGGGATGACCGAAATGTCAGAAACTCGGTTGCGAGCGACTGAGTATACGATTCCCGCGTAAGCGAAATTCACTGCTTCCGGCAAAATTTCGATTATTTCAACCGGAAGCTTTAGGTCATCGGCACTGGGTGGTGCGGCGGCTTCACCCGCGCTCAGAGTGGGGTTCTGTTGGGCAAAGTCGTCGACACTGGGCATCACCGTACTCCGTTGAACCGAGATATTACCAACAATAACGGTAGCGTCACTTTCAGTATTCGGTCAAGCCGCTTGGTGGAGAAAAGAATGTTCCGCAATGGCCGATGCAGTTGGCGATGCCTCTAGCCCGCACTGCGGAACCATCCATAGATGTGAGCCATGTTGACGATTCTCGTTTATGCCGGCGCCGCCGTCGCGGAAATCGCCGGTTGCTTCTTTCTGGCGCGCTATCTCGAATATCCCTCCGGCAAGGGCGGCGGCGCGGGATTGAACCCGAACGGATGGAAGCCAGGTTCAAATGCTTACGCCAAGGCAAAGGGCGGATAATGAAATTTGATTATCCGGCCGTTCGGAACTGAGTCTAAGGGGAGTCGCTTGGCCGCGATGGAAGAACGATACTTCAAAGAAGTTCGCATCATGACAGCCCGGGCCGGATGCGCGTCATCACCTCGGCACTTCAGGCCGCAGAAATGATTCTCACAGATTGGCCGATCGAGCAAAGCGAAATACTGACCGCTGCGAAACACGCCCTGCTAGCCTGTTTGGAAGGGAACCTCTCACCCGGATCGGCACGCTTTGCATTCATCCAGGCGGCCAAGGAAGCCGGCAATTATGTGGATGAGCCGGAGCGGCCACCGCCTACGGGAAAGCTGACACGGTGGCACAAGAGCAAGCCGCGACGCAGAGCGTAATCTTGCGGATCCACACTACCGGGGCAGCACACGCTTGAAAGAATGATTGACTGTCGACTCGGCCACCAATGATGTATATACAAAAGCTAGCGCCGGGAACATGCATAGCTTGGCTATTGGCGCTTGAGAGACACTCTGTGCTCCCGCTTTTAACTGGGAGATCGAGTATGCTTCATTTACTCAGTGCAACGATACATTCGCCCTCCGATTGGATTATTATCCAGCGGGCTCACGCGAAAGCCTCGGTTCTGCTTGATCGTTGTCCATATTCCCATATAGATGCCAATCGTATCGCGCGAACTGTCATGAGGTTATTCGATGACGGACTTCGAGACGAAGATATGATCGCGGCCAAAGCAGCCGACATGCAGTACCTGTCTTGAAGCCAGCCGTAGATGCTGAATTATGCAAAACATAAACAAAACGCGCCTCCCCATCCAGAAGGACAGAGAGGCGCGCCATGTATCAAATGGACTTGCCACCGACCAGAGAGTATTCTCATTGGCGGAGGTGTCACAATGCAACGCTTGGATCACAAACTGGACTGCAAGGCCTGCGGTACGATCTATTTGGAAATCCCTGAAGGCGTTCAGGGCCACACCCTGATTTGTTGCAGTTCATGCGGGGATCTCCTCGGCCGCTGGGATGAGCTCGAACTCGATTTTAACCAGCAAGGCGGACAGCATGGCATTTTTGAAATGCATGACGGTCAGATCATTCGAAAGGAGTGATCCCATGCGAATACATTTTGAGGACGATCCGGAAAAAGGGCGGAACGGCCTGCCCTACTTCCTCTACGGCTTGGCATTCTTTGCTGCGCTTGCCATCGCTATCGCGATTGGCTGGTTCTTACACCTGGAACGCTTGGCAGCCAACGTTCCCTGAACCAGCGCAGGGCTGATACAAAATGACCTCAGACCGCTCGTGACCTATATGGTGGGGACGGCATATATAAGGTACGAAGCCAAGCAGCAAAGCGATGGAAGGTGGTCCGTCTATGACTCGGTCAGCGGCTATCCAACTCTGGTCAACGCCTTCTTCACTATCGACATGTCCCGAGAGCGGGCCGAAGATTTGGTCGATCTCCTAAATCGCCAAGATGCAATACAAAGGGGCACGACAGAACGCCCAGCGGGAACCGATTAGCTGCCATAGAGACAAGCTTTCTACTCGGGCAGTGATGAAACAAAGCCCCTTTCCCGGCAGCCCTGACCGGCAGGGCGATTGTTAGCTGAACGGAACAACAGTCACGCCGGGCGTTATCTCGAAATAGATCGGCGGCGACGTAAGCTTTACCGGCCAGCCGAGCCTTTGAACCAAGTTGCAGGTGTATTCGATGCTCACTTCGTAGTGAGCCCTGCCAACGGCGGCATTGTCTGGGATAGTGATCGAGCGCCGATACGTCTCCCTGCCCTTCCGGGTTCCTGTCCCGACCGTGTAGTTCGTGATCGCGTGACGGTCGCCGGCTGAATCCACAAGCCACCGCTTCAGGACCGACAGGCATATCCGCGATCGGATAACCTCATATTCAATATCGATGGAACCGCCTTGCGACACTTCTGACCCTATGGCCGCGGCGCTGACATACGAGATAGGCGGATGCCGGTCAGCAACCATGATCCCGAGACTTATAGCACCATAGAAGGCAAACGCCGCAAAGAGCGCCATGACACCCTTTGCCCATACGCTCATTGATTTCAGATCTTGAACCATGCAAGCACCTTCAACATTCCTTCCCAGAACATGATTGTTCCGAGGAATATCCCGAGGACGCCGACGATGAGCCATTTGAAGAATTTGCCGATCACCTTGGCATTGCGGACCATCACGAATATTTCCGTGACATCTTCCGCTGGCGCATCTGCGACGACTTCGAGGGTTTCTATGTTCTGCGCTTCAAGTTGCTCAAAGAAGCGCTTGGTTTTGTCAGGCAGCTCGATCCAGCGCTGAACCGCGATTGCATCTTTATCCATAGCCATGCCCTATCTGCGCCTGCGCTTACGATGCTTGATCGTCATGGAACTGCGCGCATCGATCGATCTTTGCATCGACCTGATCTGCGCTGTATTCCCAACGTTTCTGTGTCCAGCGAGCTTTCTCGCCGAGTTTGGGGATGACGCGGCCCATATGCTCGCGACATTCGGGTGGCAGCGGCGGGCGGATCGGTTCAGCCCGCATGATGCCGATGGCCTGGGCGGCAGCGGTCACCCTTGCCGTTTGCTTCTCTTCAGTGGTTTGACAACCAGTCGAGATCATCAGCGCCCCAAACAGCACCATCAGCGCCGGTATCCTTATTGATGTCTTTCTGGAGCTTTTCATTTGCAATCCTGTTTGCCTGCGCCGCTGCCGTGGCGCGTTTCTGTGCTTCGTCATAGAGTTGGGATGCCCGAAGGCGCGATCGCCTCTCCTCGGCAAGCTGTGCCTGTAGGGCGGTCTTTTCAGACAGCTCGACGTAACCGGCCCGAGCTGCTGTTGCTGCCTTGGCCGACTCCGTTGCCACCCTGCCCGTTGCGAGTTGGCCAATGATCGGGATGGAACCGATGTAAGGAATGTCCCGTACGAGAGGCACACCCTCATAAATGCCAAGCATGAGGAGAAAGGACGCTGCAGCGCCTAGCGCGCCATATGCGGCGGCTCTGATGGATTCGAGGATACCCATCAGCTAAAGCCCCGATACGCAGAGTTCAGCTTCACCAAGGCGCTGCTTGTCACCCATCTCACGACGCAGGACCAGGCCATTGACAATGCGACCGCCGGCGCGGTTGAACGCCGTCTGGGCTTCACAGGCTTGTCGAAATTTGCCTGCCGTGGTGAGCCTCGCCGCTGTCGATCGTTTGGCCGCGAAAACACCAAAGTTGTAGGCACCGGAGAGCAACGATGCCTGAACCGATACAGGCGCCTCGACATAGCCTTTCACACCGTCAACCAGCGGAAGGTAATAGTCATTGATGATACGGACCTTCAGCATTGCCAGGCACTCGGCCGGCGTGAAACTCATGCCGGCTGTGACAGGCTTGCCGTTGATCCGGGTCTCGCCGTAGCAGATGTCCCAGATCTTGGCGAAGCTGTCCCAATGGGATTGGAGAACCAGGCCTTCCCACGGAATGATCAGCTTGTTGACCGCAAGTTCAACCGCCGGAGGCGTGATGCCCTGCTCGATCGCGGTATGGACACTTGCCGGGGTGATCCGTTCAGGGGAGAAAAACGCTAACCAGCCACTGGCAGAAGCGGATAAAATAACTGCGGCTATGGCGGCCTTTGCGCGGCTGCTTGACCTGATCTTGTTGATTGGCATCTTCATTACCTTTCAGATTGTTTTGAGCGATGAGGCGGGCAACGAAGGCAGCGGCGACCGCGAAGAGGGTCAGCACGGCAAACAGGCGCTGCGGGATTGGGAGAAGGCCGTCGAGCAACGGAAGAGCGGCCTCAATGCCGGACAACGCACCGGCAAGCAGCATCAAGCGCACTGACCACGCTTTGCGCAGCACAGTTCGCCACTCGTCTATGAGACGCATGGTCATTTCCTTGTTTGTGGATTGGCGTATGATTGAGGTGCTGAAGATGCCCAATTGTTCAGCAGAAGCCTGGTCTATCGGTATTGGCGTTCTGATAGATCGGGCTTTGTCGTTCGCTGTTTGCGTTCACGCGACGATCAAAATTAGATCGATGTAGTTATTTACCCGAATCAGGCTTCACCGTAGCTTCCCTGCGGAACCTAGGCGGAAGGACCTCACTCCAATCTTCCAACAGTTGATAGGAGTAAGGCCGTGGCATTCCGCAATCGAAGGAAACATTCGAAAGGCGGTTCCACGCCACAGCCCCCTGATTGGCGATGAAAGGCTGACGAAGAGCACACCGCTTCTTTTTCACGCGTCAGCGACTTTGAGCCCGATCTATCGGTTATTTGCGTTCCGGTAGATCGGGCTTTGCTATTTCTGTTTTCAGGTTCGCTTTCTTGGAACACAAATCCTGAAATCTGTGTTGTAGCCAGGTCGTACCGCGAGGAACGACAGAGGCCCCCACGCCTGTCGTTCCGAGCCCAAGGAAAGGCGTCGGGGTCTCACCTAGTTCCTTAGGATTAATATCGGAGCGATCATCCATCGAAGACGTTGGACCTTGGTCGGAGAGCCCACACCTCCCCGGCAGGGGCTCGGCGTGTTACCGCCCAATGGAACCCTGCGCGTCGGGCCTCACCGTTTGTTAACCACTCGAGTGCAGGCTTGAAAGGCTGAGCCCCAATGTCAGCAACCCGACCTGCCTTTGTATTTGCGTTGGTCGCAGGTCGGAAACTTCAAGGAGTGTGTAATGCGTAACGATGTGACGCAATTTTCAATTCTTGACGTGATCGCCATCATTTCTGGTATCGCATCGATGTCGGCTCTATGCTGGTTTTTTGTGTCGTAGGCTCTAAAGCCCGGCAGCATCCGTAAAGAACGCGTCCACCTGCTCGATCGTGAAGCCGAGACCGGCGAACCCTTGCTGCAGCATCTCGTCATCCCGCCGGAAGGTGGCTGACTGGCACTGTCACATTGTTTGGAGGCAAGTCGTGCGAAAGGCATGGGCCTCTTTTCAGGCAACCTGGCCGCTGATTGCTTTCCACCCACCCATGGCATGCAAGCGGTGATTTCGGATCTGAAATGCTGAGCGATTTATACGGGACGGAACAAAGAGATTGCGAACAGCAGAGAAGACGGAAACAAAATGCTGCAAGCTGCCGATCGATCGAAAGCCTTGGCGCGTTCGCTCGCGTTTTCGAAACGGAACGTGCGAATTCTCTGCTCGATTGTTCAAGCCTTTGTGAGAACGATGCTCGACGTCTGGAATGACCTGACGCCTTGCTGCGCCATAGGAGCGCAACTTGTCGGTGATCATCCGCTTCGGCACCATGCCCTGCTTCTTCATCAGACGTATCAGCAATCGCCTGGCCGCCTTGGTATTGCGGCGGTTCTGGACAATCTCATCGAGCACAAAGCCGTCTTGGTCAACCGCCCGCCACAGCCAGCATCGCTTGCCGTTGATGCGCACCGCGACTTCATCAAGGTGCCAGACATCATTGCTGGAAGGCGGCTTTCGGCAAATACGTCGGGCATATTCAGGGCCACGTTTTCTGCCCCACCGACGGATGGTCTCATAAGACACGACGATCCCTCGTTCCAGCAGCATTTCTTCAACATGGCGCAGGCTCAACGGAAACCGATAATAGAGCCAGATGGCACGGGCGATAATCTCTGGCGGGAACCGGTGGTTCTTGTAATGGGCGATGGGCTGATTCATGGCGCATCATCTATCGACAATCTCTTAACCCGAAATCAACGTGACATTCCCCAGCCAACCAATGCCTTTATTCGGCGAAAGACCAGGGCCGCAATCGGCTCGTTTATTGAACGGAACCGAGTGCAGCAAACGAATGCGAGCGCCGCCCAAACTTGAACGCGCGTTGAACGCAACCTTGCGACTTGCTGTGGCGGTGTAGCGAAACCTCAATGCATGATGGCGCTGACGACGAGGTAGGCCGCATGGCATCGCCGGCGCAATGCCGGGCACGAACAAGCGCCACAGCAAACCTCCCCACCTCTCGGAGAAGGTTCGCGTTCGCGCCGACAGCTGGCCCCTCGCTTATCCTGCGTCTCAATAGTAGGGCGTACGCTATGTTTCGCGACGATACTCCACAGCTTCGCACTTGTGCTGCTGCGGCTGCGGTCGAGAAGTTGTCACCCCTCTCAACCCTGCCAAGTGGAACCTCGCCGAGAACGACGGAACGGTATCGCTAACGCCATCCGCCGGAAACTGGAGTTTTCCCTGTACGTCCCATTTTGTTGGATTTCGCTCAGCTGCCCGCCGGGAAATCAGTAGAGATCGCCAGCTCCCGCCAAGCGGCAAGCTCTCCGGCAACGGCGGTATTTTTCTTTTCGATCGCTGCCACCGTGTCCGAGCCGAATGGCATGCGAAGCGGTGGATTGTCGGAGTGGGCCACAGTGATCATCGCCTTTGCCAGACGCGCCGGATCACCGGGTTGGGCGTGATTGAATTGTGCAGCTGCGGATCGCATAACGCCTGCGGGGGTATCGTTATAATCGGAAATGGCGCTGTGGCTGACTGAAAGCGAGCTTTCATCGAGAAAGTCGGTGCGGAAGAAACCGGGTTCGACGACAGTGACCTTAACGCCGAGCGGGGCGAGTTCGTCCGACAGAGCCTCGGAGAGGCCTTCCACCGCAAACTTCGTTGAGCAATAAACGCCCCATCCGGGATGGCTGACATAGCCGCCGATGGACGAAATGTTGATGATGTGGCCGGAACGTTGTCTGCGCATGTGGGGAAGCACAGCGCGGGTGACCTTGAGCAAGCCAAAGACGTTTGTGGCATAGAGCTTTTCAATCTCAGATGCTGTTGCCTCCTCAACAGCTCCGAGCAGGCCGAAACCGGCGTTGTTCAGGAGAATGTCAATCTTGCCGAAGCGCTTGATTGCCTGCTCGGCTGCCGCGTTGGCCTGTTCTTCATTGGTGACGTCCAGTGCGACTGGAAGCAGGTTCGGATGATCGCCAAACCGGGCAGTGACTGTTGCAGGGTTGCGGGCGGTTGCAACAACGGCATCGCCGGCCTTCAAAGCTTCCTCGGTGATCAGTGCGCCAAAGCCGCGTGATGCTCCCGTAATGAACCAGATACGCATGATGTTTTTCCTTTCCAGTTGAATGCACCCAAGTTTTACCGCATGAAAGAAGATGAAATAATCGCCTTAAATTTCCACAAGCTAATGAGGAGCCTTCATCAATGCGGAAGATTGGTCCGGCCGACCTCGCCACCTTTCTGGCCATTGCCCAGCACAGCAGCTTCCGGAAAGCTGCAGTCGAGCTTGGCGTTACGGCCTCGGCGCTAAGCCATGCATTGCGGAGCATCGAGGAGCGGCTTGAAATCAGGCTGGTCAACCGGACGACCCGAAGCGTGGCGTTGACAGATGCCGGGCAGCAATTGTTCAGCCGAGTCAAACCGGCCTTTCTTGACATCGAAGATGCGCTTGATGATTTGAATGCGTTTCGTGGTCAGCCTTCCGGCAAACTGCGCATCAATGCAGCAAGGGCGGCGGCGAAACTGGTGCTTTTGCCAATAGTCTCGAAATTCCTACAGGCATATCCCGCAGTTGAGGTCGAACTTCTGGTCAATGATGCGTTGGTCGATATGGTTGCCGAGGGCTGTGATGCGGGTGTTCGTTTCGGCGAGATGGTTGCGGCAGACATGATTGCAGTGCCAATCGGTCCAAGACACCGCTTCGCTGTGGTTGCATCACCTGGCTATTTTGAACAGCATCCCGAACCGGTAACACCGCATGATCTGAGTCGGCAGCCATGTATCCGCTATCGTTTCGCGGGCGGGTCATTCTATCAGTGGGAATTCGAAAAAGGCGGAATCGAACTGGAGATTGAAGTCACAGGACCACTAACGCTTGGTGATCAGGATCTGATGATAGGCGCGGCACTGGATGGTGCTGGCCTTGCCTATCTTTTTGAAGATCAGGTGCAGATCCATGTTGCCGAAGGGCGTCTGCAACGGGTTCTTGAGGATTGGTGCCCCTACTATCCGGGATTCTTTCTGTATTATCCCAGCCGACGGCAGCTTCCGACAGCGATGCGGGCCTTCGTCGATTTTCTCAAGGTGAGCCGGTAAGCCAGACAGCGGTTACATGCTGGGCTTTTCATGCAAATGGTTACCGGGAAAAGACGCCGTGTTTCCACTCGATCCTTACCCAATGACCATTGGCCGTTTGGCCAAGGGAAATGATGACATTTTCTGGGACTCTGTGTTTCGAGGCTAGCCCACCCGGCTTGATCGGAGCGCGCGACGCCTGGCCCCGGCGGAGAAGGAGCAACGATTATGACGAGGGTCCGGGACATTGCCGACCTCGGATCAATGGCAGCTTATGGTGATTAAATCGGCTTTTGATGCCGCCAGTCGCAAATCCTCTAAGAGGCCTCCCGCCACTCAACGCGCCCCAGCTTTTCCAAAAGGAAGTCCGTCACGAGGGAAACATGCGGTTCGCTTGTGTTCGATTGATGAACGGAGATCACGACCTCCGGTAGTGGGGGTAAACCTATTTGCCCATCGATGATCTTGAGACTGGCCGGTACTATCGACGCCTCCATCACAGATACGGCGGCGCTTTCCAATATTGCCTTTTCCATCAATTCTATGCTGCGGGTGGAGTATGCAATACGCCATGAGCGGTCGATGCGTTTCAACGTGTCCAGTGCGACTTCCCTGCACACACAACCCGTGGGGAAAAGAACAAGCGAAAGCGGCGCGTCCGGGTCATCCATGTAATCGGGCGAGGCAACCCAGTGAAGCTGTTCATATCTCGCGATCTGACCCGCAACGGCGTTTGGACGGTGGGTCGCGACGACCACATCGAGCTGCCCCTGGTCGAGCATCGGCAACAGGTCGCTGGCGTTGTCGCATGTCACCTCGAACTGCAGGCGGGGATATTCCTTTGCGATGGCAGCAAGAATGGGCGGTAGCAGGAAAGTCGCGTAGTCGTCGGGGGCTCCAATCCTGACCAGGCCTTCCGCTTCGGGTCGGTGAAGGTGAGAAAGGGCAGCGTCGTTTGCCGCGAGTATGCGGTTTGCATAGACCAGCAGCGCTTCACCGACATGTGTGATGGAGACGGACTGGCGGTTCCGTTCGAAAAGGCGCTTCTCAACGATGTCTTCGAGCCGCTTGATCTGAAGGCTGACCGCTGACTGTGTGCGGCCGATCGCCCGCGCCGCATGTGTGAAGTTACGGTGTGCGGCAACGGCTGCGAATGATCGAAGCAGGTCGATTTCGAGGTCACGTTTCATAGTGCATGATTGCGATATCTCATCACGATTAGCAATATAATTCGTTTCTGAAATCACATCACTGGAGCTACCTTCCTCCTGGGAGGGCCGTGTTTGCTCAATCGATATTCCTAACGACACGCATCGCTCCCTTGGCCAATTCGGCCACCGGTAAGGATTGGCGCTTGCCGCCAATTCCAGGCCGACAAGTGAACTATGGAACCGAAAGGACCGATAAAGTGCGATTCAACGACATCGATAACCTTGAGACGCGAACCGGCAAGGTCGAACGGGTCTGGCAGATTGAGATTCAAGCGACACCGGAAGATGTCGACAAGATCATCGACAGCGTCATGGAGGTCGATCCACTGATCTATGGCCGATATCGGCGCAATGCGTTTGTGACGGCTGTTGGTAGTGAAACCTATCTGCCGGAAGAAAACTCGACCAGTGCCATCCATCTGGGTGCGGCCAACAGGGCTCAGACCTTCCCAAGCGTCTTGATCGTGATCTCGGTGGAGCAAAACCGCGAAACTCTTGGGCGTGTTCTGGACGCAATCCGCGATGTTCATCACTATGAAGAGCCGCTGATCTTCATCAAGGATTGTTGGGCAAGCCGTGCCAGCTATGATCCGCACAACACCAATCCGAACCGTTGGTGGAATCGCGAAAAGGCCGACACCAGCGCTTAAGCGCAAACTTGTCACGGCGGACAGTGATTTCAGTATGGCGTTCCACCGTGACATGAACGATCGGCCATTCATTGCGCCGCAGAAGCGGCTCAGATGGGCTCGAACCGGGAATTCGCCACTCCCCGCACGAATGTGCACAGAGATCGAAACGGCATGTTTCTCTCTTGACTGTCAGGGTATGTGGCCGAGATCGGCAGCGCATACGTTGCCGTCGCCATGGGGATCGAGCCTACCGTGCGGCATGCCGATTATCTGAATTCGTGGCTGAAGTGCTTGAAAGAGGACAAGCGCGGCGCTGTCACCTTGTTTGGGTTTAACGAATTGTCGATATTGATCAGGGCATGAATCAGCCCATTGCCCACTACAAGATGGCGAAGCAAGTTGTGGCCGTTATTGCGTAATAGCGCATCTATTCCCACTGTTGGTTACAGCCAATCGAACGTGGATCAGCTCACCGCGAAGCCTATGCTTCGAGTTGGGGTGCGACGATAGCCTAAAGTGATGCCATTCACCGAAAAACGTCACAGAAGACAGTCGGTGGACTAAGGTTTAGAAAAACAGAGTGCACACAATCGGAAGTTACGAGAAACCGTTCCTTTGAAAATGCCGATAAGAGCTGTTTTTTGTTGAATCCGATTGCTGCCAAAAATTCTACAATCGCCCTAGTTCGAAGGCAAAACCTTTGATCGCGTTACGGATTGCGTGGTCACCGGCCGGAAGGATAGCACCATGAATCGCCCTCCAGCAGGTTTTTGAATATCACAATCGCCAAATTCGGCTTGGCGGTGCGGACAGAGAGAGCTTTACTTCTCCTTTGAAAGAGGATCAGCGTGTCTGTGGATCAAGCGCCACTCACCCTCCTCCTTGCGGAAAATTTCTGTAACCCTCAAACGCATCGGGATTGTCTCGGTTCTTCCCTTCAACCGCGCTTTGGCATTCTGAAAGCCCGCCCAGTAACCGATTTCGCCGTTAGCGGACATGTGCACAATCTCCAGGTCACTCCCGCTGCCAGTATCGAAAGAGCGGGCGTCGCTTTCATACCGCGACATAACTTCGGCCGCGCCTTCGACCACACCGCCCATCGGACCGAAAAAGGTCGCGGCAGAATTTTTGATAGCGATTTTCGCCAGCGGTTCGGCATCTCCGTTGACATAGGCCTGCGCAATGATCTTGCGCCTTTCAATGAACGTCCTGAAGTCGTCGATCATGGTCCACCTCACTTTGCATGGTCCGGGGCTCGCCCGTTTCGATCATCGGCCAATCGTGCTTCGGGCATCATCGTTTGGCAGCGTCAGAACCCTGAGCCTCTCGCGTGAGGTACGTATCGACGACACTGTCGGCGTGTTCGGCAAGCCACTGCGCCATCGCTTCCTCTTCCGCCAAGATCCCTTCACAGACACGTTGCGTGTTTTGATCACCGACATGCTCTGACGCTGCTATCAGCATGCGATAGCTGGCGGCTTCGAAATGTTCAAACGCGTAACTGACAAGCGAGCCTTTGACGACTTCGTCGCTCAAAAAGATTCCGCCCAGCGCCTGAGCCAGCGCCATCAAGCGACCCCCGGTATCTTTCAGCGCACTGATGTCCTCGCCCCGGGTCTTCAGGCAGCCTCGGATGAGTTCAGCTTGGCGTTCGGTTTCCCCGATATGTTCGGTGATCCTTTTGCGCACCTCCGGATAGTTTTCGAGCCGGCTTTGCTGCGCCTTCAACATTGTCAAGGCTTGCTGCTCCATTGCGTGTGCGTCACGCAACCAGTCGTTCAAGGTATTGTCGGCGGCGGTCATTGGTTCCTCCTTCGGTAGCGTCGATGATGAAACCCTGTGTCTGATCAATTGTTCCAGCGGGCTTGGCGCGGCGATCCAAACCCGGACACTTCTGCGATTCCGCCGGCCGCAAGACGCTCAGAATCCATCTCGTGATGATGATCGTAATCGTGGCCGGGAAGCGCTGGCGGCGGTGGGCCCGGCAGTTCCGCCACCATGGCTTCCGTCATGATGAGGAGGCCCGCCACCGAGGCCGCGCCCTGGAGCGTCGTACGCACCACCTTGGCCGGGTCGATGATGCCCTTCGACACCAGATCCCCGTACTCGCCCGATTGGGCATCGTAGCCATAGGCCTTGTTGTCGTTTTCGAGGATCTTGGCGATGACGACCGAGCCTTCAACGCGGGCATTGTTCGCGATCTGTCGGGCCGGCCAGGTGATTGCCTGGTGCTGTCACATTGTTTTTAGCTTAAGAGAACATCGTTAGACGGTTCTGGATGAGCCAGCCCATCGCCCATTACAAAAACCACCGGTTCCCGCCAGAGATTATCGCCCGCGCTGTTTGGCTCTATTACCGGTTTCCGTTGAGCCTGCGCCACGTTGAGGAAATGTTGCTCGAGCACGGGATCGCTGTCTCCTATGAAACGATCCGCCGGTGGGGCAGGAGACATGGCTCCGATTATGCTTAACGCATTCTCCGAAAGCCACCTTCCGGCAGTGATGTCTGGTATCTCGACGAGGTTGCAGTTCGCATCAATGGCATGAAATGCTGGTTGTGGCGGGCTGTCGATCAAGATGGCTATGTTCTTGACGAAATCGTGCAGGTTCACCGCAATACCAAGGCTGCCAGACGTTTGCTGACCCGGCTCTTGAAGAAACAAGGCCTTTCACCCAAGCGGATAATAACCGATAAACTCCGCTCCTATGGAGCAGCAAAGCGCCAGGTCATGCCGGATGTCGAGCATCGCTCACACAAAGGCTTGAACAACCGGGCGGAGAACTCTCATCTGCCGTTTAGAAAGCGGGAACGAATGCGACAGGGCTTCCGTTCAATCGGAAGCTTGCAGCATTTCGTTTCGCTGTTCTCCGCCGTCCGCAATCTCTTCGTTCCAGATCGCACAAAACCTTCCGCTAACAAAATTCGCAACCACAGACTGCAAGCCCGCGGCCATATTTTTCGGATAGAGAACGGCCTGATCCGACGCTTCGATATCCGCTAGTGTCGTATCGGGAAATTCAAACCGAGACACTACCCATTCACCGGAAGGCAGCGGCTGAGCCCAGCACAGGGTCGCCGTCCCGCCGAATTCGCGCGAAACGCGTCCGCCTTCAACATACGCAAGTCCGACGCTCAGCATCGCCACGACGAGCCATCCGTCCGCCAGTTCAATCGGCTAATTCCGGCGCTCAACCATCATGGCCTTGATCGCTGCAATAGCCACCAACATGCTGATCCTCTTTCAAAGGAGAAATAACGCTCACTCTTGTCCACACAGCCGAGCCGACGGAAGAAATGATTCAGTTGCTGAGTCGGTTCAGCGGCGTTCGACAACCTAACCCTCGCTGATCGATCGCTCAATAACTCGCGCACGGACCGGCGAGATTGTTACGCTCAGTCACGAGCCAGCGGATCAAAATTCAACTACAACCAGTCGGACCTGGCTTCTCGGATGTGACGGGCGGCCGTCGCCGCGTTCACCGTCGCACCGTAATGGCAATAGCAGATGACCTCGTGCAATTGCTCGTCGGAAAGTTCGAAGAACCGCTTCGCTTCGCCGTAACTGTCGTTTTCCAACCCGGCTGCGCGGAGGACAGGATCCGCGAAAGCGACCGAGATCGGCGTGCTGTCTCCGCGCATGGCCGCGCGTTCTCTTGCCGGCTGATACTCGGTTTGGTGCAGCGTCGCGAGGCGCCGGTCGGGATTCCGTTCGAGGAGCTCCGCCCAGCGTTCAAGACGTTCACCTCGCGACATAGTCTGGCGCGGGTAGTCCTGATCGACCGCGGCGACGCTCAGCAGTTGCTCGAGTGCATGGTGCTTCATTTTGGCCTCCTATTCGAACGATAGTTGGTCCGCCCATTATCGACTTATACCCGAGCCAAGCGTGACTCCAGCGGATCGTGAAGTCCAATCACGATATGGCTGGGGGATCTCATTCACGAAAACGTGCTGGCTTCGCAAATGACCGGCTGTTCGCGGTGAACGCCGCGACAGTCGCCCATTACATCCGGGCGGCTAAGAACCAGCCAGGCATCTTCACTCGGTTGGACCGGGAAGCTTATCCCTTGATAGTTTGCGGGCACCGGGCAATCCTGAAAGCCTTGCTGTCTGATACATGAAAAGCAGATACCGGATGAATTCGGACTAGCGACCCTCAATTCGCGCAAAGGCTTCATGAGGCGATCTGGACAAAATCCCATAACACCCCGTAGGCTCCGCAACCATCACTTGCCCAGTGCGTTGTGTTTTTACGCGTTTCCTTGAGGCTTGGCGCAGCCTGCAATCCGAGGTGAAGGTCGTGAAATGAGCGAAACACCGCTTGTGCTCGGCGACGCCGACGCAAATTGGCAAGCGCTAGCAGATTTTGTTCAACAATTTCGTATCAAGCTGGGACACCAGTTGCTATGCAGTTTCGTTGCAGATGTTTCGTTCCGAAGCGACAGAAACGTTGATGAGCGCACATGCGTCTACATCGACTTTCACGCCGGCGCTGTTTCGCCGGTTCGCTTAGAAACGTCGCCGAACTCGTTCTTCCCCTCGATTGTCATCGTCCATTCCATCGCCATCGCCGCCTCCGTGAGTGATGCGACGATGGTGAAACCTACGACGTTAATAATTGGTGGCTGAGTCACCCCAGAGAAATTACCGGTCTCACACGTGACCGCGCATTTATGGGCATGCGCGAGTTTCCGTTCCCGTCTGTGACCATTGCCGATCAATTTGGTCAAGCGAGAGATATTGTGTCTGTGAGGGAAGCAGCGGTATGGCTCGTTGCGCGCTGGCCGATAAGGAACGGCGACGAGCTCCAAGCAGCAAAACAAGCATGTCTCAATGCGCTTGCTGGAAACGTCACTTGACACGACCTGTCGAGACCCCTTCATTCAAGCCGCCAAAGAGGCAGGCATTTACATTACACACAAGCGGCTTTAGGTTTTTTAGTTTTACCGCCAGTCTTCCGCTAACAGCGCAACGCTTACAGACCTGTCCGAAGATATTCTTCCAAATCGCAATGAGGCCAAGCCTCACCGCTCGGAATTCATTGATTGATGTAGCGGCTTAAGCGGGCACCAATGCATCCAGCTCCGGCAGCAGTACAACGCTTTCCTGCTCGTTGGGGTCAGTGCGGGCGATGATCGCCGTGCAAGGCGTACTGCTGAGATTGGCTGGAAGATGCGGGACGCCGGCCGGAATGTAGAAAAGCTCCCCGGCATGCACGACGACATGCTCCTCCAGCCGATCGCCATACCAGGTATGCGCTTCGCCGGACAGCACATAGATCGCCGTCTCGTGAGCCTCGTGAAGATGCGCCTTGGCGCGCGCGCCTGGCGGGATAGTGAGCAAATGCATGCAGATACCCGTTGATCCGACTGTCTCCGCGGCGATGCCCTCGAAATAGTTGAAACCCTGCTTGCCGCCATAGGTGTGATGCGGCTTAACAATACGGCAGGTGGGCTTTGATTTTGCGTCCATCGCTCTCCTCCATCGAAATCAGGACCGAACTCCAAACACTAACATGGCCGCGTGCCAATTACATCTCTGCCGTCGGGTCAGAAGACTGCCGCTAGCCAGATTCAGTTTCACCCAATGGCATGCGGCCACGCGCGTGCGTTGTCGATCAACGCACCGATTGTGTTGAGGGAGACGGCCATGGCGTTCGCAATCTACTATATCGCATTGCTTGCATCTGAACCTCAAAGTCTCGAACGACCGACCATGACCATTAATTTCGACCAGATCGCGGGCAACGAAGAAAACAGCCTTCTTACATTTGCGACGTATTTACCCGTACCAAGGCTTGGCCCAAGGCCAAACCTCACCGCCTCGAAATCTATCAAAAGACCTGGTCCGTCGCTCTTATTTTATATGACAAGCGCGGTTTACCCGGTCAGCCAAAGCGTTAGAAATGTCAGGCAGGCAATAGCAGGGAACGGACTTTGTCGCTAATTTTTGTGCGTTACGCCTCAGTTCTCTTGTGAAATTTGTCTCAGTCGCCTTCAGCTTCGAACATTTGCACGGGCTGGCTCGGCATGATTGTCGAGATAGCGTGTTTGTAGACAATCTGTGAATGGCCGTCACGGCGCAAAAACACACAGTAATTGTCGAAATACGTGACAATTCCGGTCAATTTCACACCATTAATAAGGAAAATCGTCAGAGAACTCTTCTGTTTGCTCACCGAATCCAGAAAAAGGTCCTGAAGAGTCTGCAATCGTTCAGCCAATTGTTTGTCCTTTTGTGCGATCAGCAAACGTGTCTCACATAAAGTTCTAAGGTGGAAGCAAATCTTTGCTCCAGCAGAAGGTGAATAATAAGTCCAGTGTGAGAAATAGTCAGGAACGGGCCGCGTGAGATGTCATGGCAGTAGTTGAAGGCTGGAATGTCTTTACCGAAGAAGAAGCGATCAAGACTGCGATCGATAAATATGGCAAAGACCCGACGACGTCGGTTGCCTATTGTACGGTGGCGGTGGATGACGGTCGAAAATCGCTCGAGTTTCAGTTTTGGTTTGATCTGTTTCTGAAGCTAACAAATGCGGCTCATATCGGAGGGGCGTATGCCCGGGTTGCCCGCCGACTCTTCCAAATAGGTCATTTTTAGACGGATTAGTTTGACAATGTGAACGTCATATTCACGTTCCCATTGTAGGTATTCTCACCCGCAAGCCGCCGGCCCCTGACTTTTTTCGTGCCTGGGGTCCCCGTTGCCTCGTCGCCACTCGAACAGCGCTAGAGAATATGGCATCGTCCGCTGGGCGACAGGGGGAGCATCTGATATGGTAGCAAAATCAACGGGGCGACAGCATGATCGACGACGACAGAAGACTTATGGTTGAGATCAAGGCGCAGGCCAGAATCGCTTATGAATCCCGCCCCAAGATAACCAACGCATCGATAATGGCCGCGGCCCTCGGCAAGGACTTTCCCCATCGTACTGCGGACGAAATTCACCAAAAAATAAAAAGCGTATGGCGAGTGAGGGGAATGCTTTGTTTCGGCGAATAAAGCATCGAAATTTCGCACGAACGTCGGGCCGGCTAAGAGTTGGAGAGAGACTATGGTAATGCGTGGACCTCGCGTTTCTGTCGACCACCCAGATCGGCGTGGCTTGTGCGAGGAAGCTCTCGAAGTGCGGTTCTTCGAATTGATGGAAAAGCGGCAGCTGATGGTCCTTCTAGACGAGGCGCTGGCCGTTGGCTGGAACAAGGATGAAGTTCGGGACGGTGTGCGCAATCTTTTGGTTGCCAAGGCTCTAAGTGATGCCGATATTGATTTGAAGACTAGGACCTTCTTTGAGGTTTAGAGGCCTATGGCTCAGATAGATCGTCCTCTCCTTCCTATCGAACATCCCAACCGATGGTTTGAGTGCGAGAAAGCTATTGGGCCTCGATTTAACGCGATCGTTAAAAATGATCTGTCAGCCGCGGCGATATATCGATTAGTCCGGGATGCCGTAGCTGTCGGCTGGACCGACCATGAAATTCAGCGCGCCATGTGGAGCTTGAAACGGTCTCAAGATGAGGTGGAGCCCGGAACGGACTCGTAGGAGAATGTGCCCTCGGCGGAGCTCAGGAAACTCCTGAGCTACACCAAGGGTTTTCACTCAGGCTGTACCTCAGAACTTCACCCGGAACCCCGCCGTGCCATTGAGACTGTAGCTGTGGGCGAAGTTGGACAGGCTGGTGTTGATGGAAACCTCGCTATAGAGCGAATATTTGTCGTCATTCCAGTTATAGCTGCCGCCAGCACCGATACCACCCCAGGTGCGGTCGTTGGCCGTGGCAAAGTTCACACCCGAGACATCGGTCTCGTTGCCGTCGAGGAACTCATAATAAAGATTGGCGATGCCATAAAGATTGGTGCGGGTTGGCTTGCCGGCGCCATCTTCCCAGGCATTCTGGTAATCGGCGGAAAGTCCAATCCTGCCCTTGAGGCTGTCGCCGCTGCCAAACGACACGTCTGCACCGAACGGGTCGGTGAAGTCGTCGATATCGACATTGGAGTAGGCAAGCTGCGCCTGCGGCGTCAGGGTCCAGCTCTGGTCAAGATCGATGCGCTTTCCCGTCTCAAGGCTGAAGGCATAGCCGAAGCCATTGTTGCCGTCGGTAAGGCTGGTGCCGAGTGTGCTTGAAGTCAGATCGCTGTCATACCAGGTCGCTTGTGCCTGTCCGTCGACATAAAAGCCGTTCTGGCCATACCATGTCAGCGTGCCGCCCAGGCCATAACCGTCGGTGTCGATCGAGCCATCGCCGAAGAACGAGGTAATGTCGGCCGAGGCATGGCCATAATGAGCAGTCAGACTGCCAATCAACTTGCCGGCGTCGCTCTCGTAGAACTGCCCATCAATGCCGGTCTCTACCTTCCAGGTGTCGATATCGTAATCGGCGCCTGTGGTCGATGTCCTTGGCTCGAACTTGCCATGCGCACTTTCGATGCGGGCCCAGATCCCCCGCTGGTCGATAGCGACGTCACCACCTTGCGAAGGTGCCGGAGCAGCTTCCAGCGTTCCGGGGCCATCGCCTTGTGCCAGTGCGCTGTTGCCTGCGCCTGCCCAATAGCGATTGCCGACACGCTGCTGCAAGGTCGAGACACCATTGAGGCTCTGCAGCACCTGTGCATAAGCTTCATAGAGAGGCGTTCCGGGCTGGTAGATCGGACCGCCGGGTTCGCCAGGATTTCCGGGCTCGCCAGGTGCGCTCGGCGATGTCAGGCCCGATCGCAAGTACCAGTCGCCATCGCTCGGCGTGCTCACGCCATTCTTTTGCAAGGTATAGCCATAGGCGCCGGCAACGACCGCCTGTTCGCCATTGATCACATAATCGCCGAGCAAGCTGAAGGCGCCATTCGACGCGCCGCCAATATCGACGATCTTGATACCCTCGACCGTCTGCGCCCCTATGCCGCCGACATTGATTACTTTTACATTGGTACTGCCGGCCGTGTCGCCGGTAACCACCAGCCTATCTGTGGGTGAGGCATCGCCGCCAAGCGCGGTCTCGATCTCGAGCTGGCCGCCATTGCCGACATAGTTGCCAGCCACGGTCAGCGTACCGATCGAATTGCCCGGCGCGACAGTGCCCGCATTGTTGGTGTCGCAGACTGTACCGATGCCTTGCAGCCGCCCGCCGGCCAGCACATTCACGTCGCCGCACAAACTGCCATTGACGGCAAGGATGCCAGCCTCGACGGACGTCGTGCCGGTGAAGCCGGAACTGTCGGCGCCCAGCATCGTCGTGCCGGAGCCGTCCTTGACGAGGTTCCCGGCGCCAGAGAGTGCTCCATTTAATGTCAGCACCGTTCCAGGATCCGTCACTATGGTGCCGAGTGTTCCCAGGCTGATCGAACGAGCGCTGGCAAAACTGGCGGTCGTGTGGAGCGCGCCGTTCTCGAGAGTGAGAGCGCCTGCGGCGGCGCCCAGATTTGCATCGCTGGAGACCTCAAGCGTACCGCCCTCGATTGTCGTACCGCCCGTATATGTATTTGCGCCCGTAAGAACGAGCGTCCCGAGGTCAGTCTTTACAAGTTGCGAACTACCGCCGAGCGCCGATGCGATTGTCGCTGTGTATCCGGCTCCCGCCGTGGTGCCATCACCGACACGGATGATCGATGATGGACCGGCGAGCTCAAGGGGGCCGCCTTGAATGAGGTAGCCGTCGGTTGCGAACTGCATGCCTGAAGCCGAGATCTGGCCAAGGCTGTTGTCCACTGTCACCGTGCCGGCCGCGCCCGCGAATATCGCGAAGGCCGCATCCGTATAGGGTGCGTTGACCGCGCCTGTGCTGTCGGTCCAGTTTTCGTTGCCGGTTGCGTTCTGCCACAGCCCGTCGCCACCATCGATGACGCCATTGTTCTGCGGACCTGCAGCGCCATCCCAATAGTTCAACGTCAAGCCTTCCGTGTTGATGAGGTTGACTTGATTGGCGATTGCCGTCTGGACAAAATAGTCGGTCGAAGGGATCGTGCCGATCGAAAGACCGTTGTTCGTCAGCGCGCCGCTGTAGCTGAACACCCGGTAGACACCGGGGCCAAACGTGCCGCCTGGAGAAACCGACACGTTGAGCGTGCCGTCAAGCAAGAGATTGCCGCCGACCGTGGTCAGGTCGTTCAGCGAGCCGCCTGCAACATTCGCCTCACCGAAGCTGTAGTTCAGGGTCGAACCGCCGGAGAGCGTCAGATTGCCCGCGATGGCGAGCGTACCGGGGGTGCCATCGGCCGCTCCGGGCGACAAGATGGCTCCGTCGGCGATCGTGACGTTACCGCCGACCGTGCCGGTGCCGCCGAGCGTGGCGCTGTTCCTGACCGAGGTTAGCCCGGTCGCCCCGCTCTGGTTGCCGTTGACGAACAGGCTGCCCGCCGAGACCGTGGTCGGGCCGGTGTAGCTGTTGCCGGCGGTGAGAACGAGTGTGCTGTTGCCGGTCTTGGCAAGCGCCCCCGTGCCGCCGATCACGCCCGACCAGGTCAGGTCGGCATCGGTCTGAAGCGTGCCGCCACCGGCGTTGAGCGTCACGCCGCGCGCGGAACTGAAGGCCGCGGTGTTGTGCAACGTGCCGCTGTCGAAGACCAAGCCGCCGGCCGCGTCGCCGAGATTGGCGTCCGCGGCGACCCTTACAGTGCCGCCGTCGATAGAAGTGCCGCCCGTGTAGCTGTTGGTTCCAGAGAGCACCAGCGTGCCGAGATCAGTCTTCGCCAGCTGGGTGCTGCCGGTCAGGCTGGAGGCGATGGTCGCGACATAGGTCGAACCAGCGGCCGTACCGTCGCCGACGCGGATGATCGACTGCGGGCCGACCAGGGCGATGTCATTGCCCTGGATCAGGTAGCCGTCGGTGGCGAACTGCATGCCCAGGGCGCTGACGCCGCCCAGGCTGTTGTCGACCGTTACGGTTCCCGCGGCGCCGGCAAAAATGGCAAACGCGCTGTCGCTGAAGGGAGCGTTGAGGCTACCGGCGCTGTCGGTCCAGTTGTCGTTGCCTGTCGAATTCTGCCACAGCCCGTCGCCGCCGTTGACCGCGCTGTCGTTCTTCGGTCCGGCGGCGCCGTCCCAATAGTTCAGCGTCAGTCCGGCTGTGTTGACCAGGTTGACCTGCTGGGCGACCGAGGTCTGCACGGAGAAGTCCGGCGAAGGGATGGTGCCGATGTCCAGGCCGTTGTCGGTGAGAGTGCCGCCATAGCTGATCACCCGGTAAAGGCCGGGGCCGAGCGTTCCCCCGGCAGAAACGGCCACGTTGATCGTGCCATCCAACACGAGGTCGTCCTGGACCTCGGTCAGGTCATTGAAGGCCCCGCCGGGTACATTCGCCTGACCAAAATCGTAGTTGAAGCTCGAGCCGCTGCTGGTTGTGAGACCGCCATTGATGGTGAGCGTTCCCGGCGCACCGACGAGATCGCCAGGGTTCATTGCACCGCCATCGGCGACAACGACATCGCCGCCGATGATGCCTGTGCCACCGAGCGTGCCGCCATTGGCTACCGAGGTAAGCCCGGTCGCCGCGGACTGGTCGCCGTCGATCTGAAGGCTGCCGGCCAGCACATTGGTCGCGCCGGCATAGGTGTTGTTCTGGGTCAGGATGGTCGTGCCGGTGCCGATCTGGTTCACCGCGCCGCTGCCGGAGATCACGCCCCCGAACGTATGGATATCGCTTCGGTTGAACGCCAGCGTACCGTCGTCCACCACATCCCCGGTAATCGAGCCCGTGGCCCCGCCATTGCCGAGCTGCAGCGTGCCGGCGGAGATCGTCGTGCCGCCGCTGTAGCTGCTGTTGGCCGTTAGAATCGTGGTGCCGGTTCCTGTTTGGTCGACAGCGCCGGTTCCCGTAACAGCGCCTGCAAAGATGAGGGCATCGGAACGATCGAAGGCGAGCGTGGCGTTATTGGTTACATCCCCGGCCAGTGTGCCGGTCGTCGCCCCGTTGCCGACCTGCAGGATGCCCGCCGTGATCGTCGTGCCGCCCGAATGCACGGCATCGCCGGCAACCACCAGCGCGCCGGCGCCGTCCTTGGCAAGCCCGCCTGCCCCGGTGATGCCTCCGGTCAATGTGGTCGTCGTGCCGGCATTGGTCAGGAACGTGCCGGCACCGGCGAGCGTAACAACTCGCCCGGTCGTCATGTCGGCAACCGTGTTCAGCGTGCCGCCGCCGAACGACAGACCGCCCGCCGCGTCGCCGAGATTGGTGTCCAGAGAAATCCGGACTGTTCCGCCATTGATGATCGTGCCGCCGGTGTAGCTGTTGGTTCCGGAGAGAACTAGCGTGCCGAGATCGGTCTTCACCAACTGGCTGCTGCCGGTAAGGTTGGAGGCGATGGTCGCCGTATAGAAGGCGCCGCCTGCCGTGCCGTCGCCGACGCGGATGATGCTTGAGCCACCCACCAGGTCGATCGGGCCGCCCTGGACCAGGTAGCCGTCGGTAGCGAACTGCATCCCCGCGGCCTGTACCTGGCCGTTGGTGTTGTCGATGTTCACCGTGCCCGCGACGCCCTGGAAAACAGCGAAGCTGGCATTGGCGAACGGAGCGGCGAAAACGCCGGTGGCATCGGTCCAGTTCTGGTCGCCGGCAGCGCGCCACGTGCCGTTGCCACCATTGACGATGCTGTTGGAGTGCGGACCGGCGTCGCCGTCCCAGTAGCTGAGCGCCAGCCCGGCCGAATTGACCAGGTTGACCTGATTGGCGACCGAGGTCTGGACGAAATAGTCAGACGAACCGACGTTAAGACCGTTGTTGGTCAGCGCGCCGCCATAGCTGATGACGCGGTAGACGCCCGGCCCGAAATTGCCGCCGGGGCTCTGTGTCACGTTGAGTGTACCATCGAGGGTCAGATTGCCGCCGACATTGATGAGGTCATTGAACGCGCCGCCGGGTACGTTCGCCTGGCCGAAGTCGAAGTCAAGCTTCGTCGCCGATCCGAGCAATAGGTTGCCGTTGATCGTGAGCGTGCCGGGCGAGTTGCCCGGATCTCCTGGGCTGAGCCGGCCGAGGGACGCCACATTCACATTCCCGCCGATCACGCCCGACCCGCCCAGTGTTCCTGAGTTGGTCACCAGGGTATTGCCCGTCGCACCTGACTGATCGCCATTGACGATCAGAGCGCCCTGGAACACGTCCGTAGTGCCGGAATAGGCGTTATCGCCGGTAAGCACCATCGTGCCGGTGCCGTTCTTGACCACGCTGCCGGTCCCGCTGATCGTTCCGGCATAGGTCTGCGAGCCCGGGCTGTTGAACGAAACCTGCGCGTTGTTGACGATGTCCCCTGCAACCGAACCCGCCGTTGTCCCGTTGCCGAGCGCCAGCACGCCTGCCTGGACCGTCGTCCCCGCAGAGAAGTCGAACGCGCCAGTGAGCGTCAGAATGCCGTTGCCCTGCTTGAGCAGACTCTCGAAGCTGGTGACGTTGGCGCCATCGAGGGTCCGCCCCGCGGTGGTGACCACCTGCAGGGTATCACCAGTGCCGGTCTCGCCGCCGGTGCCGGCGTTGAAGCCAACGCCGCTGAGCACGGCAGTGTCGTTGAGAACCAGCGTATCGTTGCCGGCGCCCAGGTTGAGCGCTGCGCCGCCGGTGGCGAGCGTACCCGACACGTTCATGACGTCGTTGCCGCCTCCGAGATCGCCGTTGCCCCGCAGCGTGCCGCCGGCATTGACGTTGATCGTGCTTGCTCCGGCATCGCCGGTGAAGCTCGTCGTGCCGCCGGCGGTCGCACCCACCGTACCATTCACGGTCAGGATGCCGGCGCCGTTCATGGCGATCGTCGCCGTGGTCAGGGCGCCGTTCACTTGCAGCGTGCCGGCGTTGACGCTGGTGGCGCCGATGGCGTTGCCGGCCGACGTCAGCACCGTGGTGCCGGTGCCGATCTGCGCCAGCGCTCCGGGACCGCTGAGCGTACCGGTGAAGTTGAACGTGTCGCTGCGGTTGATCGACAACGTCGAGCTCGCGGCATTGACGATGACGTTGCCGGCGCCGGCATTGCCTGATGTGCCGCCATTGCCGATCATCAGATTGCCGTCATTGATGACGGTGTTGCCGGTGAAGGTGTTGTTGCCGGTCAGCACCCAGGTACCGCTGTCGTTCTTGGCCAGCGTGGTGACGCCGGTGCCTGCATTGCCAATCGAACCGGCCAGCGTATTGAGGCCATTGTTCGTGCCGCCGAGCGCGATCGTGCGCGCCACATTGGGGGTTTGCAGCGTTACGGGACCCGTATCGGTGAAGACGATCGCCCCGGTGCCGGAAGACTCGATGAAGGTGACGCCGGTTTGGAGCGTGAACAGCCGGTTGGTGGTGTCGCCGGCGCCTGTGTAGCGCAAGGTCGAGCCGCTGCCGATGATCAAATTGGTGGCTGCGGCGCCTGAGGCGCCGATGCTGCTTGCCTCGCCGCCGTTCGCGAGCTTGTCGACGCCCAGCACGCCGCCACTAATCGTGGTGACGCCAGTATACGTGCTGTTGGAGTTGGTCAGGATCCACGTGCCGGTGCCGCTCTTGGTCAGCGCGGTCTTGCCCGTGCCGTTGTCGGCGATAAGGGCGCCCAGGGAGTTGTTCGCCGTGTTCGTCCCGGTGAGCGTCAGGGTGCGGGCCGCGTTGGTCCCTGTAAGCGTGATCGGCGCGGTGCTGGTGAAATTGATCGGGCCCGACCCCTGTGCGTCCAGACCGCTGCCGGCGGTCGTCCCCAAGGTGAACTGCCGGTCTGTGCTGGCGGCGGCTCCGAAGTACCGCAGCAGTCCACCATTGAGGACGAGATTGGTGGCGCTGGCCGCCGAGGCGCCGATCGAACTGTTTGTTCCTCCGTTTGCCAGGCAGTAGACGTTAACCGCGCCGCCGTTGATCACCGTAGAGCCGGAGTAACTGTTATTGCACCCTGAAATTCCCTGTATTCCGGCACCGTTCTTGATCAGGCCTCCGCTGCCGCTGATCACGCCGCCGTAGCTTACACTGCCGCCGTTAGTGATAGTCAGCGTGCCCGAACCCAGGGTGACGGAGCCACCGGCGGTGGCACCGTCCGATAGGCCGTAGACGCTATTGTTGAAGTTGGCCAGGTCGAGCGATCCGGCAAACCGCACGGTGGCGAACCCAGTGCCGAACGCGCTGTTCGAGCCGGCACGCATCACACCTGCGTCAACGACGAGGTCCCCACTGAACGTATTTACGCCAGAGAGCACCAGGACGCCGCCGCCGCTGGCTCGCAGCCTGCCCGGACCGACCACCGCTCCCCCGAGCCCGAGGGTCGTTGCGGCCGCGACATTGACGTAGCCGTCGCCGCCGGAGACGGTGAGGCCGCGGTCAATGGCGATGCTGGGGCCCGAGTATTGGAGCACCCCGCCGCCGCCGATCGACAGGTTGGAGGATGCGGCGCCCGATGCGCCGATGCCGCTCGGCTGCAAGCCGTTTGCCAGGCAATCGACGTTCAACGTGCTGCCGGTGATGGTGGTGCCGCCGGTATAGGTGTGGTTGCAGCCGGTCATCGTCTGGTTGGCGCCAGCGATGAGCGCCAGTTTGCCGGTGCCGCTGATGACGCCGGCATAAGTGCCGGTCCCCCCGCTCAGCGTCAGCGTCGCTGCCCCCAGCGCCACATTGCCCCCGCTAGGCCCCCCGCCTTGAAGCGCGCTGAATGTGGTGTTGAAGCCGTTGATGTCCAGCGTCGCGCTGTTGGTGTTGGCCAGCGTCACGAGGCCCGTGCCAAAGGCCTGAGCCGACCCGGCGCGTAGCGTACCGGCGCTGATGGTGGTGCCGCCGCTGTATGTATTGGTGCCGGACAGCACCAGCGTGCCGGCTCCGGTCTTGGTCAGCGATCCGGTGCCCACCGCAGTGCCGCTAAGCGTCAGTGTCGTGGCCGCGCTGCTCACGTCGATACCGCCACCGCCGGTGCCGAGCGTGAAGCCGCGGTCGCTGTTGGTGGTGGCCCCGATATAACCAAGCTTGCCGCCACCTTGCAGCACGAGATTGGAGGAGGCACTGCTCGACGCGCCGATGGAACTGTTTGCGCCGCCATCGGCGAGCGTGGTTGCCGCCAATGTGCCGCCGGCGACGGTCGTCACGCCTACATAGTCATTGCCGGCGTTGGCGAGCGTCAGCGTGCCGGCGCCGGTTTTGGTGAGACCGGCATTGTCCGGGCTGGTCACTAGACCGGAAAATGTCAGATTGGCACCGGCGTTGGCGACATCGATCGTCCCGGCCGTTATGGCACCGCTGGTGACCAGCGTGAATCCCCGGTCGCTCGTGGTCGTGATGCCGGAATATTGCAGCGTCGAACCCTCGATGACGAGGTTGTCCGAGGAACTCCCGGACGCGCCGATGGCGCTTGCCTGTCCGCCATTGGCGATGCTGTTGACGGAAAGCGTGCCGCCGCTGATCGTCGTGCCGCCAGTGTAGGTGTTGGCGCCTGAGAGTGCGACCTTGCCGGTGCCGGCTTTGGCGAAGGCGGTCGCCCCGCCATTGTCGACGATGGTCGAAGCAATGGTGAAGGTGCCCGTGCCCGTGCTGTTCTGGATGACGCCCAGCGTGCCGCCGCCCGGCCCGCCGGTGATCGAGCCGCCCTGAATGGTCTGGTTGAAATTGCCGACGGAACTTGCAACGATGATGGCGCCGTCGACGCTCAGCGTATTTCCCAAGCCGACTGTCACTGTCGAATTGGCGGCCGCCGTATATTTGAGACCGCCCAGCGCGACACTGCCGCTTACAGTCCCACTATAGGCGGTGTTGACAGCGCCGCCCTCGTCCGAGACGATGTCACCATTCGCCCAGGTCGCGGCATTGTCCTTGTTCTGATAGGTCGTGAATGCGGCGATGACGCCACCGGCAACCTGCGCATAATCCTCGCCGTTCACCGTTGCCCAGCCGCCGAGTGCGCCGTCGGCATTGCTGGTTGTGAAGCTGCCGCCGGTGTTGAAACTGAAATCCATCAACCCGCCGGTGCGGGTCACCGCGCCGAGGTTGACGGTCATCGTCCCGCCGGCGCCGGCGGTGGAGTTCATGCGGTTGTTGCCGGACGTAACGTTCAGCCCGTTGAAGGTCTGGCTGTCGGCCTCGCCGGCGGCGCCCACGATGTTGAGCGTGCCGCCGCCCATATTCAGGGCGGACGAGCTTGAAAGGAGATTACTCGTCGGTCCTCCGGCTGTTGTGGCGAAGTTCAGGGCCAGCGTGCTGCCGCCACCAATGGCGGTGGCGCCGGTATAGGTGCTTTGACCCGTCAGGGTCAGCGTGCTGGCGCCCAGCTTGGTGAGGCCGCCGCTACCGGTGATGCTGCCGGCGAAGGTCTTGCTGCCGGAAGCAGCGTTGAGCGTCAGATTTCCACTGCCCAGGGCGAGCGTGCCACCCGTCCCCTCGAGCGTTGCTGTGCTCATGTTGAAGCCGTTGAGGTCCAGCGTGCCGCTATTGATCGTCAGGCCGGTCGTCGTGCCGAAAGCCGACGCGTTGCCGGCACGCAGCGTTCCGCCGTTCATGGTGATCGTGCCGCTGCGGGTGTTGGCGCCGCTCAGCACCCAGGTGCCGGATCCACTGCTGGCCAATCCGCCGCTACCGGAAATCACGCCATTGAGGCTGTTGGTGCCGGCATAGGCGCCGCCGAGGGTAAGGGTGTCGACCCCGCCGGCGACGAACGAAAGATTGCCGGCAAGGTTCAGCACGCCCGTGCCGTCGTTGCTGATCGCGGTCGCGCCATCGCTGGTCCAGGTACGATTGCTGGTCGCGCCGGCGCCTGTGTAGCTAAGGGTGCCACGATCGGTCAGGGCAACGATCGAGCCAGCCCCGAGCGAACTGGCGATGCCCGAATTGGCAAGCGTCGGCGCCACGATGGTGGCTCCGCCGATGCTCACGGAACCGGTAAAGCTGTTGCTGCTCCCGAGCGTAACCGTGCGCCCGGCCCCGCCGCCGAAGCTCACCCCTGCTCCGGCGCCGCCGCTGATCACCCCTAGCAGTTGCAAATCTGCAAGGCTCGCGCTGAAGCCTGCTGCTCCCGAATTCGCAATGCCAATGTCGCCGGTTAGGGTCAGCGTGCCCGTGCCGTTATTGTTCAGCGAGGCCGCGTAGTTGGCGAGAGCGATCGACCAGTTGCGGTTCGAGCTGTCGCCGTCCCCGGTGTAGTTTACATTGTCGGCGAACTGGCCGGCTATGTAGGAGATGGTGCCATTGGCCACCGTCGTCGGAGCCCCCAGCGAACTCGCTTCGCCGAGGTTCCCGATCGAGTTAAACGCGAAAACCAACTGGCCGGCCGGGGCCGCGTAGAAGGTCGTGGTGCCGGTGTAGTTACTGGCGGCGTTGCTCATCGCTACCCCATTGGTAACAATGAGATTGCCGCTTCCGGTGAACAGCGCCGAACCGACCCCCGCCCCGGTCACGGTGAGGCTGCTCCCGCCGGCGATCGACACATTTCTGTTCGTCGTACCGGAGTCGACGGTGAGCGTGGCGTCGGCAGTGGTCGTGATGGTATTGCCGGCAGCGCCAAGGGCAGCGTTGTTGGTGGCGCGCAGCACGCCGCCGTTGAGGTTGATATTGCCGGTGAACGAACTGGCAGCGCTAAGGAACAACGTGCCAGCATTGACGTTCACGCCTCCCGAAAACGTATTCGCACCCCCCAGCGTCAAGAAGCCCGCACCCGCCTTGGTCAGACCCGCGGCGCCGGCGATGATGGAATTGATGGTCGAAGTGCCGCTGGTCACCGTGATCGTCGGCGTCACGCCGCCGAGCGTCAGTGTGTTGCCGGTGAGCGTATAGGCGCTGGTGTTGAAGGTGAGGTTATGGACGGTAATCGGCACGCCGAGCGTCACCGTGCCGGCGGTGCCCGCGAACAAGGCGTTATCCAGGGCGCCATTGTTCCAGGGATTGTACGGGCCGCTCACCCCGTCATTGTTGAGGCTCCAATTGCCGGTGCTGGTGTTCCAGGTGCCGGCGCCACCGGCCCCCACGCTCGTGCCGTTGGCATCCCAGAACAAGTCGGCGCCGCTGGCCGAACCCGCGGCAAGTCCCATCAGCAACGCTGCCGGCAGCAGCCGGGCGCCCCACGCGCGTACCATGGACGAAACGAGCGGCGCCGCAGCAGGCGCGCAGCTCGCCACCTCGCCTTTCCACTTCGTCATGCGGCCGCCACGCATCATTCGCCAATCAAACGTGGAGCTTTGCGAACGACTAGCCGCCCTACCTGCTCCGACCGGGCCCTTCAGAGAGGATGCGCGCCCGGAAAGTGCGGGGTCATGCCCCCAGATGTTCGAGGCTGCCGAGCCTGGTCCCAGCTCGCGTCTGTCCGGCAGCGCAAAGTCGTGAGTTGTCTTGCCGCCGCTCGATCTCATCATGTCGCTTTGCCCCCCAAGTCAATGCATAATAAGACGTTCTCGAAAACCCGAGACTAGCTAGGTAATCACAGGCCGCCGCATGCGTATTTCAAGAAAAACCGTCCTTATCAGAAGTGCTGATGGAAGCCGTGTTACTATTGTGCATCGGTGCCGCATAATTGCCTCGCGATGACTGCTGGCGCAAACCCGCGGAAGGCGAAAGCAGAAAAAGCTGAAACCGGTCACGAGTCGCCCCGCAAGCTTCACCACCCGAAACCAGCGATTGCGAATTCGGTTTGCTACGCTTGCTGAAGTCAAACACATTCTGATGTTCGCGGGCGTCAGCGATTCTGCGATTGCTTGTCATTTCGCAAGTTCTATCGTCCGGTCCAGCGCAGGCGCGAAACCCTTCAGGGAGATTCTAAGCTGGACCGGCTGCGCAGCGTCGGCGGCTGTTGCACCAACCTTTAATTCTGATGCTTTTCGAAGTACCGAAACCGTTGCCGCATCCAAGGGCAGAGGGACAATACAGCCCTGCGCAACGCATGTTTTGAATTGCAGCGGCTGCAATGGCTTACCCTCTTCCGGTTGAAGCGTCACGCCATTGGCCAAGGCAAGACCAAAGGGCATCATGAGATTGCCCGTAACTTCGTTTGCTTTGGCGCCCGGTTGCAACTCGATGGCAAGCACCAGCTGTCCGTTTTCCTGTGTTTGCTGCTGCGATAGTGCGCAACGCTTTGATCCAGCCTGTTGTATGCAGGAAACCCGCCAGTCTTGATAGGTCTCCTGTAGGGATGTCGCTCCCCCGGGCAACGCTGAGACGGGGGCTTGGGCGAACCCCGGAGTTGCCGCTAGGATTGCGAGAAACAGGGCCGGAAATTTAAGTACTTTGTCCATTTACCATCTCACCGTTGATTAGGAACTGCCCTGAAGGCTGTTGCTTGCAGCGAGACTGGTGCTCACCAACACCTCGCCATAGACGGAGTAGTTTTTGGCGGCCCATTTGTAACTGCTGTCGCACCAATTTTCGCTGCATTCCGGCTCGCTCCCCCACGATGATTCGACCCTATAGTAGAAATCATGCTGTGCATGTGTCTATAGTGCAACATCTTAGATTTGTTGCCGTGATCGGCTGCAAAAAGCGGCGGTTTCATTCTTTTTACCTTGTTCGTGATTATCGAATACGCTGCGGGGCACAACTTGAAAATACTCCGTCGCTGACGATAGGTTAACACCCGGCGATTTGTTGTAGAGGTCGATCGATAAACGACACGGTGCGCAATGGAACCATCCAAGGGTAAGTTATTGCAGTGCGAATGCCTCGATTTTGCTGGAAGTATCCCATAAAACGTCTTCGTCCGTACCGCAACCACTTCGCAAAGGTACGATGCGCCGAACGATTATTCCTCACATATTACTTGGAAGAACAATTATGGGTCGTTTATTCCGTTGTTAGCGTTAACAAACTTTGACCAAGCGGTTTAAAAGCCGATACCCACCATGAGGGCGATCTTTCGGTTGGCAGCGCGCGGATAGTACGGTTCTTGGACGAGAATTTCACCCGCAAATTGTTGGTGGCCGACCTCGCGGCTTTTCCCACACCATTTCATCCAGTTTACAAAATCTTCGGCGATCCGCCGCACCGTTATCTCGTCAAACGGCGCCTTGATTTCGCATAAGATTTGTCACCAAAGACGGTTTGCCGATCGCGGAAGTGGCTCATCTGAGCAGTTTTTCTGATGAGAGCCACCTGACGGTTATCATGTCGAAGTGGCACAAAAGAACGCCGATGAAGGTGCGGCTGCAACGCTAGGGCGTATTGACTAAGTGTGGCAGCCGAACTTTTTTGATCGGGCAAAAGACTGCCATGTGATTAGCTTAAGGTGGTTTCAGTTGGCAAAAAAGAGAATCGCACTCGTATTGTTGATGCTATCGTTATTATCGTCGGCGCCATTCAGTTGCAGCGGGGGCAAACAAGACACAACAAAATCTATTGAAGTCTGAAGCCGAAAGGGGAAGCGCTGTAGCGCAATATCATCTCGGTACCATGTCCCGCGAAGGGCGTGGTGTGGTTCGATCTGAAGCCGAGGTGTTTTATTGGTGAGCAAAGCGGCGAAGCCTCAATCTAAAAGATGACCGGCGATCGGAGTTCGCCCTCTCGAATGGCTCAAAAAGAAAAAGCCGGACTACAAGTCCGGCCTAGGGGAGCCGACCCGAGGGGTATTGGGTCAACCGAGGTCAGCGTAATGCATTGTCGGCAATTGACAACCCGAGGTTGCGATATTTCGATGCGAGGGTCAACTTCGTCGGCTTCAGGTTGCCCAGGTTCGCGATGTCCGCGGCGGACAGAGCATTGAGTGAGGACCGACTGAACCTTTACTGAGCTTGAGGGAGCAGAAAACGCCAGTCTTCGGCTGAGGCCCGACGCGAAAGCAAAGCCCTTGACGAGCGCCGGGCCTCTCAATCGTTTCTGATGTGGAACGCAGATGGTCAACCAGGTGTTGGAGGCGCTGGCCTGAAGAGGGCTGGCACAGGCCCCGGCGCCCACTTCCGAGCCCAGGTAGGGCATTTGCGCCTCACCTATGGCTGCTCCTAAGTCGGCAACATTGGTGAATCGATCAGGTTTGGAGCTGGTCGCGTAGCCTCAGGGCACAACCGCCGAGACCGCCGGTAGGTTGCTGGCAACTTTTCGCACGCCTCAAGAATGCTGGAGTTGGTTATGAGACAGCGATACGTGGTGCTCCCAGCACTTGTTACAATGTTTGCACTACTGGCAGCACTGGCATTTTGTTCCGTTCAAGATCCGCCACCAGGCTCTGTCGAGCCAAACGCGGAAGTTGGTCTCGACAACGACGAAGGGCCGGATGAACGGAAGTAAAAGGTCTGCCGACATCCAAGGACTATTGTCCCTAGCTTATTTCCGACGATCCAACATGGTGAATGGCGAAGGTGTTTGGAGAGGAGGTTGCTTGGTGATGGATCGACCCGTCGTTCAGAATTCGGCCATGAATCAAGCCTGCTTCGGCGGAAAAGCAGATCATATTCCGTCCAAGCCACCTATTTCTAGAGGAGCCACCCCGTCGATTTGTATGGAACGGGGGGTGTTGTTTCCATAGACTACATGGCATGTCGAAGGCAAAAGCATCGAGCGCAGGCTTATGATAGCAAGGCTGAAAGATCTGTTGCGCGTCACTGCCGCGTCAGCGGCTTTATTGAGCACCTTCCTGTTTATCTTGTCGGCTGTCGGCGCGAGCGAGGTCAGAGCTGAAGGCGATTATGTGGCGATGACGCCTACGCAACTCAAAAGTAATATCTCCTCCAGCCATCCTTCCGCCTACTACATCCTCGCCTCCAAGCTCCTTGCTGCCGGTAAGCGCGATGAAGCGGTCGTCTGGTTCTACGCGGGCCAGTTGCGCTATCGCTTTCATCTCGCCGCCCATCCTGGCCTGCCCGCAGATGGCGATCCAGCGCTTTTCGCCTCGCTGTCCGAGGTAGTCGGCCGCCCAATCAATGAGTATGCGGCCGGCAACGTCGAGGGATGGAGCGAAGCGATGCAGCAAGCCCTAGACTGGGACGAGCAGCATGAAAATCGCTTTACTTCCAAAACCGTCTACGCCGAGCAGTGGCGGCAACAGCGCGCTGGCCTTGTCAAGCTGCGCAATCGTGTGCGGGGCGAGGCAGACGAAATTCGCGGTCAACGTCAGAAGAATGGACTCGAAAACCGCTGAGCTTCGTTTGCCATATAAAGGAATCGCCGCTGCTTTGACTGCAATCTGAAGGACTTGAGGTGTTAGGCACGCAAAATTGGATGCCGATAAGGGTCAAAGTTCCGTGCGGAATTGACATTCAAGGTGCATCTTGGGGTTTGGAGTAATTTTCCACCGGCCAGCAAAGCCCATCCGGGATTTGTCTTCGAGAATCTTTCCGCTCTTGCGCAGCTCTTGGAAGGCGCGGATTTCCGGTGAAGGAAGATCAGCTGCTGGAAGGGTACGACCGACGTTGCGACAGCGATCCCTTTGGCAATAGAGCGCTGAACTCACTTTGACACTCTGCTGAAGTTCCTATTTTGCGACGGAGCAAAAGTCAGGCGCAAAACCCTGGCTATGTTTGAATGAATCGTATTCCTGATCAAGGCCACGAAGGGGATGTCGCACCGAAATATCGCAACTTCGGGTTGTAAATTGCCTACAATGCATTACGCTGGCAGTAATATCACTGCTGCCTGTGTTTGGGGTCGCAGTTGCTATCCTTGGGGCCGGAGCTACTGGCTGCTGCTCCTCGCCATCATCATCCTGGCAGCGGGCTGTGTTATGAAGGGCGTCTGATTTGGTTCAAACCCGATGACGATGACAGAGCCGGCAGCTAGCTCGGCTAAGGCAATTGGAATGAGTTGATGAAGCTGACCCGTGCCGTGCTTTACGAGCTCGTCTGGTCCTACCCGATCACGCAGATTGCAAAGCACTATGGTGTCCGCGATTTGCAGATCGCCAAGGCCTGCGATCTTTACGACATTGCAAGACCACCCGCCGGCTATTGGCAGAAACTCGCTTACGGCAAGAACGTCGAAAAAGCCGCTCTGCAAACTGTCAATTTTTCGGCCGAGAAAATAGTGGCGATTGAACGTTCCGGCACGTGGGCTCCTTGCCGAGCGCCGGCAATGCTGGCGACGCCGAGTGCGCCAGGCGCTATTAGGTGGAGCGCCCCGCCGGGGACAGGCCGACGATAGGAGACTTATCGGCCTATTTTTTGCTGTCTTAGCGAATCCTGGATCGGTTAGAAATCGAACCAGAGCCGGACTCTGATGCCGGGTGATCTTCCCGTTTGAGCAGGCTCCGCACTCTCTTGCCAAGCTCGAGATGATGTTGAATGCTCCGGAGAGCGGAGGTGTGGAAAATGGCGAAGCCACCTGAGAACTACAATAAAGCTTGGACAGAGGCGCAGGAGGGACACCTGAAGGAGCTGGCTAAAGAAAATACACCGACTCGAGTCATAGGCCAGAAGCTTGGACGAACGCCAAGCTCAATCTACAAGAAAGCTTCAGAACTCGGTGTTACTCTCGGCCCTCTCAACCAGGCGCCTTACAATAGCAAGAAGCCGCGCTAGAAGTCATCCCAACTGTGCAATCTCCATTGAGGCGGCGGGACCGCTCGCTTCCCCCAGCTTGGATAGGGCTACCGCGATCTTGGACGTCACAATTCGTCCCTTTACCGTTCCGACCAACGTGCGAGTTCTGGGCGCTTGTTAGTAGTAACCAGTGTTTTTTATTGCCGACACTTCGCACGACTGAGGGGCCACGCCAGTAATTATTAGTTGTAGAATTTTTCGTCATTCAACAGCTGAAATGTTTTTTGCCGATTAAATACAACTACACCACGCGAATGTTGGCGGTAATTACGAATAAATTGGCTGCACACGTGCTTTGCGTCTGGACGTGGATGCCTGGCGCGCGCTGGGAACTTTTCCTGGGCATCTTGGTTGGGATGTTTATGAAGAACCATCCGTTTGAACCACTACTTGTTTTCGACAGCGAAGTCACGCCTATCTCATCGGTGGAAGAAGCGTTGACGCTTCTTCTTAGCAAGCCGAATCACGACTGTGCCGCTAGGATCGATGCGTTTGAGGCCTGCATTTCCACTTTGAAGCGAGTGGTTCCAGCAGTCGTTGCAAGAGATGCGTTCATTGACTTCACCAAATTGCTTCATAATCACAATCTGAAGCCTCCTTCCGTTAGGAACGAACTTCCGGGTTTTGGAGTAGAGTAAAAGCAATGCGTGTTGCTTGCCTCCTAGATCCAGCCTTTCTCACCCCGAGGAGCAGTTCCCGATGAGACCTTATGCGATTATCGAAGTACATATCAGGAACATAGGTGACGATTTAACGCTCAAAAGTGGCGACAACCGATGGTGGCAAACACTCGTTTGAATATGCCGATAAGGCTTATTCTGGTTAGTGCCTGGTCCGCTTCATTGTCCCAGGCATGGAACGAGAGTGCCGACAGGTGGTTGGCCTGCTGATTTGGATGCCGTAGCAATCGCCATGTCCCGCGCACGCAAAAACACCTTCTCCATCTGCCAATGTTCATTGCGATAACGGGGATCCGCGCCCCACTCATCCCACCGTGATAACGACGTATTCACCTGGTAATCCTGAGGCGAGGATCGATTCCTTGTCGACCGGATCGGCCCGGCCGCTGTCGGGTCTAAGTGTAGATTGCGTAAAGTTCACACATAAAACATGCCTGGTATTCGTTCTGTCGCGCAATAAACGGAACGCTGTCATGCCAATTCCACGCACGTTGGTCGGACATATTTCGACGCAGACATTGCGCCCTGAACACCGCTCTTCGATGACGAGTTCTATCATGATTCCAGACGGAACATTTGCAACGGACTCATACCAAGCCCCGGACGACATGCCATTCGTGGATCCAGCGGCCGCTGTAATCCGCGATCTGTTCGTGTTCAAGGAGCCCTGGTAAAACCATCACCCAGCCAACCGTGCCATCGGGCCGGCCGGCATCACGGATCAGGACGTTGATTTCGTTGTGGGCCTTGATCGCTGCGATGGTTTTATCCACATCGCGGCCCCAATACACAGGGTCGTTCACGTCTTCGCTATAGACAATGATTGTGTAATCTTTCACGGCGTCCGTGATCATCGCTCGCAGAATTCTCATTGTTCGGCTCTGTTGCTGGCTTCCGGATAGAATTTGAATCTTGCATGTCGTCATCTGTGCGGCCAGCTGCGACGATGGAAGTGGCGCTCGCGACGAAACTTGCAACCACCATCACCGCTCCTGCATGGCTTGCGACGAAATCTCCGCAAGCGGCGAAAACAGATATTCCAGGATCCGCCGTTTACCGGTTTTAACCTCGACGGTCACAGACATGCCCGGCGACAAGAGCATTTCCCTGCCGTCGACCTCGATGCTGGTGATGTCAGGTTTGACCGTCACCGGGAACACAAGGTTTTGCATGCGCTGAACGTTGCCGGTGGGAATGATGCTTTGCAGTTCTTTCGCCGCTGCGCCCTCGAGCTGCTGGGCGTCGGGCTCGGGAATGGCATCCGTTGCCACGCGTGTGACGCGGCCTTCGATGGTGCCGTAGCGGGTAAAAGGAAAGGCCTCGATCTTGATGACGGCGGGCTGGCCGGCGGCGACGAAACCAATCTCGCGGTTGGGAAGATAGGCTTCGATCTCGAGAGTGCCATTGCTGGGAACGATGCGCATCAATTCGCTCCCCGCTGTTGCTACCTGGCCGACGGTGGTAATGGCCGACGCCTGCACCGTTCCGTCGATCGGGCTCCTGATCGTCATCGACTGACGCCGTTTGTTTGCCTTGATCAGTTGCTGTTCAAGCTCGTCGACACGGCGTGCCGCGTCAGATTGTTTTTGGACATTGTCCGCGACAAAGCCGTCAACGAGCTTTGCTGCCTCGCTTGCTGCAACGTTGAGGGCAGCACGGGCGGCCGCCAGCTGGCCGTTCTGTGTTACGAGGTTGGCTTGTGCTTCCTGCTGTGATTGCAGCGCATCGATGACCTGCGCCCGCGATCCGGCGGCAGTCGGGATCAATTCCGTGCGCATGGCAACGCGTTCGGCGAGGGTCACAACCAAAGCTTTTTGTGCGGTTATTGTTTCAGTCAGCGCATCGATCTCGGTCTGCCGCTGCCGGCGCTGCGCAGCGAGATTGTCCAGCGATGAACGCAACTGAGCAATATCCGCTCTATAAATGAGCTGTTCGCGGCGGCGAATAACATCGGAAACATTTTCGGGAAAGACCAACTTTCCCTCGGTCACCACACGCGAAGTCCTGCTGTCGTCTTGTTTCCACCCGGCAACTGTCGACAGAACCGCTTCTCTTCGTGACACTTCCGCCTGAAATGCGGCAAGGCTGGCGACAAGCGCGGTTTGCTCTGTCTCGATTTCGGTATCGTCGAGATCGACGAGAACATCTCCTGCCTTCACCTCCATTCCGTTGGAAACGGGTACAGATCTTGTCTTGCCCATCTCGATCGATTGAATGACCTTGACCCGTCCCGTCGGTTGCACCTTACCCTGCGCAGTTGAGACGATGTCGAATGTCCCAAGGTAGCTCCAAAGCAGTGCACCCGTGGCGAGAATGCAGATGAACCAGATGAAAGCGGTGCGGATTGGCGACGCCGGCGTCTCCAGAATTTCGAGGGCTGCCGGGAGAAATTCATTGTCGGCGCGCTGGCGTTTTGCCGCCCCCTTGAGTGCCTTGGCCTTGATGGCCGCCACCGTTGCCGTACTCATATCCCCGCGCTCCCGTTCTGCAGGTGCCAGAGGTGGGCATAAAGGCCGTCACGCCGCGTCAAGAGGTGTTCATGCGTTCCCTCTTCGACGATCCGCCCCTCTTTCATCCCGATGATCCGATGACAGTGACGGACCGTGGCAAGGCGATGGGCAATGATGATAACCGTTCGCCCCCGCACGATCTCTCGCATGTTTTGGAGGATGATGCGCTCGCTCTCGTAATCGAGCGCACTGGTGGCCTCGTCGAGGATAAGGATAGGCGGATTGGTGGCAAGCGCGCGGGCGATGGCCAGCCGCTGGCGCTGTCCGCCAGACAGATTGGCACCGCGTTCTTCAATTAAGGTGTCGTAGCCGCGCGGAAGCTTGCAGATGAATTCATCCGCCCCGGAGAGTTTCGCCATCCGGATCGCGGCTTCACGTGACATCGCAGGGTTGGCCAGAACGATATTGTCGTGGATCGTCCGGTTGAACAGCATGTTCTCCTGGAGGACCACACCGATGCTGGCTCTCAGCCACGCGGGATCGACCTGGGCGATGTCCTGCCCGTCAATGAACACCTGGCCATTATTCGGAATATAGAAACGTTGGACCAGCTTGGTCAGGGTGGATTTTCCCGATCCCGATGGTCCGACAATGCCAATGACCTCGCCGGGTCTGACGCCGAGCGTGATATCCTTCAGGACATCCTGGCCCTCCGGGGCATAGCGAAAATTGACCGACTTGAATTCGATCGCCCCTTTCGGTGCGGGAAGGCTGACGGCAATGGCGGGTCGCGGCTCCTGTGGCGCGTTGAGAATATCGGCAAGCCGCGAAACAGAAACCTGCACCTGCTGGAAATCCTGCCAAAGCTGCGACAGCCGCAATATGGGCTGGGCCACCTGCCCCGCGATCATGTTGAAGGCGACCAGTGCCCCAACGGTCAGTTCGCCGTTGATGACAGCCTGCGCGCCGAACAGCAGCAGCGCAGCGCTCGTGACCTTGCTGACATATTGAATGGCATTCTGCCCCTTCGCTGCAAGCATGGTTGCGGCGAAGGAGGATTGGACATAGGCAGCCAGCCGCTCTTCCCACTGGGCGGCGACAATGGGTTCGACCGCTGAGGCTTTCAAAGTCTGCACACCAACGACCGTCTCCACCAACAATTGCTGGCTATAGGCGCCACGATCGAATTTCTCGTCGATCCGCACTTTGAGGAACGGGCGGATGAGGAAACCGATGGCGAGGTAGAAGGGAACGGAGGCGACAACGATCCAGGCGAGCTTCGTCGAATAGCAGAACAGCACGAAGATAAAGACGATGGTGAAAATGAAATCGAGCCCGGAAAACAGCCCCTGCCCCGTCAGGAAATTGCGGATGGTCTCAAGCTCACGCACGCGCGCCACGGTCTGCCCGGCTGCCCGGGTTTCAAAGTAGCTGAGCGGTAAATTGAGAAGATGGCGAAACAGCCGCCGGCCGAGTTCGACATCGATACGGTTGGTGGTGTGCGACAGCGCATAGGTTCGCAAGTACTGCAGGAAGACATCGAACAGCCCGACTGTTGCGAGACCGACGACCAGGACGATCAGGGTCGAGTAGCTGCGATGCGCCAGGACCTTGTCGACAACGACCTGGAAAAACAAGGGCGTCACCAGCGCGAACAATTGCACAAACAGCGATGCGAGAAGCACATGTCCCAATGAGCGGCGATAACGCCAGATCGACGGCAGAAACCAACTGAAGCCGAAATTCTCCCGCGAGACTCCTGGCCCTGAAAACCGCCGCTGCACCAGAATGAATTTGCCAGCGGTTTGCGATAAAAGCTCTGAGGCAGTAACGTCGCGCGACTTGAAGTTCACCGGATCGACGAGACGGAAGGCTTCTTCGCCCGCAGCCCCGCCGAAAATGGCGAACGATCCGTCGGCAAGGCAGGCGATGGCTGGCGTTGGCAGCGTTTTCAGGCGCTGTTCGCCTCGAACATCAACGATGCGGGATTTTAGGCCAATGGAGCTGGCCGCGCGCAAAATATCCTCACGTCCGGCACTCCCTTTCAGGGCGAATTCGCGGGCAAGGGTCTCAGCGCGCGCCGAAATGCGGTAGTATCCGGCAATCGCCGTCAACGCGATCAAACCGGTGTCCGGCACCTCTGCGCCGGACGCACCACTCGATACGGAGGAATCGATTTCCTCCGGTGCAATGCTGTCCATTGAAGATATCCACGCCCCCGCGGCTCAGTTTAACGCCCAATTACTACCCAAGTCAGCTTAAGCACTTCAGCCACCCGATTTGCAAGAAAATATGATGTAAACAGCAAGATGTGAGCGTTTATTTCTCGGACTCTATTCTTTGGCGGCAAGACTGCGGCCAAATCATTGAAACAAAGCCGAGAAGATTGCCCGGGCCAATTGCAAAGGAGCGTTAATGCGCATGCACCGCACACACATTTCTCACCACGGATTGGGTCAATTCGTTTTCAACTCGATGCAGTTGTATGCCTTGTCCCGCGGGTCACAAATATGCGCGGACATCAAATCAACTGCGCCGTAACAAGTTTGAATTTCGTCATGTCCGTATAAAACAAAATGGAAATGTCCGATGCCGGCGTCGCAAGCATGCGATCAACGATGGCAGGTCGGTCCCCATCCCCTTAAAATAGGCATTGAGCTTGCGCCGGTATGCCATGCTTATTTCCGTTGTCGTTAGATTTCCGAGGAACTTGGTCGTGGTGATCGTCCTTTCCAGCATTCTCTTGCCGCGGCGCACGACGTATCGTTCGCGAACGCTCACCTTTTTCTCGCTATAGGTTCTGGTGATCTGATGAACGCCGATCTGGGACGCGTTCCCCACGAAACGATGCACCCCGCCAGCAAGGATGAACGGGCACGCGGAATAGCAATAGGCATTGCTTGGGGACGGAAAGCCAGCCGTTGAGCCATCAGCATATTTCGAGGCCCCGCATTTCGTTTGTGCAACGGTGCAGGCATCAAAACCGGTCTTGCCGACCGTAACATCCAAGCCTTTTTTGCGGATCATCCGACCTATTTCCATAGCTGCGGCGACGTCTCCGCCGGGAGATTCGAGCACGACAGGCAACCGTTTTTTGCCCAACCTCTTCAAAAGCCGACTGAGTTCACGCGGCGAGGCGGCGGTGAAGCGTCGCGTGCAAAATACCAGCTGCATAGGTGGTGTTCCGAGGTTTCGAGTTGGGAGCACCGGAGAGAAGACGGTCGAATTCAGCAGAATGTGATGACCGGAGACGACGCCACATCGCGTCGTCGTCTCCATGTCGAGCCGATCGGGCTATGCGGCATTGTTGGCTGAAACCGATGAGCGGAATGCGAGCGTCGCATCGCCAACCAGTCTTGTCGTTCCATCTGTCATCTCGTAGGAGCTCGTGCCGGTAATAGCCGACCCATCTGCAAACTGCGCGGCTCCCTGCGACGATGGCAGTAGGTTGACCAACCTTATGCCCGCCTCCGACATGGTCCTGAGCTCGCCCTGATCGGTGACGCCATCCTGGTTGATATCCTGCCAGACACGGAACTCGTTCCAGCGGGCATCCTGTGAATCCAAAGCGTTGTCGTGGTTGGTGTCAAAGGCAAGCCTCAGACCTTCGAGATCCGTCACAGAACCCCGTTCGGCAATCTCTTCATCTGTCGGCCAAAGCGAAAATGCCAGTTCCCGGGCTTGATCGATCAGACCGTCTGGTCCGGCTTGACCACCCGTACCAAGATCGATCGCGAGGAATCCGTCTTGTGGACCGACCCAAGCCGTTCCGTCCTTGACGTCATCAGCATCCCAGTTGAACAGCGGACTGGTGTTGTTGGCAAACTCGGCAGGGTCAAACGGACGAAGATCGATATGAGCATCGCCGTTCAGGTCCAGCAACACAGGATGGTTTCCACCCTCCCACGGACCACGACTGGAGACATTGCCTTGCCGATCGTACCTGATCCATTCTTTGACACTGCCGTTACTGTTATAGGTCGTTTCCCGCCGCGTGCCATCATCGTAGTACTCGACCGAAAATGTCCGCGTTCCGGCGCTGTTGTAAACGTTGTCGACGCGCGACCATGCCTGGCTGTTGTAAGGGTCCCAGCTAATGGTCGACCTTTCTCCGTTATCGTAAAAGTAGGTATCGTTGGTGCGCTGGCCATTGCCATCATAGTGGATGCCCCACCAACTGAACGACGAGGTGTTATAGGCATCGTAGCCGTTTTCGTCGCGCCCGCCGGCGTCGTAGAACACGGTCTGATTGGTCAGCCGGCCATTGGGATCGTAGTGCGTGCCCCACCAGCTATAGGCCGAAGTGTTATAGGCATCCCAGCCGTTGGCATCGCGGCCGCCATCGTCATAAAACACGTCCTGGTTGACCAGTCGGCCATTGCCGTCATAGTGCGTACCCCACCAGCTGATGCTGGAGGTATTGTTGATGTCCCAGCCATTGTCGTCGCGCCGTCCATCGTCATAGAAGATGGTCGCGGCTTCCTGGCGGCCATAGACATCGTAGTGCACCGCCCACCAGCTGCGGTCCGAGGTATTGTTGACATCCCAGCCGTAATGGTCCTGGCTGCCATTGTCATTGGCATTGTACTGCACCGTCAGACGGCCATAGACGTCGAACACCTGCGTTACCGTCCAATAAGTCTGCGCGCCGGCCTGGTCGTATGTATAGGCAACCTTGGTCCCGTCATCGTTGCTGTTGAGCTGGTAGGTCACGCGTCCAGCCCAATCGAACTGCTGCTCGTATTTGGCCCAGGGATTGGCATTGCTAAAATCATAGCCGGTATGCGCCGTCAGCTGACCGGCGGTGTTGAAGAAATTGACACTAATCTGTTGGCCGGTCGCTGCATCGAAGCTGATGTTGATGCGAGAGCCGTCATCGCCGAACTGGTTTTCGCCAATCTTGCGGCCCAACGCATCGAACGCCTGCTCGACCCGCGACCACCCCTGCGCATTGAGCGGATCGTAGAGCGTGGCCGAGGTCAACACCCCGGCCTTGCTTAGCTGACTGACCGATAGGGTCTGGCCACCCGTCGCATTGAAGGTCAGCGCCGTCATCGAGCCGTCGGCATTGACGATGAGCTCCGCGGTCTTGCGCCCGAGCGCATCGCGGGTGAGGCGGTGCTCGAGTTTGCCAGTGGCGCTGAACCGTTCAGTGACGGTCTCCTTGAGCGTGCCATTGCCGTTGCGCTCGACTACGGTCAAAAGCAGCGAGCCGTCGTTGTGCATCACCGATGTCTGCGTCTGGTCAAAGTCACCATCATTGTCGACATCCTTGTTGAGGATGGTGGTGCGCCCGTCGCTGCTGACGGTAAGCGTGCCGCTCGCCTTGATCGAGCCGTTGGCATTCTTTTCGGTGATCGTTGCCACGCTCGACCCGTCAATCTGGCGCCTGGCAACGATGACGGTTTCGAAGGTGCCATTGCCATCATAGTCGTTAAGCACTGTCCTGGTCAGGCCGTCGGCCGACTGTGTGGTGCGGGTCTCGGCGGCAATGGCCTTCAACCAATGGGCCTGACCACCGGCCAGATACTCGGCCTTGCGCGCCTCGGCGTTGCTGACCACTGTCGAGGTCATCGCCCCGGCACTGTCAACACTCAGCGTTTCGGTGCGATCGACGCTGCCGTCGCCGTTGACATCCGTCGTAGATATCCGCTTCGTGCCAAAGGCATCAGAGATTTCGGTGACACTGGTCGTCGCTACCAGCTTGCCGGTTGCGTCGAAGTCGCTGGATTGACTGTCAACTCGCCCAGTCGCTGCGCGGCATGAGTCGGGTGGTGCGGCGCCGGTCGATGCTGCCATTGCCGTCGAGGTCCCACTCGGTCGTTGACGTGCGGCCATCGGCGGAGGTCGCAACGAAGGTCCGGCTGGCGACGCTGCCGTCGCCACGATAGGCGGTGATCGTCGTCTTTGTCGAACCGTCGATCGCCTGCAAACGCTCTTCGCGCTGGTCGATACTGCCGTTGCCGTCGCTGTCCCGGGCAATGCTGATGCGGCGTCCATCAGCCGAGGTCGCCGTCACGGTGTTTTCGGTCAGGGCCCCTGCACTATCATGGATCGACGCGGTGACCACGCTGGAGCCGTCGGCAAGACCATCGCGCACTTCAGTCAGCGCGCGGGCGCCAAGCCCCACACGTTCTTCGTGGATCGTTGTCGTGCGTCCGTCGGCGCTGGTGGTCATTACTGACCTGGCGATCTGACTGCCATCGGCCTTGCGGCTGGTGACGGTACGGGTCCATGTACCGTCGGCATTCAGCGTCGCGACATCGCTGCTGGTTTCATCATCGCTGCCAATGCCGTCCATGTCCCAGCGTGTCGTTACGCTAAGACCATCGGCGCTGGTTTCGATCTGTTGCTTGTTGACAAGCACGCCATTTTCACTGCGGCTGACGATCCGCGTGCGCGAACCGTCCAGGTTGAGGCTGGTTGCGTCGGTGGTCACAATGAACGTGCCATTGCCGCTGCGCTCGCTCACGACCGACAGGCCGTCCGCCGAGCTGGTGGTCACCGTGGTTGTCTTGAGGGTGTCTACGCTTCCTGCCCCCGCCTCGTACTCACTGACGGTCACGCTGCGGCTGCCGTCACTAAGAATAGTCATTTGCCGCACGGTCCGCGTTTCCGTCGTACCGTTGCGATGCACCACGGTTTCCCGAAGGCCATCGGCGCTGAGCGTGATTTGCCTGGTAGCGGTCACTGTCACACCATCGGCGGCATAATCGATCAGCGTCGTCATCTTGCTGCCGTCGGCATGCGCGACTTCCACGAACCGCTGGTCGAGCCCGCCATTGCCGTCAACATCGCTCAGAACCGTCGTTGTCTCGCCATTGCCGCTGACGATGGTCGTTACCTTGCCGGAAAGCAGACCATCGGCTTTATGCGTTTCGCGTACCGTCGTCCGACCGCCATCGGCATCGAGCGTCGTTGTCTCGTTGGCCGAACCGAGCAGCACCCCGCTGGCATCACGCCAGGTCGTGGCAGTGGTCAGGCCATTGGCGCTGATCGTAAGTGTCGTCGTGCCGCCCGGCGTGCCGTCACTCGCCGTCTCGATGATGGTGCGGGTGCGGCTGCCATCCGGGTTCAGCGTCGTGATATCGCTCGTGCTGCGATCGATTGTGCCGTTGCCGTCGACATCGGTGCTCGTCGTCACCGACAGGCCATCGGCCGAGGTGATGACTGTGCTCGCGCTGACAAGGGCACCAGAGGCAGCAAAGGTCTGCCGCATATCGGTGGTCGAGCCATCGGCATTGACATGAACCGTGCGGCTTCGATCGATGCTGCCATTGCCGTCTTGATCCTCCTCAACCACAACATGGTTGCGGTCAGCACTCTGGTGGGTCTGCGAACGTGCCAGCAGCACGCCATTGGCGCTGCGGGTCTCGCTGGTCTCGCTCACCGAGCCATCAGCATTGAGGCTTTTGGTTAGAGCAACCGTCCGGTCAACCGTGCCATTGCCGTCAGCATCGATCGCGGCGCTGACGACAAGACCATTGCCGCTCACCGTGGTGATGGTCGTACCGACCAGGCTGGTGCCATTGTAAGTCGCAACAGTGACCGTGCGTGAGCCATCGGCATTGAGCGAAGTCGTCTCGTTGACCCGTTTGTCGATGACCCCATCGCCATTCAAATCGGTGACGACGGTTTTGGTCAGGCCATTGCCGCTGACGGTCGTTGTCGTCTGGCTGGTCACATGGCCATCCCCGGCGGCTTCAGTCACCGTCTCGGTCAGGCTGCCGTCGGCATGTAAAGTCTTGCTGCGGGTGGTCGTCGCATCGACCACGCCGTCGCCATTGACGTCATTGGCCTCTGTCACCGTCAGGCCGTCGGCACTGATCGTGATGACACTGCGGGCCACAACCTGACCCGCAGTGTCGCTGCGGCTCTCGCTGATCGTCACCGCGCCGTCGGCTTGGATGGTCTCGACCCGTGTTGCGTCGACGATGCCGTCGCCGTCGCTGTCGACCGAAGTCGTCGTCGTCTTGCGGTCGGCGCTGGTGACAATGACCGTGCGACTCAAAAGCGTGCCACTGCCGCTCGTCGTCGCCGTCGTTTGCTGGCGGCTGCCATCGGCATTGAGGGTAATGGCCGTGGCGATGGCGCGGTCGATGCTGCCATTGCCGTCAAGATCGGCGGCAAGCGTCTCGCTCAGGCTATCGGCCGATGTTGTGGTCACCGTCTGGCCGAACAGCGAACCATCGCCACTCCTGAGTGTGATCGTGCGCGTGCGGCTACCATCGGCATTGTCGACGGTCGCGTCGGTTTCGATGCGGTCGATCGTGCTGTTGCCGTCAAGATCCGACTGGGTGATTGTCGAAAGACCGTCACTCGCGGTCACCGCCACCGACTGATAAAGCAGCGTCCCATCCGGATTAAAGTGCTTTTCCGTCCGTGTGGTCGAACCGTCCGCATTGATCACCGTCGTGACAGTGCTGTCGATGGCGCCGTCGCCATTGCCATCGGTTTCGACAATGATCGTCTTGCCATCACCGCTCGCCGTCGTCACCGCACGTGACAATAATGTGCCATCGCCGCTGGTCGTCTGTTCGCTGCTGACGCGGTTGCCAGTGCCATCAATGGCGGTCGCGCGCCGCACGCGGCGATCGATCGTACCGTTGCCGTCCAGATCCATCTCGACCGTCTCGATCAGGCCATCGGCGCTCTTGGCTGTCGCAACCGTGCCGCGCAGCGAACCGTCGCCATTGCGGCTCGTTACCGTCGTGGTCACCGTGCCGCTGGCATCGACCGCGACGGCGATGGTTTCGATCTCGTCGAAGACACCGCTGCCGCTGCGGTCATAGCGTACGGTGCGCGTCCGGCTGTCGGCGCTCGTCTCCATCACGCTGCGCGCGAGCAGCGTTCCGTCGCCACCACGCTGCTCCAGGGTGCGCGTCCGGGTCCCGTCCGCATGGATTTGCGTTACGTCTGTGGTGACTGACTCAAAACCGCCGTCACCATTCACATCACTGCGGATGGTCTTCGTGAGGCCATCGGCGCTACCGCTGGTCTCGACTTGTTTGCTGACCGATCCGTCGAGGCTGAACGCCGTCGTTGTGGTCGTCGTCGACCCGTCGGCATGCCTGACGAACACCTCGCGCTGGTCGGCAACCCCGTCGCCATCCTGGTCGAGCGTCGTCGTGACCGTCTTGCCATCGGCGCTGGTCACGATCACCGTGCGATTCAGCAGTGAACCGTCGGCGTTGAAATTGCTGATCGTCCGGCTGCGGCTGCCGTCGCCGGAAACGACCAGCGTATCGGACTGTGAGCGGTCGAACGTACCATTGCCGTCATCGTCATAGCGGGTCAGCTTGCCATCGACAGCCGTTGTGATCTCTTCGCGGAACGCCAGGCTGCCGTCGCGGTTGTGGCCAAGAACGGTTTCGGTCGTCGAACCGTCCGGGTTATCGACGCTCACGCGCTCGATGCGATAACCATTGGCGTCGATCGCCAGTTCTGCATCACCAACCGCACCCGTCGTGCCGTCGGTACGGGTGAACTCCGTCGTGCCGGTGATCGCCGAGCCGTCGGTAAAATTCTGACCACTGCCCTTTGGCGTCAGATCGATCGAGGCAATGCCAAGCGCGTCAAGCGTGCGCAGCTCGCCATCGACCAATACCCGGAACTCGCCCCAGCGCGCATCGCCGGCATCGAGCTTGCCATTGCCATTCGTGTCAAACACATTGCGGATCGCTTCGAGATCACCCGTTGCCGTTTTATCCCATTCGGTAAACACGAACTCGCTCGAGCGGCTGATCTTGCCGTCGCCATCGGCGTCCAATACCAGCATACCGGTCCCCGCCCCCGCCGCAGCCATCCGGTGCAGATAGCCATCACCGTTCACATCGACGAACTGCGACGACGCGGTCAGCGGATCGACGTTGAAACCGTTGCCGGAGAGATCGAGCAGGACGGGGTATATGTCCGCTTTGAGGCTACCCCCAGAACCCTTGCCGACACCATCATTTGAATTCGTAACGCTATTGCCGTTGCTGCCATTGCGGGCGGCTTGTCCCGCTGCCCCCTTGGAGCCGCCAGCTTTTGCCGGACTGCCGCCAGCGACACTACCTCCCACTTTCCCGCCGGCAGCGGGGCCCCGGCCGAAACTACTGCTACCTCCGCCAGAACCTCCTACGTTGTCGTTGCCCTGATTACTGCGCCCGCTGCCACCGTCATAGCCTCCGCTGCCGCGGCCCGATCCGGAACCAGCGGGACCTAAACCAAAGGGATTTTGCAACGGCGGTAACGGCGTGGGCATGACCAGACCGGACGGAGGTACCGGAGAATAGGAAGTCGGCGACGGGCCGATCGAACCAGAAATGGGTGAAGCTACTGTGCCGGGCGCAAGTGTGGGGATAGGCCCATCATAGCCGGTATTCGGCCCGGTATAGCCGCTGTATTCATGACCAAGAGGATCGAACGATGAAGCCTTTCCATATGGGTTGTTTGCTAGCGACGGATGATCAGTCTTGGGGTCAAAGGTCTGATGCTCCCATGAGGGGTTAAGTCTTAGATCATTCAGCTCCGTGCCCGCACTCGTGAGGCGGTCAACAAAGTCCTGCACTTCGGTTTCGCCGACAAAGGCCCCTACGCCTCCACCAGCCACGGCACCCACAAACCCGCCAAAAGGACCAAAGGCACCGCCCAAAACCCCACCGGCCCAGCCGCCGGCATACCCGCCTGCAATGGCACCGCCAATGCCTGCAGTCTCCGCGGCCATGTCAGCAGCGGTACCATGTCGTGCGGCGTCGACGGCATCAACCAGCCCGATGGCGGTTGTGGTCAAGAGATTGGCGCGTACTCCAACCCGAACAGCTGGCTTGAAGTCGCGGTTGAACTCGCTTATCAATCCACTTGTCGCGTTAAGAATACCCGTGATCGCCACCGACGCTGACGTCGGAATACCATATGATTCTTTTGGGGATGCGCTGGCATTGGTTCTATCGGTCATTTTCAATCTTTCCTCTAAAGCGCGCGAATTTGATCAGCGCAACAGTCACAATGACAATCCCAATCCACAAACCTAGGAACAACCCTGATGTAGTCAGAATGGCCCATTCGGTGGAGAACAACCTTTTCCAAAACGATAGTCGCCGCCCCGTAGTAGGTACAAAGTCCACATAAAAAAGAAGGACAACAAGCCCATTCAAGATTATGAAGATCCATACGGATATTCTTATCTGCTCCCGCGTCAGCATCCGCATTTGCGATTTCGGGGCAAGTGCAACAACAAACAGAAATGCGATCATAGCTGCCGCCACGACAAACAGGTTCAGCCCATATGAAAGCGCGTAGCGAATCCCCAGGGTCGGCTTCACCGACTCAAAATATTGGTAATTTGCCCTTGTATTCTCAAACCACCCAGCCCACTGGATCGCAACCGTTTGCAACACCGGATTCCGAACCACATCATCACTCACCAAACAAAGAACAATCATCGGCAACAATACCAGCGTAATTGCGATTCCTGAGAGGAGCTTAAAGGACGCGTAAAAACGCATGCCGTCCTCAGGCTTGATGAGATGGTGTAATTTCACATAGCTGGGATCGTTAAGGTTTCTAAAGGTTTTCCACATGCGCCCCCCAACACTTAATTTTCAACGATAGTGACGTTACTGTTGCGGAACATTGATCCTTGACAAGAACTGCGTAAGCTACGTCCGGCTTTTCTGTGCGTCATAAATCCCCCTCCATGCTGAACAGGTAGCTAAATACGCGCATTTTTCATACTCTTGATACTTTGAAGACTCTATCTTCTGGTAAGAGGCAATATTCGGTGGCCACGACAACAGGAAATTAATTATTTCTCGTTAGACTACAGGTGTATTCTGGGTATGCTTGAAAGATAAACCAGAAAAATAATCCAAATACCGGGAACAGCAAAAATAACTTCAAAGTCAACGAAGCACGCTCCTGCTCCTTCGGCGTTCGAATATTTTCATTATTCATTTAAGCGACCAACCTGCACGGTCCAAGGAAAACGCATTTATCTAACCTTCAATATAACAATAGAAGCACTTGCACAGCGAGTGCAAAACTAAAAAGTTACAGCAAATCCAGCCACCCTTCCATCTCATCCCCGAAAAACACTATTTCAGCTTTCTTCCAATACTTGAGCATAATTTTCAACTAGCCAAGTCACGGCTTTCAGCAAAATAAATTTGGCGATAGGCCGAACTTTTCTGACCCCAGGGTACCTGCTGTGCGATTCCGCTAGTCTCGTTACATTCTGCAGTAAGTAGCTTGGCACAGCGAATACTGTCAATCGTCCTGAGATAATTCTTTCTGATAGGCTTTACAAACACAAAAGCCGAAAAAACTATTCGTTTGAAAATGCCGATAAGAGGCATTTTCAAACGAATTTTGATTGTAGCGCCAATGTCCACAATTTCGCTTATGTTTCCCTCCGTAGGTGGGAAACATTGAGCTTTCGACAGCCACAAGATGACACAGTTCGGAAAACGGTCTTGGGGCCAACATATCCTGCGATTAGATTTGATGTTACATTTTTGCCTTCATTACCCACTTTCGAAGCACGTGACGGGGACCCAATATGACGATCGAAAGTGACACAGGCAGGCAGATTAGCGTCGCGCGAACCCGAAAAAATATGATGCCCATTTGGCGGTGCAACGAGCGCTGAAAGTTGGACAGTTGGAAAGACAGGCCTGTGAAGTCTGCGGTATTGAAGCTGTCGACGCACATCATGACCGATACGAGGAACCGCTGCAAATCCGTTGGCTATGCCGGCGACATCACACTCGCCTGCATCACTATGGGGAAGACATGTTTCCAATTAGATCGAATATTTGACACCGAGAGACTTGGCATGCCTTGAAAGGATATCGATGGGGATCGACCAATTATCATTTCTCCTAGTTCCAATTTGGCCATTATGCGACATTGGAGCACAAATCAGAAACATTTCACTGACGACACAGGTCCGCTTTACGCGATGAGCGATGCAGTCCGCCCTACCGGCTTAGCCGACGAAGTTCCCGAAGCTCTTTAAGCGCGCCATTCATGGCAACTCTTTTGGCGTGAGTGCCGTCGATGCACTATCTTGTCACATTGTTGACTCACCGCCATCATCAGGAACCGCCAGGATGTCGTCAAGATTCAGAAAGGAGGCCTGATATGATCAACAACATAGAGCCGACCCTGGACGAGCTTTTGAGCGAGCCGATAATTCGTTTGGTGATGATGCGTGACGGTATCGATATCGCCGACGTCAGAGCCATGATGGAGCAGGCCAAGTATCGGTTGAACCTCGGTCGCCTTCCGGCGAGCGTGCGTCCAGCGGTGCACAATCCATGCCTCAACACTGTAAACTGAGATAGGTTGTTGTGTTCGACGTTGCTGGTGGCCTATGATTTGATCCGCCCTTCCATTTATCCAGAGATCTCATGAAGCCCGCAAAGTCATTCGTCGTTGAAATCAAGCGCAACGGCCGTCGTCAGGTCGTTCGGGACCAAGAGCCGCTATGGGATCCAAAGCAGATCAGATCAGCAAAGCATGCGGTCGAAGAAGCCCAAGACGCCTCTGAAATCGATCCCAAGCTGACCCAAGGGAAATAGACAGGAATCATCCAAAGACGCCCCACGCTGGCCCATAGCTATCGCATGGGACAGGTGCTGTTGCCCGCAGGATTTCTGGCTGAGTCCTGCTTCAGAGCACGCTCAACTGATCAGCTGATGTCTTGCCTGAACTCTTGTCCGCACGAGCTCGTAACTAATCTTCTGACCATCATTGAGGCTGCGCAATCCCGCGCGCTCAACCGCAGAGATATGGACAAACACGTCTGTGCCGCCGTCGTCAGGCTGGATAAAGCCAAAGCCTTTTGTCGAATTGAACCACTTAACGGTGCCGTTGGCCATGTGACTGTCGCAATACCAGGCAACACATCGATAGCGCCCACTGTCACAATGACGTCGCTCAATATGGTCGTGATACTCGGCATCGAACGTTTGTTCAAATTCGCATGCCATTGATAACTGTTCCTTTGAAAATGCCGATAATACGCGAGATCTGGAGCGTTTTAGATTGTAGCGTCAATGTCTACAATCGCTATTAAAACCCTGTTGGGTAGGGCCCACTCGGGTCGCCTTGAAAGAAGATAAGAACTGTAAACCGCTGGTTGTCCCTTCCGAATAACTACATGACTTGGCAAGAGAGGAAAGAACGACGACTGCTTTGCGCCGACATTTCGGCCGTAACATGCCCTTCGCCATTGCCTGAAAGCCGTCGATCGGCTGAACGCCGGCCCGCCCTTGCCAACTTCTCGATCGTTTCCAAACGTGACGGCACATCGATAGATGCTATAGTCGGACGTTATGGCGGCGTCTGATACAGTACTCTGCCCCGATCTGGAGGCGCTCGGTGGCTGGCTCATGTCTAAGCCCGGTACGGACGAGGTTTGGAAACTTGGCCGATTAGTAGAACCAACGCACAATTGCGATAAGATGTTTCATTCATTTCCGGTTCTTGAGGTCCAATGTCTGAAGTCGATTGGTTAAGCCATCTCCTGCAAATCGTCACTGTAACCGGTCGGCTTGAGGTCCGCTGTGCCTATGGTGCGCCGTGGCGCGTTGCCTGGAGCGAGGCTGCGGCGAACGAAATCCCCTATCACATCATAGTCAAAGGCCGCGCCATTATGGAGGATCCGGAAACGCGAACAGCGCGAGAACTGGTGAGCGGAGATATCGTGCTGCTGCCTCACGGTGCCGCGCATGTGCTGCACGACGGTAGTGGGCAAACACCTAGCCGTACCCGGCAACACCGGGGGACCGCGGGATGGATGTTAAGCGAGAACGATAGCCAGGGCGAACAACTCGATCTGTTGTGTGGTCGATTTGTCATCGCGCCACCCCATGACCGGTTGATTCGCAACTATATGCCCGCAAATCTGGTGACGCGGGCTATGAACGGTCATGAAGGAGATGGAACCGCCTCCGCCTCCAACCAGTTGGCCAGTTTGGTGGGGCTGATGCGAATGGAGTCCGCCGGCGATCGCGCGGGAGGACGCGCGGTACTCAACGCGCTTTCTTCGGCCCTTTTCACCCTGGTATTGCGCGCGGCAAGCGAAGGCGACAGAGCACCCGAAGGCTTGTTGGCTCTGGCCGGCCATCCGCGCCTAGCTCCAGCAATTGCGGCGATGTTCGCCGATCCAGCACGGTCTTGGAAACTGCCTGATTTGGCGGACCTGTGCAGCATGTCGCGCGCTACGTTCATGAGGCACTTTCAAGACAGGCTGGGTTGTTCGGCCCTTGATCTGTTGACTGATCTGCGCATGAGCCTGGCAGCCAACGAGTTGAAAAAACCGACGATCAGCACCGAGGCTGTGGCCGAGACCGTCGGCTATCAATCTGTTTCGGCATTCCGGCGCGTGTTTACTGAGAGAATGGGGATGACGCCTGGGGACTGGCGTAGACAAGCGCATGCCGGCTGGGCGCACGCGGACTAGGATCGACCCATAGAATTGATCCTTTCGAGCATTATATTGAGGCAATTCAGTCTCGATATTCTCGCCAACGACCGTAAATTGGGCTCCGTAATCACTTGATGAGGGAGCCACCCAATGAACTACATCAGCAACGCAGCCAACGAACTGACGCCGACGAATGCCGTCATCGAAACCATCCTGAGCCGTAGTGCTGCCAAGTACTATGACACGGCCGCCTCACTGAGCGACGATCAGATTCGCGACCTAGTGCGGATCGGCACGTCCGCGCCGACATCCTTCCACCTGCAGAACTGGCGGTTTATCGCCGTCCGTACGCCTGAGGCCAAGGCTCGGTTGCGTCCGATCGCCTGGAACCAGCCCGCGATCACCGACGCCGCCGTTACCTTCATCATTGTCGGCCGCTTGGCCAATGCCAGCACCGTCCCCGCCCGCCTCGCGCCGGTGGTGGAAGCCGGCATCATGCCGGCGCACCTGGTGCCGGAATGGGAAGCGCCCGCTCGCGGTCTGTATGACGATCAGCCCCAGCGGCAACGCGACGAGGCGGTACGCTCCGCGACCTTCGGCGCCGCGGCGATCATCTATGCAGCTCGCTCCCTCGGCTTGGGTTCGACGCCGATGATCGGGTTCGACGCAGAAGCCGTGCACCGCGAGTTCGGCCTGGCCGAAGACGAAGTGCCGGTCATGCTGCTGACTGTCGGGCCGGAGCGGGCCGGCAACTGGCCGCAGAAGCCGCGCATGCCCGTGGCCGATGTCCTGGACTTCGCATAATTCCAATCAACTTAATCACTTATGGAGACTATAATGGCAAGAATTGCTGCTCTGACGCCGGACCTGGTGCCGGCTGAATCGAAACGGACCCTCGATACGTTCACGAAGAACATCGGGTTCACCCCAAACATGATGGCGGCCTTTGCGCAGAGTCCTATCGCGTTCAACGCGTGGGCCACCCTGCTCGGCTCCCTGAGCAAGGCACTCGACGTAAAGACACGCGACAGCATCGGCCTTGCCGTCTCCGAGGTGAACGGTTGCAACTATTGCCTGACGGTTCACAGCTACACCGCCGAACATATGGCCAGGCTACCGGCCGATGACATCATCCTCGCCCGGAAGGGCCGCGCCAGCGACCCGAAGCGGGATGCCGCTGTTCAGTTTGCGCGGAAAATCATCGAGACCCGCGGGCACGTCAGCGACGCCGATCTCCAAGCCGTCCGCGATGCTGGCTATACCGATGCGAACATCATCGAGATCGTCGCGCTTGTGGCCATGTATTCCCTGACGAACTTCTTCAACAACGTGTTCGATCACGAGAAGGACTTTCCCGCCGTGACACCAGCCGGCTCGATCTGAGCTTTCGCCTGCTGCAAGCTTTTGAAGCTGTTGGGATCAATCACATGAATATTCTCCATATCGATAGCAGTCCGCGTCGGGAATCGCACAGCCGTCAGCTTTCGGCGGCGATCGTCGAAAAGCTTCTTGAGGTTGCGCCCGGCGCGAGCATCACTCGGCGCGACTTGGGGGCTGAACCCCTGCCCCAAACCGAGGCCCTCTACGCCGCCGCGTTGGCGTCGCCGGCAACGTTGGCCGCCCCGCCGATGGGTTCTCTTGATCTTTCCGAAGAGCTTATTCGGGAAGTCGAAGCGGCCGATGTGATTGTCATCGGAACGCCGATGCACAATTTGACGATTCCTTCGGTCCTCAAGGCTTGGATCGACCAGATTCTGCGCGTCGGCCGCACAATGAAGTCAACGCCGGCCGGCAAGGTGGGAATACTCCGGGACCGTCCGGTCTTTATCGGGGTGGCTTCTGGTGGCTTCTTCACCGGTGAGCGAGCTAACCAGCCGGATTTTCTCACGCCCTATCTGTCGCTGGCACTCAGCTCCATTGGGCTGAGGACTCAACAATTTCTCCCGCTTCAAGGCACTGCCTTCCTGGATCGGAGTCAGGGGCCGTTAGCGAGGGACAAAGTGCTCGCCGCTCTCGACCTGTCCGCCGCGGAGCATTTTCGAGAGTTCCACGATCGTCCTGCGGTGCTCTCGAGCACTGGCAGACGTATCGCGATGTCCCCTCGCTCCGGCAAGCGTCACCCGGAGCATTATGAGGGCGCGCACAAGCTTTTGACGCTCGCGTCCCAACCCTCCGGCCCCCGCCGGACCATTGAATGAGGCTTCAGATGATTTTATCAAATAGTACCCCTTCCCAAGTCGGCGACAGAATTGCCGGCAGATCAGCACCGCCTGATGACAGCGCCGTTCGGGATTGGCTCGGACCAGAGGCATTCGGCCATTGGACCGAACTGCGGACCTGGATTGACGAATTCTATCCGGGAGTTTTCGCGCCGGACTGGCTCTACGGCGGCAAGAACCGTGGTTGGTCTTTGCGCTATAAGAAAACGAAGGCGTTCACCACCTTGGTGCCGGAATACCGGCGGTTTTCGGCTGTTGTGGTTATGGGTGGAGCAGAACGTGAGAAATTCGAGGAACGGCGTTATGTCTGGCGCCCGCAACTGGTCAGGCTTTATGATGAAGCCAAAACCTATATCGACGGAAAATGGCTGACACTTGCCATCTCATCGGCAGATGATCTGCATGATGTGACGGAACTTTTGACGATGAAGCGCCCACCGCTGCCGCGCGGTTGAGGCCGCGATAAACCGGGCTCGCCGCGCGACATCACACAGCAATTCGACAACAAGGTCTTCGCGGAAGGCGTCAAGCCAATAACGAGTTGCGCGAGAGATCGAAAAAACCTTCCACGCCTGTAATTTACCCCAACCAACAAATATCTGAGGAGACAATTCCCATGAAAGCGATCGTAGCGACCGACCAGGCTGCGGGAACAGCCGGAATGAAGCTGGTGGAGCGGCCCGAGCCGCAGGCCGCGATAAACGACGTCGTCGTACAGGTCCATGCGGCGGGGTTCGTCAACACCGAACTGGATTGGCCTTCGACCTGGACCGATCGGTCCTTTCGTGATCGGACGCCATCGATCCTCGGCCATGAGCTGGCCGGCGTGGTCACCGCGCTGGGCTATGGCACCACGGGGCTGTCGCTCGGTCAGCGCGTGTTCGGCCTGTCTGACTGGTATCGCGACGGCACACTCGCTGAGTACGTCGCCATAGAGGCCCGCAACCTCGCGCCATTGCCCGGCTACGTCGACTTCACGGTGGGCGCAAGCCTGCCGATATCTGGCCTGACCGCATGGCAGGGGCTGTTTCAGCACGGCCGCCTTCAAGCGGGGCAGAGCGTGCTCGCACACGGCGCGGCTGGCGCCGTCGGCTCGATCGTGACGCAGCTTGCGCGGGAGGCCGGCGCCTATGTCATCGGCACTGGACGCGCCGCCGACCGCCAGAAGGCTCTGGACTTCGGTGCAAATGAATTCGTCGACCTCGGGAACGACGCCCTGGAAGACGTCGGCAGCGTCGATCTGGTATTTGACGTTATCGGCGGCGATGTTCAGAAGCGGTCTGCAGCGTTGATCCGGCCCGGAGGAACGCTTGTAACAGCCGTCGGACCGACGGATATTCGCCCTGCGGATGGCCTGGCGGTTGACTTCGTCGTCGAGGCCGATCGTGCCCAGCTATCCGAGATCGTTCAGCGGGTCCGGGACGGAAGACTGCGGACCAACATCGGCAAGGTTTCAAGTCTGGACAATGCGGTCGCCACCTTCAATTCGGCGGAGCGGCGCGGGGGAAAAACGGTTATCCGCCTTCTCCCGTGAGGGCTCGGCGAGAATGAGGATAGTCGCGGGCGCTTGAACTCGCTGTATCTTCCTGGCGGACTGACTGATCGCTTCGATGTTGGCAATCCTTATTTTCTCGCTGTTGTATTGGATCGTGTCGCCGTCAACGATATACAGGCTTTCAGCGCCAAGAACTTTAGTGTCTGCGGCTCGTGTTTCTCTTGCAGCTTATCTAACCAAGGCGAGTGGGAAGGAGTGCCGTTCTCCAGAATAGGGACGTTATTTACGATCAGCCCTGGTCTCTTGCTCATCTTGCCCCTAGCCCGGTTGGAAGCATCGTAAGAAGCGATAAAAATTGAGTTCGGCAATTTCGTAAAAATTGATGATGTGAACGGGCACCCGCAGCAATCTCGTCCATGAATTCGTACAGAGGCCGCTTAGCGGTTCGTATTAATCTCCGCTATCCGATTAAAAAAACGATGGTGAGGTGCCTGTCGTTATATGGCCGTTCGCCGAAATATGGGCAGCGTCATACAAATATTGGCAGTTTTCCGTCTGGCAGCCTGGAGCGATCGAGTTTAGACAAACAAAGAGGCACAAAGCTCCCGGCGAGCAAACGGCATCGCGTTGCGATGTCGTTTGCTGATTACGGCTTAGATCAATGACAATGACGCCCGCCGCGCTTGTGATCCTCGTGGCAGCCATTGGCGTCAGTGCCCCCACTGTGCGCGGAAGCCACGACGGGACCAGCAATCATTGATGATAAAACTAACAAAAGAATTGAAAAATACTTCATTGTTCCCCCACATTTCTGTTTTCGCAGCCTATGAAAATCATCAATGCAAGAACAAAGCAATGGCTATATTATTAGGCCTGTAGACAATAGGACCAGCCCTAAAACATTTCTGTCCTCCCTGTTCGAATTGATCCGGATATGAGCTGCCAATTTCTCTGGTAGTTCATATCCTGTTTTTGGCGCTTAGCTCTTCAATCGGGAATTGCACAGGCTGTAATAGCCGCCGCCCTTTTGAATCCACTTCAGCCCTCCAAGAGAGTTGTTCTGTTTGTTGGCATAGTATTGTTCCAGGCACGTGTGCATGCGGGCCTTGCCTGGGCTTTCACTGGAAAACTTGGTCGCGATGGCGCTCGGGAAACCCACGCCGCGCGGAGCAGCTGCCGTCGGTGCTGCCGGCTCGCCCTTGTATGTGGCGGTATCGGCAGTTGGAGCAGTCTCGTCATCATTGGCTGTAGAGGCATCGGCACTGCATTGCGCTTTACGGAAATCATTCCACTTCAAGCCGCCGAGCGTGCCCGCCGTCTTGGCCGCTTGATATTTGACGCTGCATTCTTTCATCGACAGACCAGCGCCATTGCTGTCATCCGATGCGGCGGTCGCAGTCGTTGTCGGTTGAGCCGGTTGCTGATTGGCTGTAGCAGATGCACCGGTGCTGCACTGTGCTTTGCGGAAGTCGTTCCACTTTAGACCACCCAATGTTCCGGCGCTCTTGGCAGTCTGATATTTGGCGCTGCATTCCTTCATCGTCAGACCGCCATCATCACTGGCGCTGTTGGTCGCGGTTTTGCTGGTTTTGGTTGGGCTTGCCGGAGCTTCAGCAGTAGAATCCGCGCTACATTGGGCTTTGCGGAAATCATTCCACTTCAGTCCACCCAATGTACCGGCACTCTTTGCAGCCTGATATTTTGCGCTGCATTCCTTCATCGTCAAACCACCACCCACATCGGTGCCGCCTGCGGCTGTGGGTGTTGTTGTGGTATCGGATTTTGTCTTGCTCGCCGGCTTTTTCGTCTCCGTTGCCGGTGCGGCATCAGAAGCACACTCAGCTTTGCGGAAATCATTCCATTTCAAACCACCAAGCGTTCCTGCCTCCTTTGCCGCCTGATACTTGACGCTGCATTGCTTCGCAGTGAGCGCATAGGCAGGTGCAACGGCAAATGATGCCGCCGCAAGCATGCCGGCGAATACGAGATTTCGGATGGTGGACATTGTAAAACTCCCTCAAGTGGCCGGAAACTAAACTCGCAACGTCTTACTCGCTCCGAACGATGCATGAAATTTACCAAGGCATCGTCTGTTTGCTCTTGCGAAAACTATATATTCATATAACAAAATGTATCGGGGGACTATAAAGCGTGATCAAACAAATCTTGGGCTCACAGCGCCTGACAATCGACTTACTCGATGCTGCAATCGTGCGCCTTCGGATGCACTGTCCGGCTTTGGTTTTTTCCGGAGCCAACTGGCGTATCGCCACAGCTGGTGGGCTAAAAGTAATCGGGACAATCACACCGCAAACGCAGGATGCGCTCAAGATTGTCGCCCGCTAACAAAGACCGTACCGAAGCGTCCGCTTCCGGTGTCTCAACACATTACAGTTTTGGTTTTAAAGAGCGAGGGGACATGTCTCGTATTTGGGATGAGGTGTGGACCACATTGGCTCGATCGGTTCTCGCCGCGATCTGTTGTCTGGCGTTCCCCGGCTCAGGCCTGGCAGCACAAGAGGATCGAACCGGTCCGGACTGGCAGCCAATGCGGATCAAGCTTGTGCGGGGCGACCTTCCGGCTTGCGAGCCCCTTTGTCCGGAATGGATCTCGATGGAAGGAAAGATTGCCGAAACGACCCCTGCGTTGTTTTCGGCGATATTGAAGCAACTCGGCACGCGCCGTCTTCCGATCGTCGTCAATTCGCTTGGCGGCAGCGTCGAAGCTGGGATCAAATTGGGACGCATGATCCGGAAGAAAGGACTTGACGTTGTCGTGGGAACGACACGTCTGTCAGGTTGCCCGACTGCCAGGGAGGACTGTCTGCCGCCCAAAAACGCAGATGGTACGTATCGCGGATTTGCCTATGACTACCAAGCACAATGCAACTCATCTTGCGGATACATGATGGCAGGTGGTGTGCATCGATTTGCTGGCGGGTGGGCGCAGGTGGGCGTGCACCAAATTACGACGACCTTTTTTCGTCGCGAGCCTATTTACCGCAACGAGTACAAATCCATCCGAGGCAAAAAACGCGTGATTGATAGAAGGGTCGTCGGGCATAAGCAGGTGACAACCCGCACAACCACAAAATTGACCGCGTCGCTTCGTGGCAATCTGACCGCCTATTTAAATGAAATGGGAGTCAGTCCGGCGCTCTTGAAAAAAGCGCTTTCAGTACCCGCTGCCGATATGTACACGCTTTCCCGCGACGAAATGAAGGCGATGAAAATCATCACTGGCGAGAGCGCCGTTCGCGATTTTGTGTCCTACCGCGTTTGTGAGGCGCTGCCAGCGCCACCACACTGCATCGCTCTTGCGGACAGCAAGACTACCGTCGTTGCTGCTTCACCGCCAATGCAGCAAAAACCATCAGTCGAAATCAGCACATCGGAGGTTATCAGCAACTCTGCATGCGACGAACTAATCGCTGGCAACGAAAAGACGCGTAATACGGGCAGATATCAGGACATCATCCATGACGTTGCCCCGAACAGATACCCGGCAAAACTCATCTTAAGCGAAAATCGCTTTGACGGGTCTTTTGTCTATGAAAACAAGCGGAATGCGGGCTGGAAGAAATATCCCCGACCGATAATTGAAGGTCAGCAAAATGGTGAGCCGGTCTTCGAGAACTGTTCCAGGCTAGCAGACGAGGTTATTGGAACCATGAAAGCGATCGTGATTGCCGCCGACTGGCACCGGGGGCCCAATCGAGCCAAAAGCAAGGTCTGGATATCAGCGGACACAGGCAAGTTCCTCCGAACAGAGAGGACTTTCACCGCTGTTGCACTTGGATACGGTCCGCAGGTTGGAGCAACGGCCGTTGAGATATTCACTTACGACCGTACCATCGAGCCTCCGCCGCCGTTCGACCAGTAGTTGATCTGGAGCAGTCGATAAAACATTGCGCCACACCGTATTCAACAAATTGAACCAAAGGTTTCATCCATGAAGAAGCATCTACTCATCATCGTCGCTGCGTTAGTGGTGTTCAGCCATGGAGCCACGGCTGCGGAAAAGTTTCCCACATCATGGCGAAAGACGATGACAAACGATCCAGCGACAAATCCCTATCTCACCGAATATTCTCTTGATCTGCAAAATCCGCTGCAGACGGGCGCGAGGAATTTCGTCGTTGCCCGACTTGTCGGTTCTTACTGTCAGGGCGCCAAGATCAATAGGTCCAAGCTAATGGCCTATCTTGCCAGCACGGGTATGGGCAATGCGGCTTTGTCCGCACAGCGTTACGCATATGACGCTGCCCGGATGACCTTCAACCATTTTGACTATCGGGCCCTCGCCCACTTATGCGCCGGCGCAGAATACATGCTCGGGGCAAAGGGTAAATTGGCTCAAGATATCGGCAAGCCCGGAAAGGGAGAGCCACGGGACGCCTATGATCCGCTGAACCCGATGATCATGGTCGCCCGCCTGATTCCCCGACCGTGAAGTAACGAGCTCCGGAGACAGATCCTTGAGAGTTAAATTCAGTAATAACGGCCTCCAAACACTACAACACCTTAGCTGGATTGCACCACCCAACGGTCGATGATCTAGCTATGAGCTTTTGAATTTCGTCCTTGCGACGCGGTCAAGAATCGACAGTCAACTTTCGGATTGCGCGCAACAATTGTTTCTCGCCAAATGGTTTGCTCAACACCAGGGACGCTGGTATTTGGCGCGCGTTCTGCGGGTCCAAGTGGCCTGTTGCAAAGATGATGCCAATGTCAGGATCGATTGCGCGGGCAGATTTAGCCAGTTCCACCCCTGAAATATCTGGCAGTTCGATATCCGCAACAATGATGTCGAACTTGGCCATGGCCATCTCAGCTAGAGCTTCAGAAGCCTTCACAGTTTCGGTGACCGAAAATCCACGCGATTTCAGAAATTCGGAAACGTGCATCATGATGAGCGGCTCGTCTTCGCAGAGAAGAATGGAAAGAGCTCGTTCGGAAGGCGTTATCAAGTTAACTTGGTATCAGCTTATGCAGGATAGTTGATCTGCATGAGCCAGGTCCCAGTCACTTACAAGCGCCATCGTTTTCCAGCACAGATCATCGCGCATGCAGTGTGGTTGTATTACCGTTTCCCGTTAAGCCTTCGTCTTGTCGAGGAAATGATGCTCGAGCGCGGCATTGTCGTCTCATATGAAGCGATCCGCCAATGGGGGAGGAAGTTCGGGCCCACCTATGCACAAAGATTGAGCCGCAAGCAGCCGACAAATGCGGATGTCTGGCACCTCGATGAGGTTGTGATCTCAATTGGTGGAAAGAGACACTGGCTTTGGCGCGCCGTCGATCAGGATGGGTATGTTCTCGACGAAATCGTTCAATCGCGGCGCAACACCAAGGCTGCAAAGCGGTTACTGATGTGCGCCTGTTGAAGAAGCAAGGCATGACGCCGAAGCGCATGATTACCGACAAGCTGCGATCCTACGGAGCAGCAAGACGACAAATTATGCCAAGTGTTGAACATCGCTCGCATAAGGGGCTGAACAACCGGGCGGAGAATTCCCATCTACCGCTACGAAAACGCGAGCGAGCAATGCAGGGCTTTCGATCGCCGGGAAGTCTTCAGCACTTCGTCTCAATCTTCTCAGCACTCAGAAATCTCTTCGTCCCAAACCACCAAAATCGATCCGCCGTCGTCATCCGAAATCATCGCCGCCGTGCGTTCGCGCAGTGGTGCTCCGCGACGGCAATCGCAGTCTGAGAATACAGAAACAGCGTCCTGTCGCTCCAAAGCGACTTAACTTGATAAGGCCCCTGCTCGTGCTGTTCGAGGCGTTGAAAACAATGACACCGGAGGACGCCGAAATGTTGACTGGTAAGCTCGGAAGCGGTGCCGAAGCGACCTGGCTCCGTTTCTTTCAGGGCTACATCAACAACAAATTCCCTGACTATAACCCACCCGAGTTGCAGGATTGGCGAGAGCGGCAGGACAAGGCGCTCCAGACCCAAGGGCGGGAGATCGGCACACAGATTGAGCGACACATGAAGAATTTCATCATCACACAGTTGAAAGCACTTTTTGGCGAAAACTGGGATATCGAGATTGGCACGATTCAACGTGAATGCGAGGTGCGCGCCAAGGAAAAAATGGAAAAAGACTATAAAGACGGGCTCGGCCGTCGTGAGATACCGTGGACGGATCAGTTTTTCATCAAAGACTACAAAGCCATTATTGAGAAATACTGGTCAAAGAAGCCTGATGACAAAGCAGGTACTCAGTCCTTCGAGCAGCATTTTTCGATCGATGTCGGGCACGGCTTCAACAGCAAGGCCGACAAAATCAAATGGATTTCGCTTTTCAACACCCTACGGAACAATTGGGCGCATGAAGGGACAAAGGAAAAGGGCTTGAACAAGAGCGATGTCGAGCTTTTGGCGAAGATCCATAACCGGCTGGGTTTGAAATACTCTTAGAAACTTGTGCTTATACCTCTCGATCGCACAATTGTATCGATTTTAGATGAACTCCTGCACAATCAGCACAGTCGCCGGTGGCATCAAATCATCTCGGATGAGATATCCAATCCGCTTGACGCGAAATTGCGCTATTGCTCCACTGTAGAGTTGTTTTGAAGAGCTTGGGTGTATGGTGAAAGACGACACTTTATTAATATCGGAGACCGATCGAGCGCTCGATGATGTTTCCGCCGATGAATACGGCTTCAACGACATTGCCAGAAAGCTTGCACCCTCCCTGGTTGATGCAGCCAAAAGCGATGGGATGGTCATCGGCATCGAGGGCCCGTGGGGTTCGGGCAAGACAAGCCTGCTGAATTTCCTCAAGAAGCAGCTTGCATCGGAGCAGGCCAATCAGCTGCATGTTATTACGCTGGCACCGTGGCTCACCGGGGACAATATTAGCCTGATCGAGTCATTGACCGAAGCGATGGCGGACATCCTCGATAAAGAGGAAGAAAAGTCCAACCCATCTGGTTTCTGGTCCCGTGGTAAAAAGCAGTCGGCCGGATATACGGATCTCTTTCGCAAATACGGCGCCCGCACAGGACGAGCGCTCGCGCCACTCGCAAACCTTGCAGGCATGATCTATCCACCCGCTGCAATCGTCGGAGCCGGGCTGGGGGTGGGCGCCGACTACCTTGAAAAGCTGGGGCGGAACCCCACCGATGCGGAGGTGAAGAAGCTCATCTCCGATAAGCTCGCGTCACTCGACGTCCGGTTTCTCGTCCTCATCGACGACCTTGATCGCCTGGAACCTCAGCAAGCCGTTGAAGTCATTCGTATGGTACGGTCTGTCGCCGACTTTCCGAAAGTGGCGTATGTCATGTGTTATGATCGATCCGTTCTTGCGCATGCATTGGAGCGTGGTCTGCATGTAAAGGACGGCGATCTCTTCCTGCAAAAGGTGGTGCAGCTAACTTTTACCATACCGTTACCGGAGCCGTTCGATCTACGGCTCTCGCTTCGAAGCAAGGTGCTCGCTGTCTACCGGGAGGTCAACCGTAAAGATCCCGAAGTGGAAGAACGCGATCAGATCAGCCGCGCGATTGACCGAGAGGGTGCAGGCTTGAAAACACCGCGCGAGGTCAAACTTGTCCTTAACGCGATCAAGTTCGCCTATCGCAATATGGCTGATGATCTCTACTTTCCGGACCTCTGCCGGATCAGCTTGCTGAAGATCTTGAACCCGCCACTTTACCGCTGGCTCGAAAACTATCTCTCCGTCCGATCGGTGATTTTTACCGGTGATGCGGAGTTGAGCGAAGATGACGTGACGGAGATGGGAGCGTCCCTGAAGGAGCTCCTGCCGTCTGAGGCGATGGGGTCAACGCGATCAATTTGGTCAGCCGCCGAGTATATTCCGGGCCTTCAGAACGACGACGACCCCAAAGATCGCGTCTTCCAATCGGAGCACAGCAGCCAGATCTCGAAATATCTCAGCGACAAGAGACTCGGTAGCCCTGTACACTATCGATACTATTTCGCACTGACCGGCCCAAGGTCGGCGCTGCCGGACGAAAAACTGAACGAGCTGAAGGAATTGGCAGGCTCTGACGTCCAAGGGCTTTCTACCAAGCTTGAGGGTTATATTGTTGCCCCGCGCCCTTTGGGGCAAAGCTGGTTCGAACATATTCTCGACCGTTTCTCAGCTCCCGAATTAGGCGCGCTTTCTGTCGACCAACTTTGCGGTATCGCGACAGCCCTCGGTAATGTCATGGACATCGCGATGAAAGGCAAAAAGCAGGTAAGGTTTTTCTCTCGCTCCCTCTCGGACAAAGCCGAAATCCTGATGGGCAACATCCTGGATATTCTCCGTGAGAAAGATGCCCAGACAAGAAGCGGGCTTTTGAAGCAGATATTTACGCAGGGCCCGTCCTTAAATTGGTTTGTCGCCGAATTCTTCCGACGGGAATTGTTTGACCATGGTGTTGTCGGCGACCGTGCGAAACGGGTTGAAGATCGTCATCTGACGGCTGACGAACTCGACACATACAGGCAGGAGCTGAAGCAGCGGCTCAGTGCGGCGGCAGCTGACGGCTCGCTTGCGAGCTACCCTGAACTCGGCAGCATACTCTACGGCTGGCGCGACATGGCGGGGATCGAGGAGCCGCGCACATGGGTGGCGAGTTTTATAGCCGACGATGCCAACTTTTTGACGCTGCTCCTGGAGTTACGGGGACTGGCGGTTTCAGATCGTGTCTACCGGCCGCTGAGAAAGTCGACACTTGAACTCTTCATGGACTGGGAAGTCGTGCAACCGAGGCTGGAGGCTTTAAGACAGAATAATCCGTCATCACAGGTGAAATTGGAACTCGACGAGATCGACGAGGCTCTCCGTTTTGGCGAGGGCGATCACTTTAATTGACTGGTTCAAGACGCGAGGAGCCCGAACCGATGTTCAAGAATTTGCAAGAAGTCGATCGTCCTCGACTTCTTTGACATTTCCGGCCTCATAGAACGTGTAGACCCGGCGCCCGCAAATTCCGGCGGCAGAGTGCTGGTCACGACTGGCTCTCGCGCCATGAGCGCCTCGAACTTCGGATGGAGGTCTTCAGCGAAGCGACATCGCTGCGTACAGCAGATCTCCGTTTGACACGCAAACAAGCCGAACCAATCGCACACATGTTCAGAACAAAACCGGATGTGGTGCTCAGAATGGGCTTTACGACCGTTTCGCAAGCATCGCATCGCTTGATCGCGCGCAAGCCGATACAATCTTGCCCGAAATGCACGCACGATGCCAACGACACCATGACAGTCACCCGAACTCAACTACTTGGATGGCGGCTTCGTTGCTCCTCATGCGGATCTCCGCTTCAGGGCCGCGACGACCGTGAACGTCCCTCCCCTTTCTGCTCCTATTGGAGTGCCGCGCTCCGCGGCGAAGAACTGCTCGATGCCGAAGCCGAGCGCGGAATTCAACCCTGGGCGTCGCCGATCGACATCGCACGACTCCTCTTGATGCGGCGCAATCCAAAGACCATCAGGCCCGAGAAGCGAAACAGTAGCCAAAGAATTCTCGGCGTTGTCCTGCCTGAATTGGAAACCGTCATCGCGAACAGCCAGCTGTCGCTTCCTTCGCCCGGCGTTGCTCGCGGGTACCGATCGGGTCCGTCTGGAGAAAGCGCCCGAGGCTTCCCGATCCAGATTTTCACGGAGTACGGTTTTGGCAGGGTGGCTGGGTCGGCGGAGGCCGTAGACGAAAACCACGCGATGAGTGGCAGCGCGACCAAAACGTTCTTCAACATGCGTGATTCCCCAATTGATCCCCGCTGGATTTTTTATCTCCCGCCATGTCGAAATTAGGGCTTAGGTTATCGGTCCGACGTTGCGACCGGATTTAACAATTGCAACCAGAAAATAGGTTAAACAAGCCAGGCTACCCTCTTGTGCCCAATGGGCCATCAAACCGGATTAAAACCTGTCGCTCCTGGTTTGGATCAGAAACCCAGCCGAGTTGCGAGAACAGTTCTCCAAGCATACTGACATGCTCCCATTTTTCACTTTGCTCGAAAGGAGGGCCATCATCTCCGTAGCATTGGATAGACAGGCACGTTTCGCCTTTGCCACGCATCATGGCGATAAACTCCCCAACGGAACCATTGGTGCCGATGTGGTGCGCTACAGTTCCACCAGGTCTGACCCATTTATTTTGTATGAGCAGATTATAAGCCGTCCACATCATGTGGTCGTTTTGTAGAGCTGCGATGAACTCCAGACTCCTGCTCAAGTCTGCCTTGAGTTCTGGGCTGCCTTCGAGAGGGTCGATCTCCCCTGCTGTATCGCCCCTAAATATCTCGATGCTGCCAATTGTGCGCCTTCGGATGCATTATCCGGCTTTGGTTTTTCCGGGAAAAACAGTGGTGTCGCCGCTGCTGGTGACACCGACTCGATCCCGAGATCTTGCGCTCGGCTGTCCTCCACATTGTCTATCGCGAAAAAAATATGCGGAGACGCTTGCCGTATCCGTCACTATAAAACCGTTCGACGCCCAGATATTTCTGCTTGGCTCGAACTGGATTAATCTACTTATCAAAGAATACAATATAATTCGTGATACAGAGTTTCCAAAGCTTTACCGTTGATCAAAAAACGGTCCTCGACCTCCATTCGCATTATTCAGATGTCGCATATTGGAGCTCCTTCTTGGGCCCGCGGTGGAGTAGATTGAACTTAAGGAAGAACTCTTAATCTCGGGCAGATCAGATAAACAAAAAAAGAACTAGATATCGAGCCGTCTAGACCTTGACAGTTTTGTAATCGATCGTAATTATCGCGCTTAATGATGTGAGGAGTATGATCAACCTGTCGTTGGCGCATGTCCGAACATCAAAGTTTAAGTGAAATTTCCAACAATTATAGTAGTTGCTGATCACTTGCCCTTATTTTGGAGCAAGATGCTTGTTGTGTCTGACGAACTGTTAAAAAGGTGCAGATCTCGATTTGAAAAGAGTCGAGCCATGGAACGAGCCTACAATCTCGAAATTAACTAGATAATTACAGGGAGAACGCCGTGGCTGGTACTGACGACGAGTTCACAACAGGTTGGATAAATTGGTATGTTTCACCGGATGGCAAAAATGTTGGAACTGGTACTGTCAAGTATCAAGGTCAATATTATGACATATCAATATACGGTGTGGGATCGCCGGCAATATCGATTGCGTCATATCTAAAGTTCAAAGGCTCCCCGGAACAAATGTCCGGAGTGAGCTTGAACTTTACCGCCGCATTGGGTCTCGGTGTTGGCATTGCGTTCGGAGCAAATGGTGGTCCGGCAACAGGTTCGGCCGAAATCGGACTTGGTATCGCCGTATCCGTCACGAATACCGTCGTTGTACCCATCGATCCTCCTGAAACTGAACCAACGCCACCTCCATATACGCCCAGTCCGACCGCGAACCCGACGCCTGAACCAACGCCTCAGTACACGCCCAGCCCGACCGCAAACCCGACGCCTGAGCCAACACCTCAGTACACGCCCAGCCCCACCGCAAACCCGACGCCTGAGCCAACACCTCAGTACACGCCCAGCCCGACCGCAAACCCGACGCCTGAGCCAACACCTCAGTACACGCCCAGCCCCACCGCAAACCCGACGCCTGAGCCAACACCTCAGTACACGCCCAGCCCGACCGCAAACCCGACGCCTGAACCAACACCACCACCGACGGGACCTGAACCAACGCCACCACCGACCGGACCTGAACCAACACCGCCACCAACCGGACCTGAACCAACACCGCCACCAACCGGACCTGAACCAACACCGCCACCAACCGGACCTGAACCAACACCGCCACCAACCGGACCGTGGCCACCACAGCCACCTACGCCGCCTAAAGACCCGCTTGTACTGGATCTCGACGGCGACGGTGTTGAACTTATCTCGCTGGCAAATTCAAACGCCCATTTTGACTACGAAAACGATGGATTTCGTGAGAAAACTGGCTGGTTGAATCCGGATGACGCCTTCGTCATTCACGATGACAACGGCAATGGTGCTGTTGATGGCATTTCGGAGCTGTTTGGAAGTGTTGATGAAGACGGCTTCACAGCTTTGCGTGCCTTTGATTCCAATGGGGACGGCAAGGTCGATTCAAACGACGCTGATTTCGATAAGTTAAAGCTTTGGCGTGACCTTAATGGGGACGGCGAATTCAATGACGGAGAAATGTTTTCCCTTGCTGAGTATGGCATCACATCCATCAACGTTACCGCAAATCCGGGCAACCATACGGAGGGTGGGAATTCCGTTGCATTCGAGGGAACCTTTACTCGGTCTGATGGAAGCTTGGGCCGCGCCGAAGCAGTTCTGTTCGGAACCAATCGAACAATTTCACGATGGGAGATGCCAACAGGCTTCGAAGTCTCGGATGCAGCCAAAAATCTACCAAGTCTAAAAGGCTACGGCCTTTTGCCAGATTTGATATATGCAATGTCGTTGGATGATGATCTTCGGTCTTTAGTGCAAGCGTATGTCATCGATATTAGTTCTCTTCCGCTTGAAGAAATACGCTCCCGCTTCGAAGCACTTTTGTTTGCATGGTCTGGAGTGACCAATGTCATTGCTACTGACCGTGGGCCCAACGTTGATGGTCGCGAAGTAGCGTTTCTTGAAACATTCTTTGGTTCTTCGCTCGCGGATCGAGCAGGATCAGAGATCGGTACTCGTTTCGGTGCGAGTATAACTGAAACTTTCGATAGCATTGTTAATGTTTTGCTAACTCGGTTTCTCACTCAAGCATCCACATCTGCGTTGCATTTGGGAGTCGATCCACACGCGGTCATGGCCACCCCGTTCGCACCTTTGATTATGCTTTCGTACGATGGAGATAATGATCACTATTTAGCTAGCGTCGGGAGAGTCGTCGAATGGGTGATTACTCTTTCACCGTCAGACCCGTATGCGAAGTTGGACTATTTTGCCAAAGCTGTCGTCGGATTGATGGGGCTCGAATACGAATACTTCAATTCAGATCGGGCCGCGTTCAGATCGTTTGTGATGAACGAGATTTTGGCACTGAATGGAAATGACCATTTTATTGCTGAATTTGTTGGTGCAAATATCGACGGTAAAATTACCCATGCCGGAACTAATGGCGCGAATACGATTGTCGGTACATCTAACGGTGAAATATTTATTGGCAACCAAGGCGAAGACATATTGGCAGGCGGCGCCGGTGATGACGTCTATGTCTACACGCGCGGCGACGGCACCGACACCATCACCGAACAAACCTCGAATGGAACTGCCGACCAGTTGATCCTCAACGGCATCAACCCGGCCAATGTCAGCCTGGTGCGCAATGGCAACGATGTCACAATTGTGATTGCCGAAAGTGACCCGGGCGCCGGTGATGCCGGATCGATCCTGCTCAAGGCAAATCTCGACGAGTATTACGACACCGGGGTCGACAAGATTGTCTTTGCCGATGGCACGATCTGGACCCGCGCCGACCTGAGGGTGATGCTGCTGACCCAGGCTTCGACCGACGGCAACGACACCATCTTCGGATTCACCAACGCCGACACCATCACCGGCGGCAAAGGCGATGACGTCCTCAATGGAGGTTCGGGGAACGACACCTATGTCTACACGCGCGGCGACGGCAACGACACCATCACCGAACAACAACCCCCCAGTGGCGCCGACCAGTTGGTCCTCAACGGCATCAATCCGGCCAATGTCAGCCTGATGCGCAACGGCAGCGATGTCACAATTGTGATTGCCGAAAGTGCCCCAGGCGCCGGTGATGCCGGATCGATCCTGCTCAAGGCAAATCTTGACGATTATTACGACACTGGTGTGGAGAAGGTAATCTTTGCCGATGGCACGATCTGGACCCGGTCTGATCTTAAGGTGATGCTGCTGGCTTCGACCGAAGGCAACGACACCATCACCGGATTCAACACCGCCGACACCCTCACCGGCGGCAAAGGCGATGATGTCCTCAATGGAGGTTCGGGGAACGACACCTATGTCTACACACGTGGCGATGGCAACGACACCATCATCGAGCCCTGGAACAATGGCACTGCCGACCAGTTGATCCTCAACGGCATCAACCCGGCCAATGTCAATCTAGTGCGCAATGGCAATGACGTGAGACTCATCATCGCCGAGAGTGTGCCAGGAGCCGGCGATGCCGGGTCAATCCTGCTGAAGGAAACGCTTAATGACGACACCGGTGTCGACAAGGTGGTCTTTGCCGATGGCACCGTCTGGACCCGGTCCGACCTCAGGGTAATGCTGCTGGCCCAGGCTTCGACCGATGGCAACGATACCATCACCGGATTCAACACCGCCGACACCCTCACCGGCGGCAAAGGCGATGATGTCCTCAATGGAGGTTCGGGGAACGACACCTATGTCTACACACGTGGCGATGGCAACGACACCATCATCGAGCCCTGGAACAATGGCACTGCCGACCAGTTGATCCTCAACGGCATCAACCCGGCCAATGTCAGCCTGGTGCGCAATGGCAATGACGTGAGACTCATCATCGCCGAGAGTGTGCCAGGAGCCGGCGATGCCGGGTCAATCCTGCTGAAGGAAACGCTTAATGACGACACCGGTGTCGACAAGGTGGTCTTTGCCGATGGCACCATCTGGACCCGCGCCGATCTGAGAATCATGCTTATCTCACTCGCCGGCACACCTGGAAACGATTCCATCACCGGAACACCGAGCGCCGACATCATCAGCGGTGCTAAAGGCGATGACGTCCTCAATGGAGGTTCGGGGAACGACACCTATGTCTACGCACGTGGCGATGGCAACGACACCATCATCGAGCCTTGGAACAATGGCACTGCCGACCAGCTGATCCTCAACGGCATCAACCCGGCCAATGTCAGCCTGGTGCGCAATGGCAATGACGTGAAACTCATCATTGCCGAAAGTGCCCCGGGTGCCGGCGACGCCGGATCGATCCTGCTGAAGGAAACGCTTATTGACGATTTCGGTATCGGTGTCGACAAGGTGGTCTTTGCCGACGGCACCGTCTGGACCCGCGCCGATCTGAGGGTGATGCTGCTGGCCCAGGCTTCGACCGACGGCAACGACACCATCAACGGCTTCAACACCGCCGACACCATCAGCAGCGGCAAAGGCGATGATGTCCTCGATGGAGGTTCGGGGAACGACACCTATGTCTACACGCGCGGCGACGGCAACGACACCATCATCGAATCCTTCAACAATGGTACCGCCGACCAGTTGATCCTCAACGGCATCAACCCGGCCAATGTCAGCCTGATGCGCAATGGCAATGACGTGAAACTCATCATTGCCGAGAGTTCGCCAGAAACTGGCGACGCCGGGTCAATCCTGCTCAGGGAAACGCTTGATGATTATGTCGGAACCGGGATCGACAAGATCGTCTTTGCCGATGGCACGATCTGGACCCGCGCCGACCTGAGGGTGATGCTGCTGGCCCAGGCTTCGACCGGTGGTAACGACACCATCAACGGCTTCAACATTGCCGACACCCTCACCGGTGGCAAAGGCGATGACGTCCTCAATGGAAGTTCGGGGAACGACACCTATGTCTACACGCGCGGCGACGGCACCGATACCATCACCGAACAAACCTCGAATGGAACTGCCGACCAGTTGATCCTCAACGGCATCAACCCGGCCAATGTCAGTCTGGTGCGCAATGGCAACGATGTCACAATTGTGATTGCCGAAAGTGCCCCAGGCGCCGGTGATGCCGGATCGATCCTGCTCAAGGCAAATCTCGACGAGTATTACGACACCGGGGTCGACAAGATTGTCTTTGCCGATGGCACGATCTGGACCCGCGCCGACCTGAGGGTGATGCTGCTGACCCAGGCTTCGACCGACGGCAACGACACCATCTTCGGATTCACCAACGCCGACACCATCACCGGCGGCAAAGGCGATGACGTCCTCAATGGAGGTTCGGGGAACGACACCTATGTCTACACGCGCGGCGACGGCAACGACACCATCACCGAACAACAACCCCCCAGTGGCGCCGACCAGTTGGTCCTCAACGGCATCAATCCGGCCAATGTCAGCCTGATGCGCAACGGCAGCGATGTCACAATTGTGATTGCCGAAAGTGCCCCAGGCGCCGGTGATGCCGGATCGATCCTGCTCAAGGCAAATCTTGACGATTATTACGACACTGGTGTGGAGAAGGTAATCTTTGCCGATGGCACGATCTGGACCCGGTCTGATCTTAAGGTGATGCTGCTGGCTTCGACCGAAGGCAACGACACCATCACCGGATTCAACACCGCCGACACCCTCACCGGCGGCAAAGGCGATGATGTCCTCAATGGAGGTTCGGGGAACGACACCTATGTCTACACACGTGGCGATGGCAACGACACCATCATCGAGCCCTGGAACAATGGCACTGCCGACCAGTTGATCCTCAACGGCATCAACCCGGCCAATGTCAATCTAGTGCGCAATGGCAATGACGTGAGACTCATCATCGCCGAGAGTGTGCCAGGAGCCGGCGATGCCGGGTCAATCCTGCTGAAGGAAACGCTTAATGACGACACCGGTGTCGACAAGATGGTCTTTGCCGATGGCACCGTCTGGACCCGGTCCGATCTTAAGGTGCGAGTTTTGTCTGATGCAGCTACTAGCGCTGACGATACAATCGTTGGCTTCAGCACGCCTGATCTAATTCGTGGTGGAGCAGGTGATGACGTCTTAACCGGCAAGGCAGGCAGTGACATCTATATTTATGATCGCGGGGATGGAAAAGAAGTCATCGATGACCAAGGTTCGTCATCGGACCTGAACAGACTGCTGCTGCACGGGATCAATCCGTCCGAAGTTACCATGGTCAGGAATGGTGACAATGTCATACTTCTCATTGGGGAGAGCGGTGACGACGGCCGGCTTACCATTCGGAATCAGTTCATATCAGGTGGAAGGATTTCGACGATCGAATTCGATGATGGGACCGTGTGGACCCACCAGATGGTTCTCGCCAATGCCATCGCCAACGTCGGCAGTGTTGTCACTCACTACGGTACGTTTGGCGACGAAACCATTGTTGGTACGAATGTCGATGATGTCATAGACTCCGGTCTTGGCAGCGATATCATGAAAGGTGGTAGCGGCTCCGATATCTACCGCTATGGCGTCGGATACAACAACGACACAATCATTGAGAATTCAGGCAGCGCTGACACCGACATCGTGCAACTGCTCGGATTAAATGTCGCGGATTTAGCTTTCGGACGAAGCGGCGATCATCTATCGATCCGCATCAATTCTACGGGTGACACGCTCAAAATACAGGATCATTTCGCTTCGACCAGCTATGGTATCGAGGAGATTAAGTTTGCCGACGGAACAACCTGGGATCGAAACCAAATCCAGTCGGCCGCTTGGCTTCGGGGAACCGCCGGCAACGATACAATTGCTGGAACAAGTGGTGCCGATACGCTTCTCGGCGATGCTGGAGATGATAAGCTCACCGGCGGCGCCGGAAACGATGCATTCGTTTTCAAGCCGAACTTTGGTCACGATACTATCACCGATTTCAAGGTGGGTGCGGCAACCGATGATACCATCGAGTTCACGCACGATGTGTTTGCCGATTTTGCCGCGGTGCTAGCCGCGGCAAGTCAGGCGGAATCGGATGTTCTCATCGCTCATGATGCAGATAACAATATCACACTGAAAAATGTTGTTCTGTCTGGTCTTCACGCTGACGACTTCAGATTTATTGGGTAAGGTAAGGACTGATGTGACGGTGTCGGTTTCTACATCGCGGCGACCCTTGGTCGCCGCTGCAATGGGTACACCTTCCGCAATGCTTCGCGAATAATCTGCGACCCACTCAGGATTGGGTTACCGAGAATACCGCATCTCGCAAAGCGTAGACGAACCGCAACAAGGCAGGTTCACTGCACATTTTCGGGATCGATCGGCCATCATAAACTAATGAGCAAGTTGTGCTTCGGGCTGTCGCTGGAGAGGTCACTTGTCGGAAGAGCAATGAAGGCGACAAGAAATCCATGCGAGCCATGGTTTCAAGAATAGAGTATCCACAGCATCGCAAATTTCAAATCCAATTGAGACAGAACCATGCTAGAGAGCCGAATATTCGTTAGTATTGCGAGTTACTGCGATCCCATGTTGGAGTTTACCGTACGTGACGCAATTGCTCGAGCACGGAATCCGAAGCGCATCTCATTTGGCGTCGTTGATCAAACACGCCAATCGAACGAGCAAAATCTGACAGATCACAGCACTAATATAGCATATCTCCAAATTGATCCGCGGCATTCGCGCGGTGCTTGTTGGGCCAGAGCATTAGCAATGACGCTATTCGATAATGAAGATTATTTCTTGCAAATCGATTCTCACACATGCTTCGACAGAAACTGGGATATCACCCTCGTCGATGCTCTTGAGACGATTTCTGATCTGAGTGGCAATCGCGACGTAGTTCTGTCTACACGGCCCTTTGGTTTTGAAATCGGCGCAAACAATACTGTTATAAAGAAACGGTTTACGCCGACGACATTGCGGCTCGTACCTGATAGCTCGATGATCAATCTAAACGATCCTGTACTGCATTTTTCAACTGTTGATACACAGACAATGAACGATATCGTGGGCTTTCAAGTAGCTGCCGCATTTCTGTTCGCACGAGGAAATTTCATAGAGGCAGTCCCCTATGACCCATTCATGTATTTCCATGGGGAGGAACAAAATTTGTCGATTCGTGCATTTACCAATGGCTGGGACATTTGGCATCCCAATCGAGTGCCTCTATACCATTACTATAAAAGTCGGAAGCCCAACGAGGCACCGCTCCACTGGGACAAAGACTTCGATAGCAAGCGTGTGGTTAAATGGACACATCTTCAAGATCGCGCCAAGAAGCGTCTTACTTCGCTCCTAACCAACGGCATCGATGGTTCCTATGGCCTAGGGAAAAAGCGAACCATAGGGCAGTATTTGGAATTGGGACAACTTCGGTTGAACGTTGAGGCAGCAATCAAAAGTGAAGTTGATCATTGATAAGATGATATGAATTGTATCATTGCATGGTAGATTACTTTATATTACTCGAGATATTGTCTTTCACGCATAGCAACGAAGGCCTAGCGGTGACATTACCACGCGATCGCTCAATGTTGTTATCAAAAGCGTCGCTCAGTCCCAAATAGGCGCACTCATGTATTGCTTTCATAATTGGGATTCTTACAGCGGCTTCCGGCAGGGTCTCATAATCGAAGGGCTCAGACTTAATTGGAAAGCCGTTAATATAATCGAGACCTGCATGTAGACACCGATCGATCGCACCCGAATCGGATTTATTAATCCTTTTCGTATCCATCACTATAAAACCGTTCGACGCCCACATATTTCTGCTTTGAAATTTTTGGGCAATACAACCATTGGCATTCGATCGCAAATTACGAATTATTTCTTTGTAACGTTTTTGCTCGCTCAGCTTACTCAGATAGGAAGAACGCTGTTCACTATTCATAGCAAGGAATGTGCCATTAAGGATTATTGTAATTTGCGGGAAGCGAATTGGATTTTCAAAATCATACATCTCTGAATATATTTTGTTATATCGACTTAGCGACTCTCCGATGAGACTTGGGTTTTCGGACGCTTCATACAAACGTGTGTTGGACGGAAATACATACAATTTTTGCTCCACAGGCAGTGTGTTCAAGTAGGCCTGGGCCGTCAAAAGGAGGTTTGTATTTGCCGAAGTTCCACCGAACTTGGGCGAGGGATGCGCACCGGAATCTGCCATTGCCAGCGAAACTGTAACTGCGCACAAAGCGGCACCCAAGATATAGGTCGAGTTCTTCATCAAGATAGCCTTGTCACTGTTGGGTATCTAATTTTCACGCGTCTTTGTCAGATTGCCAAAGGCCACACCCAGTAAGTCTTGGGGTTTGTAATTGTTCGTTCGCTTTTTGCTAAAAAAAGGCCGCGAACACCCCGAATAACCGCCCAAGCAAATAGAAGGCAATAGAGATTCGACAAAAAACTGAACCACATCTTCAAATTTGCTGGTTGGCCCAGTCCTACCGAATTCTGAATGAAAATTGTAATCGCGAAAAGAAGAATTGCGACAACCCCCGACACCACGGCCGCCGCGCTTCGATATTGAAGTTCGTAGTGAGACCTTGCCCAATCCGACGAGCTTGCTTTTCGTCCTCTTGAAACAACAAGCCCAATGAGGATCAAGGGGAATACAAACATTCCGACGAGAATGAGATAATAATTCGAAGCAACGCCGCTCTTATGATAGGTTTCGGCCGCCCGGATTGCGTTTCCTTGCTGTTTCAATTCGCTTCTCCCTCATGGCTCCAACGCGATTTATCTACTTATCAAAGAATACAATATAATTCGTGATACAGAGTTTCCAAAGCTTTACCGTTGATCAAAAAGCGGTCCTCGACCTCCATTCGCATTATTCAGATGTCGCATATTGGAGCTCCTTCTTGGGCCCGCGGTGGAGTAGATTGAACTTAAGGAAGAACTCTTAATCTCGGGCAGATCAGATAAACAAAAAAAGAACTAGATATCGAGCCGTCTAGACCTTGACAGTTTTGTAATCGATCGTAATTATCGCGCTTAATGATGTGAGGAGTATGATCAACCTGTCGTTGGCGCATGTCCGAACATCAAAGTTTAAGTGAAATTTCCAACAATTATAGTAGTTGCTGATCACTTGCCCTTATTTTGGAGCAAGATGCTTGTTGTGTCTGACGAACTGTTAAAAAGGTGCAGACCTCGATTTGAAAAGAGTCGAGCCATGGAACGAGCCTACAATCTCGAAATTAACTAGATAATTACAGGGAGAACGCCGTGGCTGGTACTGACGACGAGTTCACAACAGGTTGGATAAATTGGTATGTTTCACCGGATGGCAAAAATGTTGGAACTTGTACTGTCAAGTATCAAGGTCAATATTATGACATATCAATAGCCTCGGCAAGTCAGGCGGGATCGGATGCTCTCGTCGCCCATGACGCAGATAACAATATCACACTGAAAAATGTTGTTCTGTCGGGTCTTCACGCTGACGACTTCAGATTTATTGGGTAAGGACTGATGTGACGGTGTCGGTGTCTACATCGCGGCGACCCTTGGTCGCCGCTGCAATGGGTAAAACAAAAGCAGCATTTGTTGGGGTTGCCCTGTTGAGCGGCACTACCAATATCCTGATGCTGACTGGACCGCTGTTCATGATGCAGGTCTACGACCGTGTGTTGGCCAGTCGCAGCGTGCCCACACTCGTTGCCCTTTCAATACTAGCGATCGGGCTCTACGCGTTTATTGGCCTCCTGGAAATTATCCGGTCACGCATCCTTGCCCGGATCGGACAACAAATCGAGGAAGAACTTGGAGGCCAGACATTCGACGCTGTTCTCACGCTGCCACTCCGCACTAGCAAGAAGGAGGTCGTCGCACAGCCGTTGCGCGATCTTGACCAACTGCGTCAGTTCATGAGCGGTCCAGGACCGATTGCTATCTGCGACATGCCCTGGCTTCCTATCTATCTTGCCGTCCTCTTCCTGTTTCATCCATATCTGGGATGGCTTACCGTTGCGGGGGCGGTCACTCTGATCGTTTTGACTATCGTCAGTGATGTCACATTACGCGGTCCGCTGAGCAGGATCACCCAACTGGGTTCATTGCGTGCAGAGTTTGTTGAAGCGGGGCGTCGTAATGCGGAAGCGCTCCACGCGATGGGAATGCGCGGAGCCTTTGCGGCGCGTTGGCGTGAAACAAACGATATCTATCTTGCCGAGCAGCGACAAACGAGCGACAAGACTGGGGGATTTACGGCGGCTTCAAAAGTATTCCGCCTGGCTTTGCAATCGGCTATACTCGCACTAGCGGCTTGGCTATCAATCTATCAGCTCGTCTCTCCGGGCGCGATGATCGCATCGTCCATTTTAACTTCCAAAGCTCTCTCACCAATTGAACAAGCAATAAGCCAATGGCGGAGTTTCCTGGGCGCACGGCAGAGCCGACGACGTCTCCACGAATTGCTTGAAAAAGTCGCCTTCGACAAGCAACCGATGTCGCTGCCTGCACCAAAACAATCACTGGATGTGGCCGGGCTTACTGTAGTGGCCCCTGGTTCAATCAGCGCCATCATTCGCGATGTTTCATTCGCGCTACAATCGCGGCACGGGTTGGGCATAATTGGCCCGAGTGGTTCGGGAAAATCCACCCTCGCTAGGGCACTTGTCGGGGTCTGGCAGCCGGTGCGGGGCACAATTCGCCTGGATGGCGCAGAAATAGAGCAATGGAATCCGGAAGTCCTTGGTCCTGCAATAGGATATCTGCCACAAGGCGTTGAGCTGTTCGATGGAACAATTGCCGAGAATATCAGCCGTTTTTGTGGGCCAGCCAAATCGTCGGATATCATAGAAGCGGCAACGCAGGCTGGCGTCCACGACATGGTGCTGTCGCTTCAAGACGGTTATAATACCCGTATCGGCGTTGGGGGCGCTGTCTTATCAGCAGGACAGAGGCAGCGGATCGGTCTTGCTCGCGCTCTGTTCGGCAAGCCATTTCTCATCGTTCTCGATGAACCAAACGCCAGCCTGGATGCTGAAGGAGAGGCAGCGCTCACCAATGCCATCGTGAACGCACGTCAGTCAGGCTCCATTGTGATCGTCATCGCACATCGTCCGAATGCTTTGGCAGCCGTCGATCATGTTCTGGTCTTGGCAGAGGGTCGCGTTGCCGCCTTTGGACCCCGCGACGAAGTCTTGCGCAAGACAACTGTGCGGGCTGTTCCGGAGAGCGCATGAGCAACGACAAAAAAAACCCGGCAGCGGCTTCGATTCGAGTGCACATGATCGTCGGTTTGTGCACATCAGCTATCCTTGTTTTTGGAGCAGGAGGCTGGGCAGCAATAGCTCAGCTGTCGGGTGCTGTAATGGGAACGGGCACCGTGATGGTCGACGGCAACGTCAAGAAGGTGCAGCACCGCGAAGGCGGTATCGTCGGTGAAATCCTCGTGCGCGACGGCGCTAGGGTCAAAGCCGGCGATCTTCTGGTTCGTCTTGACGACACCCTGACACGCGCGAATCTGGCGATGGTTACCAAGCAGATTGATCAATTCACAGCTAGGCGGTTGCGTCTTGTTGCCGAGCGCGAGGAGTCATTACAGCTCTCAGTCTCCGAAAATACCAGCGGGGGACTCAATCAATCGGAATTCGAGGAATATCTCCGTGCAGAGATGGCCTTGTTCACTGCTCGCAAGCGAACGATTGATGGGCAAAAGGAGCAACTCCGTCAGCGGATCAGCCAAATCGGCCAAGAGAATGAAGGGCTCGTTGCCCGCCGTGAGGGAAAGAATGATGAAGTCGCCCTCATTGAACGCGAACTGGAAGGCGTATCCAGCCTCTATCAAAAGGGACTGATCCCCTATCCTCGGATGGCCGAACTGCAACGCATGAAGGCGCAGCTCGCCGGCGAGCGAGGGCAATTTGTCGCTGAGATAGCACGGGCAGCCAATCGGATCACCGAGACGGAACTGCAGATACTGCAGCTCGACCAGGACCGCCGGGCCGAAGTCTTGACCGAACTTCGTGATACGGACAGCAAGCTTGCCGAATTATCCGAACAGCGCATTGCCGCGTCCGATCAACTCAAACGCATTGACATTCGCGCACCCCAAGACGGACTTGTGCACGAACTCGCGCTTCACACCATCGGCGGCGTGGTAGCACCGGGAGAAACCGTTCTGCAGATTGTTCCAGACCGGGATTCCCTGATTGTCGAGGCACGATTGAAGCCCGCTGATATCGACCAGGTCCATGTCGGCCAGCGTGCAGAGCTACGCTTTTCCGCATTCAATCAGCGCACAACTCCGGAAATTGCCGGCTATGTTAAAACGGTTGCCGCAGACTTGCTCCATAATGCCCAAACGGGTGAAAGTTGGTATTTCGCCCGGATTGAAATTCCACAAGACGAACTGGACCGGTTGGAGAATCTTGTGCTCGTGCCAGGCATGCCAGTGGAAACGTTCATTCAAACCGGCGACCGTACAGCGCTATCATTTCTGGCCAAACCTTTGTTTGACCAGTTAGCGCGAGCCCTGCGCGAGGAATGAACGTTGTACTCATCCATGTCCGATTGGAGTAAGCCTCTCTCCGTGCATAAAACAGTGGTACATAGGCTTCCACCGCCACATCGACCAGCCCTGCACATGGAGGCTCGACGAACCTGCGCAACCGTATCCATTGTCTTCAACTCCCGCTCCATCCGCTGCCAAGTCGAATGGTCGGATCTATCCAGGCGGCTCAAAATTGTATGCCGAACCACAGGCAGGAATGGAAACCATCTCCATCAGTTATTGGCCCGGCACTACACCCGAACTTAAACTGAGCACTCAAAACGTGGGCGTAGGCTACAGCCACCTACAGGAGTTTTTTCGATGTATCACCATTTCTGCACCACACGAGCGAAGGAGGATACTCGCTTGGACTGCCGCGCCGCACCGCTTGAAAAAAAGACCGCCAACTAAGGCGGTCTGTAATTAGGATTACGAACGGGATTGGTCACTATAATCCAGCACATTGGGTCCCAGACAACAACAGGATCAACCGGAACCAGAAAACTAGATACCGAATATCGTCGAGAAGATAATATTTGGTATCCAGCAGGGCGATCCAGTGACCGCCCCTTGGATCGATGACGCTATATTATTATGGCTTCATCTCATCGGAAATTTTGGTGAACGTCGCATTGACATTGGTGCCAAGAGAAGTAGCGCCAGCGATGATTCCAACCGAGATCAGAGCAGCGATCAGGCCATATTCAATGGCAGTCGCGCCGGATTCGTCTTTAAGGAAACGTGTGAAGAGCTTGGTCATGATTTTCGCCTGTCCTGTGATTTTGTTGCGGTTTCTGTGAACCGTCGTGAACATAGGTCGCCAGACGTTGCAGGGTTCTTAACTGGAATGGTTACTGAAAAGTAACTGAAATCGTTGATTAATTCACGATTACCAAGCAACATTCAATCTTATTCAAACTGTTCCGAGTGGGAACAAAAAGCCCACCTATGGAGAAACGACGGGGGCAAATTTGGGGCATCAAGATAATCAGTCGAGGGCCCACATAAGAGAACCCTTTCCTCGGGCCCGGATTAGCCCCCTTCCCGGCAGCCCCGACCGGCAGGGCGATGATCACCTATGAATGAACTGGGTGAGCCAGTCGAAAGAGTTGGCCGGGCTAACACCAAGAGCTGTTCCCCCGATCCCGACAACGCCGGGCTCACCGAGTTCCATCACTTTCGATTTGCGGACTTTATCGGTTACGATCTTGCTATCGGCTACCTGTTCGATGATCATGGCGATATCGATTTTGATGCCCCCAACTCTAAAATGACCTCGTCCAGACGGCGATGCATGATGGCATAAACACCGATTCTTCCTCAATTTCTGTGGTTAACAAAGTGTTAGCGCCGCGATTGCTATCTGCGGGGATGCGAACGCAATTGAAATGGTCACCCGGCCCAGGGGCAAAGTTCTGGGTATCACCCTTCAAGATGAAGAAAACTGGGTCGTTTCTGCCGCTGCGAAACCTGTCGGTATCTGCCCGGATTGCGGAAGGCGTCTATGGCCAGGGCGAATCCAGCAAGCCGTCGGTGCTGTTCTTTCTCGGAAACGCTGACCGGGTCGCTAACTACGGCTTCCTCGCGCAAGCGCTGGCCGCGCGAGGTATTGGCCTGCTGGCGATCTCCTATCGCGGCTATCCGGGATCGACCGGCGCGCCGAGCGAGCATGGGCTACTGACCGATGGCATTGCTGCGTTCGACTGGCTGTCGCTACGGTGCGAATGCACTTCTTCTCAAGGACCCCTTCCGCTCGGATCTCAAAATAGCGAAGGTGAGGCAACCGAAGCTGTTCATCCACGGCCGGCATGACGACATCATCCCGCTATATTCGGGCGAGGCGTTATATCGGACCGCTCCCGAGCCCAAGCAGATGCTCATTTACGAAAACTCAGGTCACAATGATGTTTGGGATGATCGCATGGTCGGCGACATCATTGGCTTTCTGGAGGCGCTGAAACGGGACGCCACCTAGACCCGTCCAGCGGAACGTCAGCATGAAACGAGCGCGGCATTAAGGATGCCCTCGACGCAGCGAACAGGTCATGTCCATTCCGCAGGATGCAAATGGCCAAGCTCAAGGAACGATCGCCAACAAGCTCGTTGGAAGCGGCTGCAAGCCGCGCGCCGCCACCTGGGACTCAAACGGTGGGGCAACCCTCTCAGCTGTGGGAGACAACAGCAGGCAGTAAAAAATTACGATCTTGCGGAAGCTTGTTCAATCAAGAAAGGTGCAAGAAACTGTTCGTTTCAAAATGCCGATAATAGGCGAATCTGGTGCGTTTTCGATTGTAGCGTGAATGTCTACAACCCCGATTAAAAGCCTGTTGCGTCGTGCTTATTTAATGGCCGCCTTGAAATAATATATAGGGACTGCTTGTCCCCTTTCGTTCCGAATAGTTATATGATCTGGCAAGGTGAACGTGGCCAAACGACGACGACGGCTTCGCGCCTTAATGTCGGCCATAGAGGGGATCTTTGCCTTCGCCCTGAAGCCGACATTGCGGTGACCACCTAGAGTTCATAGTCGCGCCACAACCGTCCGTTCCCGCAAGTTCTGTGTGCGTCACGCCCGACTCGCCCGAACGCTCAGCCACCGATCATGGGGCTTTCCGACGCACCGACGTACCTCGCTGACGATCTAGCCGGCGTCTGTGAGTGCGGACCGCAGGGCAGACTCGCGCCAGCACGTCTCGACGTAGCGCCGCGGCGCTGCAGCATTGCCGTGTGTGAACACAAAAGTTCGTCAGCACGCAATCGATGAAGCCGTGGCGAAATGTTAGGCCGACCTCAAGGACGCAGATTGATTTCCGAAACAAAGGCTTCGCCAACGTGCATCCGAGCACCTTTTCCGCCGGCGTCTGTGCTAGTGCGTTCTTTCGCGACCGCGAGATCACTGTCGATCTCCTGAATGGGGTCTTCAACCAATGGATGCTTCGACAGTTCTCCCAGGAAGTCGAGTGAAACGCCATAGCGGACCCGAACGGATCGGAAGGTGCTTTTTCCGACCGTAATCGGGGCTGGAAGATCAAAGTCCATCTGTCGACCGAGGTAACGCCGCTTATCAGCAGTAAATGCAGCCCTGTCCCGCCTGTTCTTCAGTTCGTCCTCGGCGCGTGCCTTTTTCTCGTCGACAGTTTCGCGGCGCATGCGCTCGTAGCGTCCTGAGGTCGGACGCGACCGAGGTGTCGCACCTGATGGTGCGGACATCGCTGCGGAACTGGCTCCGAAGCCGGCAAGCCGCAAAGACTTGGCACTCGCGGCCCTGATTATGGCATCGTCCGCGTAAATCATTTCGTCCTCGCCAACCGCGAATTTTTCTTCTCCTGGCGGATCTATAATCTTTAGACTGCTGCCATGCGCGCCGCCTTGCACACCAATTTGGAGACCGCAGGCTAGGCGTTGTCCGGAATAGCCGGGTGGGAAAGTGATAGTTCGCTTCTGCGCTATCGCACCAGTCGGCGGCGGGCCAAGCGCACCCAATTGCTGCTCGCGATAGCCATTGCCTGTCTGAGTGCCTTTGCACTCGATGATGTGCCAGATACCACTCGTGTCCTGCGCGACGAAATCAGGTGATTTCCCAGGTCCTCGCTTTTTCGGCTTCGTGGCCGTCGCGCCAACCATGGCAGCGACGCGATCGATAAAGTATCGCCCGTCGGCAATCGGGCCGAGTTGTAGTCGATCCATTAGCCAGTAGATCGGTGCGCCCATCCCGAAATCATCGCTCAGAATCGTTTTCTGGTGCGCGTCGAGTTCGAAGAACGCGGGCGTCAAGCGGAGGTCGGGTCCGTCAGCAACGGCGTGAAGATAACGCACCCAGGCCCAAAACTCGCTAAGCGACACGCCGGACGCATGCGAAGGAGTTGTAAGGTAGCCGATTGTGAGCAAGAGCGCTGGGATGTTTACGTCGAACGATTGAACACCGGCACAAAATGAAGCCGGAAAGGCAGGCAAACCAGGGGCTTGGGGCCAAGTCGTTTCATCCACAAATACGAAAAGTTCGCGGTCCATTCTCCCCCCTGCATAGCATTGGATATAAGAGACAAATTTGAGGCGATTATGATTGTAGCCTGGATCTCTACAATCGCGAGAGAATCGAAATTGGCTTAAATATGGTCGGGTAGAATTGTTGATTGAATTGCATCCGCTGCCATCAAAGCTTGGTGCCTCCGTGCAAGAGTTTCCCGATAGTCTTGAGCCTCGACATCCTTGAAGAACGGCGCATCTGGAGCCAGCCGCTTTACCGCTGCTTCTACTTCCTCGATAGAAGCTCTGAAAAACTCCTTCCTGTAGTTCTGGACATTAACGCGAACGGCTTCGAATTCATTGTGCAGGGCATATTCGAGTGCAGGAGCATCATCACTGTAGATGATTGCGTGCGTATCAAAAGTAAAAGGTACGCTTGCGTCACCAAGTTCCCGTACTCGGTCAGCCGGATCCAAACGCCTTGTGAGCCCGATTTTGACGACATCGTCTCCAAATGAGCCGACATTTGAAATAATATAAACATAGCCCGATCGGGTCTTCTCGGCCATTGCCTGTGCTCGCACTACACGTGCGTGGGCAGCAGCTAGATCGCGCTCCAAGATTTCTATCTGGTCAGTGAAGACGTCGAGTTGCGGACCAACGATGCTGTCAGCTTCAGCCTGCGCCTTTGCCAGCAAACGCTGATACCGCTCTTCTTCCTCCTGGGCTTTTTCCAAATCTCGGATCAGTTTCTGCTCATCCCGAAGTAACCGGGCCGCCTCCGCACGCTCATCGCGCTCACCTTTCACTTTTTCTCGATGTTCGTGAGTAAGATACAACTCTTTCGACTTTAGCTTCAGATATTCATTTGAGACGTAGGTTTTGTTGGATGCGTTTAGTTTATCGATTTGCTCCTGAGCATTAACGATCCGCTTTTCCATCGCATTTGCATTATTCCAACGAATGTTGGCGATGGCTGCATCGCACTCATTGTTAAATGCTCGAAGGGATAGGCGAATATTACGATTGGTCATTGTTTGACCCTTCGCCGCGCTACCTTCCACTACCCACTGGGTCGTGCAAATCACGGCTGTTTTATCTGTCACCAACCGCTTCTGCGCGTCTCTGGTTAGAAGGATGGCTGTTTTGTACTCGTCGCTATCGGTAAATTCAAAGTGCGGCTCATATACGCCCATCTCCGCAAATGCTATCTTCTCGTCGAAGATCGCGACCTCTTTGATCAGCCTGTCGTATATGATCTTCTTGTCAGCATAAGATGCTCGGAGTTCGTCGATATTGGATTGGTAGGCATTGATCTGTGCACGTAAGCCAGCCACCTCTTTGTCTAGATCGAGGACCGGCTGGAAACGGGCTTCCACAGCATTCAATCGCGCTGTCAGCTCTTTCTTTTCTAGCAACAGTTGACGACCAATCGTTAGCGCTTTTTCCGCAAGCTCCGACTTATTGTTTAATTCTACGACAACCGCACGATGCTGCTTTCGTTCTCGTAAATATTTGTAAATAAACCAGACGACAAATAATAGCGCCAATATCAGCGCTATTATTATCAGCATATAGTTTTTTTCCATAAATGCGTCCGCCCCGACCGTGTCCTGTATTTTCTTCAACTAACCAGTAAAAAGTTACGATAAAATATCAAGCAACCTTGATATTGATGGTTGTCGTTCAAAATTTAGTCGGTGATCGCAGAAAATCCAATTGGGGCTTTATTTGAACAACAGGTTTTAAGAAAGCGAGCGCTAATCCTAACTCCTTGAATACTAAAAACATGCAGCGATCTCGAATGCCCATTGCCAACTTTAAATTGTTAGGCAATCATTTGTCAGGATATATGCGCGAAATCATAAAAAATTTGCTGCGCCCCGCTTGAGGGTCGTTGGTGAACTTGGCTTACCTGCAACTTCTGTTGCAGTGATGGGCTTTGACAGATCCGCATCCAGAGTGGGGCACATTGTGACTTGGAATGCGGACCGCCAAGAACACGTCAGGGGGGCTAGTGACTCTTTTTCCAAAGCAGCTGGGTACAATCGAACTTCCGCCACTACCGGAGAGGAAGGTTAAGGTAGGCGGTAACTGGATTGTGCAGATGCCTTTTCGAGGTGCGAGCGCAAAGGCTCGGATTTCGCCTTCACATCTTAAGGGTCATGACCTTATCACAACGGAGCTAACCGAGCCGTATCGAGAGGTCCTTCTCCGGCACAAAGGGGCAAGAAGGATGCAGAGCGACCTGCCGGTCGTCACAGCCTCGACTGCGCTTAGTTACGACGAACAACCTGCAGAATTCACTCTTCAGTGGGACAGCTTGGGTCAGCTCGAAACCTACGCCGACACACCGGAAAAGGTTCTCGACAGTTGGGTGAACACCTTTGATTTCCATACTGAAGACGAAGAGGCAGGACGCGCTGGCCTGCGCACTCCGCAAATCGCGGCACTACACGCAATCTCGGCCCACTTTGCAGTGGGGACGGAGTTCGAACCTGCCATCGTCGTTCTGCCAACGGGTACAGGCAAGACCGAAACAATGTTGGCGACGCAAGTCTACCGCCGATTGCGCCGCACACTTATACTGGTGCCTAGCGATGCGTTGCGTTCGCAGATTTCGGGTAAATTCATCAGCCTCGGCGTGTTGCCCGATGCAACGGTCGTGCCGCATGAGATCGCCTGTCCGCGCGTTGCGGTTATCGCCACAGGGATCAAGACCGTCGATGACGCTTGCGAAATCCTCAAACACGCCAATGTCATCGTGACCCTCCCAAACAGTCTTGAGGCGTCAAATCAAGAGGCAGTCACCGCGCTGATTGAAGGGGCGACCGATCTCTTCGTGGACGAGGCCCACCACGTCTCGGCCTCGACCTGGCTTTCCATTCGCGATCGGTTCGAAAAGAAACGGATTCTGCAGTTCACTGCCACGCCATTCAGGCGCGACACCCGACGCGGCGATGGCAAAGTCATATTCAACTACAAACTCGGCGATGCACAGTCAGCCGGTTACTACCGGCCGATCAATCTTCAAACCGTCGAGGAATACGGCGATGTAGAAGCGCGCGATCGCGCAATTGCCGAGAAAGCCATAGTCGCCCTGCGCCATGATCGGGATAACCTGAAACTCGACCATCTCCTTATGGCTCGTACCAAGTCGAAAGAGCGTGCCGAAAAGATTGGCGGGCTCTATGCTACACTCGCGCCTGACCTGAAACCCGTCGTTGTCTATTCCGGCTCTGGGCGTGTGACGGCCAACAGAGAGGCGATGACCAAGCTGTTCGACCGGGGCCCAAATGGATCGCGGATCGTTGTGTGTGTCGATATGTTGGGAGAGGGTTTCGACCTGCCCTATCTCAAAATTGCTGCCCTGCATGACAACCACAAATCCCTGGCGGTCACGCTGCAATTCATCGGTCGATTCACTCGTAAGGGCGATCCGGCCAAGATCGGTGAAGCGACCGTCGTGACCAATATTGCGGACCCTGAAGCTGAACGGAGGCTGGCTGACCTCTACGCCGAAGGAGCGGATTGGGACCGGATCATCAGGCGTCTGAGCGAGGAGCGGATCGCCGAAGAGCTTCGGCTGCAGGATGTGGTTTACGGCCTTAAGGGTGGTGAGGGCACACTGCAAGATCAGCTGTCGCTGTGGAACCTTCGCCCGGCGCTGTCTGCGCAGTTTTTCCGGACAAAGTGCGACACGTGGAACCCTGTCGCCTACCAAGAAATCCTCCCCAAAGGTGCGGAGAGCTGGTTCTCGTATAGCGAGGAAGACGAGGTCTTGGTTGCCGTAATCTGCCGCGCCGATGAAGTCGGATGGGGGAATTACCAGAATGTGTTGAACACAATCTACGACCTCCTCGTCGTACGCTGGGACAGGGATGCTGGTGCTTTGTGTCTCTACTCTAGCGACTACAAGGGTGTGCGGTCGGAACGCCTGGCGCAGGTCATCACAAACGGTGACACCGAACTCGTCTCGGGCACACCAATTTTTAACATCCTTAACAACGTCGAACTCCCGCTAGTCAAAAGCCTCGGCTCCTCGCGCATCGGCGCTATCAGCTTCACGTCATATTTCGGACCGAACGTCACAGAGGGCCTTGCACTTATCGAAAAGGCGCAATCCGAGCTGAACAATCTCGCATGCCTCGGGTACGAGAACGGCGAGCGCGTTATTTGGGGCGGCACACAGCGGCGGGGGAAAGTCTGGCAGCAGAAATCTGGTACCATCGCCGAATGGCTTGCGTGGACCAAAGCCACTTGGGCCAAGGTTACCAAAAAGGGTGAAGAACAAGCGAATGTCATCCGCGACTTCCTGAAGCCGGAGAAACTGCCCGCCGCATATGCGTCCGTACCGATCACCGTGCAATGGGGTGAGCAAGCACAGCAGCGGTTCAACGACCGCCAATCGGTCATATTCGGTGACACCGAAATGCCTCTCTACGAGCTCGACCTCGAGCTGGGCAATGTCGGTCCGAACGGCGAGATCCACATCCGGATCGTCAGCGACAAAGCCACCGCGGAGTATAGTCTCACGATCCTTGAAGATCTGCCTGGCGGTTACCGGCACGATCACGTTTCAGGGCCGTTGGTTCACTTCAGGGTTGGGAACGGCGAACCAATTGCGCTACCGGAATATTTGCTGAAGGACCCGTTTGTCGTGCACTACGTCGACGGAACCTACTCCTACAACTGCTACCACATTCCCGCCAACCTCGACGCCGGTCTTTTTGACAGGGATCGGCTGGAGGCATGGAATTGGAACGGCATCCCACTCAATAAGGAGTCGATGCACAAGGCGGTCAATCAGGCGACGATCCAGTATCGAACCGCGGAACGGCTGAAGCCGGAATATGAAGTCGTCTTCAACGACGATGGTTGCGGCGAGGCTGCAGATCTGGTCTGCCTCAAAGACGTCGATGACGAGACAATTAAGCTTTGTCTAGTCCACTGCAAGGGCGCGCATGGGGGTCGGATTTCGCAGGACATTACAAATTTTTACACCGTCTGTGGACAGGCGCAGAAAAGCATCACGGCGAAGCACGCCGGCCTTCCGACGCTCTATCGCGATCTGAAACGCCGTCAAGAAACGTGGGCCCGTGAAGGGGCGAACAGATTTATTAAAGGCGACATGAGGAAGCTAGCGTATTTCAAGGAAAAGGCCCGACGCTCGAAAATCGAATTCGAGATGGTGCTCGTCCAGCCCGGTGGATCGGTGGCAACGATCACCGACGATGCGCTCCGGTTGCTGGCGACCACAGAGCTTTATCTCTTCAAAACCACGCAAGCTAAGCTAAGAGTGATTATTTCCCCGTAGTGATGACCGATCTCTCGGGCGATTACGCTTCGCGCCAGCATCACCGTAGGACGGCGCGCCATCCGGATTGCTGAGAATGGAAGCCCCCCTTTAAGAGCAAAGCGACAGCGGGCGATGGCTTCTCCACCTCATCAGGACGCTTAGCCGTTGCATTGCCGCTGCTCTTTTTCACCCACCTACGATGGCGCAGCTCCACGCGTATGGCAACTGGACCTTCTCTTTCTCTTACCAATCTGCTATGAGAGCGAGATAGGCAATGCGATTACCTGATTTGCCACGTTCCTCTGGATTTGAGCCGTTCTTGTCTTATCTGCGGATAACCTATTTCGACCATCTGTATACATTTGCCTTATCAGCTGATATGATACTGGTAACGTTGAGGAGTAGCCAATGTCGGAAAGCAATGTCATCGCAGAGCGCAGGAAGGTTGTCACCGACCAGATCGCCCGCTTGCGCGAACAGCTTACCGCTCTGGAGACTGAGCTGGTCGAGTTGGATTTCGCCGAAAACATTATCGCCCGCCTGGTGGGCAAGGAAGAGCCGGGGGAGAATGCCTGCTATGAAGCGTGGCGTAACGTGATTGTCCACACGCCACGGATCGAGCGCGACCACGCCGCTGACTTTGCGTGCGTTCTGCACCACAAGGATAATCTCAAGCCCCACATCCATCTGCTTCTGCAGTCGAAGGCGCATTCCAACCGTTTCGTGGGTGGAAGTCCCGGCTGGGACGTTTTGGCTAAGAAGGGCCTTACCCTGCCCGAGAAGATTGAGGTCGCGATGCGCTACGCCCATCAGAACGATGTGGAAACACTCGCGCCGAAGGAGATTGAGAATTACATCGTGCTGCTGTTCGGCGAGGCGCCGGAAAAGCAAAACGTGAATAGCGTCGTATGGCGCATGGCCCACAAGGGAGCAGTATGCAAGGCAGACGATGCGCCGAAATACTGGTTGCCCCAACGTAACAAAGCCGCCGACAGCGAGCCCCGCGAAGGTGCGTCAGCGGCTTTGGTCTCCACTCGTGCGAAAGGGCGTGAAGCCGTTCCGGGGGGTGGTACATGAGAAGAGCATGATAGCGCTTCAACATGGCCGGTCCAGTTGAAAGGCTGGGCTGGCTTTTTCTATTTATGATGTCTTACCGTTAAAATCAAATTGCCGCTGCTATTTTGCTGGCAGGCTAATTTTCGATGGTCACATGACCGCGACCCTGCCCAAGCTGCTGGCGGATGATATTCGCGATGTCCCAACGTCCCGCCGCTTCGAGAAGGGCGGTAAGGCGTTCAAAGACGTTTTCCCACGGCTCAATACCATCATCAACACAACTACGGCCGGCACCTTCACGGTGCATTTCTCAAAAAGGCAAGGTGCGCCGGTTAAATTCGTAGCTGGTGACGATCCCGAGTCGGTCAATGGCTGCTTTGTGCCGCAGTGCGGTCGCTAGGTGCCTTTTGATATTTTTCCGAAAGCAGACATCAACAGTGTCCAAAAATTAGGGGTTATTTACTCGCCAACGCTTGCTTGAGCGTCTCTCCTGCCACGACACCGGTTGCGGCAATGGCATCAGCGATCTCGATCCACTGATGCGCCGGTGCTTGGATGGCTGCTTTTTCCGCCAGCGCGCAAACGCGCTGACCAATGCCCAACTCATTCCAGAAGCGCTGATCGCTGCGCGACGACCAGCTGGTCGCTGCGCTCAACAAAAACGGCTCGACTTTTAGCGGGTCGATAAGTTCAAGCACGTCAAGGAAAAGGCGAGCGATCGACGGACAGGACGCGGACGCCACGGCTATTTCTGTGAGCACCGGCAAGAAGGGGATGATCTGTTCGTCTTTGAGGCCCTTGGTGTAGGACGTTGCGTGGCCAAAGCCGCCCGCCAGTTTGCAGAAGAACGCCAATATCAGCTCATTGAGATGGATTTCCAAACCGCCGCGCGGCGACCAGCAATGGCGTCTCCAAGGTGTGGTATTCTTCAGGCGTGCCCATAGCCGCGAGCGCAAATCGACCAGATACTGCGTGTCTGCGGCGTCCCCTTCGATGTGGATCAGATCGCTTTTGACGAGAAACGCGGCGGCGGTATCGATGAACGCCTCATCGCAGGACTGGTCGAGAACATCGAAAATGAGTTTAGTTCGTTCGTTGTCAGTCCAATTTCTGGCATGCGTTGCGGCGCACTCGAAGAGCGCGCGTGTCCAGATCCGCTCCAAGTCGGTGTCATCTTCGTCCTCGTCGCCGCGACCATTCGCATCGATGAGCCAGTCATGGCTGGCTTTGAGCACCGCAGGAATTGCGCCGGGGTCGGTTGATTGCTCCAGGATGCGCAACCACACCGCGGCGGTTCGATCATCAAAGTAAGTGTCCGGCCACTTGGGTTCGGGACGCGCGCGGGGCGGCTTGGGTGCGCCACCTGGCAGGCGGATTGACCGCTTTGGCCGGCGTTGTCGCCGCAACGGCGGCGACGGCCATGCCGGCTCGTTACCACCATGCGCCATCCAATGTAGTTCTGTCGTGAGCCTCGTCAATTTGGTCGCGCTCAATTGTGATTGGCGTGCGTCGAAGGCTGCCTGGTGTTCATCATAATGCTTTTGCCGAGGGAACTCGCACGCCTGAAGTCCGATGCGGATGGCAGAGCGAAGTGGCCGGTCTCCGATATCTTTAGCCGCCTGGAGATGGCGAGAGAGTGCAGACACAGCACTTGCGGGATTGCTGCTCACTGCGCCCAGTAGCGCACGCCAATCTTCGTCGCGTTGGAATCGCGAGGCGAGATAGAGACGACCGGTGACGGCGAGCGCGTATGCATCGTACATTACGTCGTATCGCAGATTGCGCAATTCGCTGTTTGCTTGTTGCAGCGCGTGATCAAAGATCGCCGACAACGTTGCCTTTTGTAATGCAACATTTTCGTCTATTCCGAAGCGCGCGAGGAATGCTGCCGCGGCGACGCGGGCCAGCCAAGAGTCGTTGGGGTCACTATGATCGCTCGCTTGTCCAGGCGAGGCATCAGCGGTGGCAAGCAGCACAGCCTCGGCGTCAACCACGGTGACCGTGACGCGCTTTTGCTCATCATCCATGGCCATGCGCAGCGCGAGCGAACGGGTGAAGGCGATGTGCTCGGCGGCGAGGCCGGAGGTCTGCTCTTGCGACCAGCGTGCCTGCTCCTCCGGCAAGCGCAACGACCATGCCTGGCGCGTTTTACCGTCGGCATCCGTCTCAGTGATCAGCTCGTAGTTGGCCTTCGAGGCTAGCCGCTGAGCGTGGGACGCCATGAATTGTTCGGAGGTCCAGTCGATGGAGGCACTCGTCCAGGCCCCGAGCCGCGCGACGGCCGCGGCCAGTTTGGCGCGCAGACCGGCGGTTGCCTCATCTGGCTGGCAAAGCACAATCTGGGTGATGGCGTTGTGCAAAGCTACAGTACGCGACGTGCGTTCTGTAAGATTTTGCTCGATCGCGGTATCTGACGGATGACGACCTTGCCGAAATAATCCGAGCGGACCTCCCGACATCTTCTCGGCAACGTCGTGCTGGGCGCGGGTCGTGTCGAGGGTCAAGAGTTCCGGTGAGACAACCAGATCGGCGAGCAATTGGCCATTTAGCGGAGAATGGGAGAGGACGAGATCGACGATCACCAGCAGCACGGCGCCGCTCACGGGACCATCGCTAAGGAGCTCCCGCACAACATCGTCCAGACGTTCACCGGCGTCGATGCGTTTGTGCGCCGAAAATTCCAGCGCCTTGAGGGCCATGGCGGCAATGGTCGATGGCGCATTGCCGCGCGACCACCCATAACTGGAAGGCGGAGATATGCGTCGTTCTTGCCCTGCCAGCGTCAGCACAAACCCGTCCTCTGAATCGATCGCATCTTGGTCCGAAGCGACGAGACTCCGGATTAGATCGGTGGCGCTTTTGCGATCGGCGGCAAGGAGATCGGCAAAAAGCCCAATGCCACAACGACCCAATACGAAGGGGCCTTCCAGCATGGAGGTTGTCCGGTATCGCCGCTCACTCCTGGAGGTATCGTGTTCTGAATCTCGTTTGATGGAGTTTAGAAACGCCGCACCAAAAGCAGCAGGTGCTGCGGTCGCTAAGTTTCCCGGAAATTCGAGGAGCTGCAGCATCCGCCGACTGGGTTGCTTGGATTCTGCGATCGCCAAGAGGTAGCGATTTGCGGCACTTGGCGATGTTCGGGCATAGAGTGCGAGTTGGTACCGCGCAGTTTCAAGTGCGTCCCGCCCGACGGCGTATTTGATTTTGGGCGAGGCCTCACCGGGCTTTAGCAGTGACCGGTCATCTTCTTTGATCTCGGCGATGAGCACATCGGTGAGACGATCCAGAAGGAGCGGCGAGAGTGTCTTTTCGCCAAAAGCGGCAAGCGTCAACCAGCCCTCGAACAGGGAGATTGCGGCTGCCAATGCAGAGGGCGGCAGCAGATCGACGTTACCGATGCACCAGACGATGAGCTCGCGCCATTGCGGGCCCGCCGGCAAGATGAGACCTTTGGGAATGGCGACGCCGGAGGGGAGCGCGTTCTTGAGGGCCCTCTCGGCGGGCTGTCCGTGCGAAGCGATCACGCGGCGGATGAGGCTCGTCGCACGCTCGCCCTTGCCCTCGAGTAAAAGATCAGCATGCCGTGCGAGCAGTGTACGGGCATGTTCCGAGCGCACAAGCGCCAAGAGTGCGAGCGCGGTCCAGCCACTCTTGGCGTTTAGGCCTTCAAGGTCCTTGATGATGGCAGGATACGTCCTCTTATCGTCGCTCTCGGCCAAGCGCCGACAGGCCAACTCGAAGCCGCGGCTCAGCCAAAAGGGTGGCAGCGCGTCAAGCGGCAACGTCTTGGTGCGTTGCGGGTCTTCGGAGAGCGCGCAGGCGATGGCCCAATCAGCGAACAGATCGTGCTCAAACTTGACGCGATCCGTCGATATCTGAACCAGCACGCCGTCCGCTATCAGGGTTGCAACGGCGGCCGCATCTTGCGTTGCTACGCTGACCAGCGTTTGGCCGTCCAGCATGCCCTGTGCCACGCTCAATAGCACCCGCCGGCGTGCTTGGGTATCTCCGGCCGCACGGCCGATGACATGCGCGCCGGATTTCCACCAGTCCCAGGCGAGTTCGGCCTCGCTCAACACTTTGTCGGTCTTGAGTCGGGTACTGAGCAGCCGCCGGAGAATGAAGGGATTTCTGGCGAGCGCTTTCGCTGGATGATCGGGCTGCAGCAATGGCACAAGTTCCGGCGTTGCAGCTGCCAAGTCAGCGGCCTCGGCGTCGTCCAGGCCTTCGACGTAGAGCTGGCGCGGGGACTTTAGTGACGCCAAAAGCTCTTCGCCGAACGCGAAAGCGGCTTGTTCCTGCCAGCCGGGCCGGGCTGTGAACACCACGGTGACGCCCTGCACCGTGAGCGCTGAGGACAGCACATCGACGACGGTCTTGAGTTGCGCTTCGTCGCGGAAACGATCGAGACCATCGATACAGATCAATCCGCCGCCATCGCAGGAGAGATCTTCCAGAAACTGCTCGGCTGTGACGTCGATCGCGAACTGGCTTCTGAGAGCCGGCCAGCCGCCGGGCGGTGTTCGATCCGGGGCAAGGACAAGCACCCGCGAAAGCATATGACGGCCTTCGGCGGCGGATTTTAGCAACCCGGACTTACCGGCACCACCTGGGCCGGTGATTTCGACGACGCGCGACGCATGCTCGGCCTCGTTCAGAAGTTCTTCGAGTTGGCGTCGGCGGTGCGTGCGACCCAACCGTTGACGGCTGACGGTTGTCTTAATATCCGCCAGCGCGAACCGGCTCAGTTCCTCGATCCGTTCGCGGGCTTTGACCAAATTGAGGGATGGGCCTATCTCGATGCCCTGCTCGCGCAGAGCAGCGATCAAGTGGCCTCGGTTTGTTTCGCCGCCTATTGCGTCAGAGCGAAGAATGAGACCGAACAGCACATCATAGAGGTTTGCTTGTTTGGCTCCGGAGGTCAGCTGTTGCGCGCGCGTGCGATCGTGATGTTCGGCGATCGAATTTGGTCGCGCGTAATCGAACACCAGCACCGAAAACGAATTTAGAACTTCGAAAATGATTTCATCGGATCCGCAGCCATGGTTGCCGAGATGCTTTTCGAGGGCGACAACGAAGCGGCGCATATCCTGGTTGCCACGCCCCGGCGTCTTGAGCAGTGTCAGGAAGGATTGTGCGTCGGTCGCGTGCCGTGACAGCTCAAGAACCTCTTGGACGCCGCTTTCGATGGGTCCAGATGTGCGCTCGAGAGCAACGGCGAAGCGCCGAGAGGCATCTCTCTTGCGGCCCTCGACGATGCCGGCGACGACAGCTGCAAAATTGCTATCACCTTCCGTAAACGCCATCGATCGCTTGGCTTGCACTTCAAGGCAGCATTGCACGCCCGTCCGCGTTGTCGCCTTGATGATAATGTCGTCGAGTGGGTGGCCTAGACCGCTGCGCTGGAATTCGAGCCGATCGACGATCGCGCCGGGAAGCCCGAAGGCCTCCGTTTGGGCAAGCACCGCAAGCGCATAGTGGGTTGCGACTTTTGCCTCAAATTGAGGTCCTGCCGGTCCTGCCGCTCGCGGACTAGTGTCCTTCTTTGGTCGTGTGGCCTCTGTCATCGTCGTTCTCTGCGGTGAAGTGGAGCAAGATTGTGGGCGACGAACATGTCGTTCTCAACAGCGTATATGTCGGAGACCCTTGCATCTTTGGGTTTGAGGGGCACAGAAGCCATCCATTGAATCTACCATCTCCTCTTCGGCCGAAGAAGGGCCTGAAGATTCCAAGTCGGTTGACACTTGCTTCCGGATCATCGCGGAACGGATGTTACCCGTGCCGAGAAAGATAAACAACGTACTGCGAATACAAAGCCGATGCTCGTGCGATAAACGTTGCGTGTTGATTTCTGGGAGAGTTTTCCACTGTATTGTGGCAAACTTCCAAGACACTAGAGGAGGAGCCAGGGATGAATATCGAAGAGGCATTTTGGTCGCAGATTGATCCACTCTACCATCTAAAGCAGGCAAGCTGCATTCGTTACACGAAGGACGTTGATCAGCACTACCGCCTAGATGAACAGCCTAGCAAGGATACCGGCTTCGGCGCTGAACTGCTCGACGGGATGGATGAAATGAAGGCATCCGCGCTAATGTTCATCCGGTTTCATGCTATCGAAACGCTGCTCACCGTTCTCTTGGGGAGCCATCCGCACGGACCAGTCCCCCGATTCGCCAAGAAATTCTTCGGCCCGAAATTCAGTGAAGCAGTGCAATCCGTGGCTCGTAAAGAGATACCCGCCACACTCGGGATTCGCGGTGTTAATGACTACGATAAATGGATCGCGGCCAAATTCTGGGGCCGTCTGGGAACCGAAAATGTCCTAGACGATGAAGTCATCAGGTTCATCTCTGTACAAGCAGGGCTGTTCGGCCAAAAAACCGTTTACAACGCCTTCAAGCACGGGTGCCGCATCGGCCGTTCATGGCCTAAACTCAGCGTTCAGGACCAAAAGACCGGCGAATGGCTTCCCCTCTTGGAGATAACATCCGGCGTCGGCTGGCTACATTGGGAGGAAAACAAGAAGTCCAAATCGGCGAGTGTTACCTTCGGCGCAATGTCATGTGACCCTGCCGACGATCACGGAGCCGTTGCGATTATGGCTCTATTGGTCCGTGCGATGAAGACTATCCGACTGGCGAAACCGGAGGACAAGATTACCGTTCAACTGCCGAATGCGATCAAGGCCGGTATGCACGTTCCGGCAAATCTGAATCTGAAGATGTCCTTGTCGTCCGCCTAACCAGAGGGTGCATCCTACCTGTTTCCGTGACTAACGCCTGCAACCCGTGCTGAAGTTACAGATCGGCCAGCAGGCAACGGCAGCTATCCTATGATCGCCCTCTAAGACCGGACCGTCCAGTTCCGGCCCCATCTCGGTTATTAAGTGCAATAGCTCACTGACTGCTCTGAAGCTACAATGTTGGAACGTGCATAATGTGTATTTGGCTGGCGGCGCTATTTTTTCTGGATTGCTCTGTTGATAGGCGCCGAGCCGCCGATCAAGGCTGTTGATCGCAGATCAAAGGTAAGATTTGTTGGGAACAACAAACAGTACAGCGACAGGTCTCGCCAATGACGTCTCAAATAAAGCTCTCCGGTTCCGCGCTTCGCGATAAAATCGCGGGTCTGCTGGGCTGTCTCCACGCGGATGTACAAGTTGAGAAGGGCCTCGCGGTCACCACCGCGGACGTGTTTTTCGTTGATGAAACTAGTGTTCTCTTTCCAAAGAAAGTCGCGGTCGAATGCAAAGATTGGAAGAAAGGTCTTGCATCTTCGGACCTAGCGGCGATCTACAATCTCTACAAACCTTCCCTTGACAGCGGCGAGATCGATAATCTGTTGATCATCGGTGAGAAAGAGCTCTCGCAGCAGCCATCTCGATCTGTCGCTGCGCTGCGGGATGTCGCATATGTCTCATTCGAGCGTTTTGTCTTTTCTTTGATGAACTTCAGCTATGTGTTGCAGGACAACATAGCTGCCTACCAAATCCACGATTCGTCCAAGAATTTTATTCATACTTACGTCAAAGGAAAAAACCAGACGCTGGAGCAAGCTGCGCTTCATTGGATTTCAACGGATCAGAATATCCTCCTTACCTATGGCGGATACGGCGTCGGGAAGACGAGTTTCAGTCTGTACTTTTGCAAACTGATGACCGAACGCCATCGTTCGGGAGAATTCGATCGAATACCTATCAGAATTACGCTCAGTCAATTATTCACGAAGCAGGATCTCAAAGGAGTGATCTGCTCTGCACTCACCGGAGCAGACGGCGCCGCAACCGTTCGAAACTTCGTCTACAATCTGTTCATCCAAATGAACCGCGACGGATACTTCCTCCTGATCTTGGATGGCTTTGACGAGATGCGTCACGCCATGACACTTGAAGAATTCAGGTTCGTGTTCGAGGACATGGCTCTCCTTTTCGAGGGAAGATCAAAGACGATTATCCTCGGTAGGCCCGATTCGTTTTTCTCCATTGATGAGGAAAATGCGGTCATCGACGCCATACTGACCAACGTTCTCGGAGACTTGAAACGCCTGACGAAAATCGAAGTGGACTTATTGCGCAGAGATCAGGTCGACACTTATCTCGACAACTTTCTGGCACGAAAAATCGATAATACCAATATTGAACGGCTAAAGGAATTCAAGCAACGCGCTGTTGAGGACGAATTTGACATTCTGTCGAGGCCTGTGCAATTGAATATGTTCACGACCATCATGAGCAGGCTTGCTGTTCCCGACGCAAAGTTCAGTCGATACGACTTGTATTTCCAGTTCATCTATCGCTTCGTTCAACGCGAAAATAATAAGGCGAGCCGCAAGTTCGGCGAGGATCCGGACGGCGGTTGGTCTCTTGGTTATAGCGATCCGCGGACCATTTTCATGCAGAAATTGGCTTGGTGGTTGCTGACTGAGAAAAAGGAAAACCGCTTCAGAGCCCACGAGGTCCCATCCGAGTTTGTCCCACAATCAATACGGAACACCAAGGGAAACGACGCAGCACTGAGAGAAATAATCATCGGTTCCGTCGTAGAGCATCTTGGCGAACAGCCGAAAGGCGTAATCGGGACCAAAGGACCTAAACTATACTTCTTCCCGCATAAAAGTTATGTCGAGTTTCTCGTCGCCGAATTCTTCTGCCGTGAGAATTTCAGCATTGAGATGTATGTCACCTTCTTCCGGTACACGAACAGCGAGATTCTATCTTTTATTGCCGAGGGTCCGGCGGAAGCAGTTGCCAACATGCGTACTGGCTTAGAGCACGCAAAAGGCACAATTAGCCCTGAGGTCCTTTTGATCGCCGCACGCGACCCGGCCATCGAACAAGAAGAGACAAAGTTGTCGGAAGGCAACACGACGCCTGGACGCTTGTATGTCTATTATCAATATCTACTGAAAAACAAGAGGAGCCGCCAAGACATTGATAGCTTCTTGTTTGGCGCAATGGTAAAAGCCACGTCGATCAGTCGCGTTGGCTCCGCATACGCATTACTTTCGGACTATTTAGGCCGAGAGAAAAATGAACCGCTGTTCGAAAAGTTTGTTACACTCGTATTGAATACCGTTGGCATTTTCAAGTTGAAGGAGATGCTGTCAAATGGAGCGTCTATTTACTCTATAGACGGACCAGCCGCACACATGGTCTTTCTGTCTGCAGCCGCGTCGATCCAACGTGGGATCATCTCGG